>NZ_JAASHC010000001.1:0-367868 GCF_019734355.1 Bacteroides sp. K03
CGCCCAGCGGCAAGGGGCGGGACCACCCGTCCCGACGAGCGTTGGTTTTCAGTGTTTACAAACATAGTAACTATTAGAATTACTTTTATATAATTCATTCAACAAAATATTAAACCTACCATATTCATCAGCCCAACCATTATCTGTATTCCCTAAAAAAGCAACAGCTCCCTTATTCAAATTACTTAAAAAATGTTCCGCGATACAATCTTTTGTAATATCTGCAGGAAAACATCCTCCCGACATTAGGATACTATAATAACTTCCATTATCCAAATTGTCAACATCCCAATTTGATATTGATTCATTTTTATCTTTAGATGAAGTACCCATACTTCCCGGAGATGAATGATCCATATGATAAATTAGATGAAAATGATTCAAACCAGAATTTCCACCATTCTGTAAAGCTGCAACAAAATTAGTTTTATTCAGTTCTTCTCCTTTTTTTGATGAATCTACATATGTATCATTTGTATGCCTACCATTACAAACTGAAGTATTACTTTTACAATTGTAGTGATCATAAATTAACCAACGATTTAATCCTTTTCCATTATAATAATTAGCAATTTCTTCTCTTCCACTATTAGACAAGTTACCTAAAGTATTTTCGCTTTTTGTAATAAAAGCATCCGCAGCCATAGAATTATTAATATAAGAATAATCAATATTCATATCAGCCTTTTCGTAGTGAATAACTTTATCTATAAATGCTTTGGCTTCTACCAAATTTTCGACAGGTGCTCTCCCTAATTTAAACGACCATCCAACATCATTACGATTATCATAATCTGTCGATTCAAAAAATATATTATTCCCATTAGAATTCCAATTTCCTCCCTCTACGCACGAATAATAAAAATCTGTAGCAACCCAATTAGAGCCTCCTTCTCTTGATTTTTTTATACGTGCAGGCACAATATTAGTATCACCACCTAACAACACGAACAAGCGTCCGTAATTCTGCCTCACATAAATCAAATAGTTACGTATTTTCTCTTGCAAATCACTTCCCGGATATGCAGAAGCAATATTTTCTACAGTTTCTATTATGGTCGGTATTCCTTTCTTTGTTTTCCAATCAGCTAATATTTGAAAATTATCTTTTAAAGCTTCATTAGTAATAATCAAATACTCTGGAAATTGTATCCCAATAGTAGAACTTATATTATAAGTTGGTATCGTGTTTTTTATCACATAACTTTCTTTTCTTACCAGTTCTTTTATATTAGGAACTATATCTTTTAGTATTTCTTTATTGTCTATCACTGACCGAATATAGTCTTGGTCTAATTGATATAAATATTCCGATTGTTTCGCTACAGAATAAGAAGATATTGCAGTTTTTGTAACTGAATAATTTAAAGAAAAAGTAATGTCACATATATATAATTCTCTACTGTTAGGAATATATTCCAATGGATAGAATTTAACTTTTACTAAATGATAACCAAAATCTTCTTTTTCTGATATAATTTCAGCGTATTTGCCCGGAAATGGATTTAAAGAATTATAAATAAGGCTATCTGGGTCTACCCACTCCAAATCTTCTTGACCTACAGATACAGGAGGTTGAACTGGATATAATAAAATACCTTCTTTTAGTAATTGCTTTTTTACTTTTTTTACTTGTAAAGATACTTGGGAGTTTATGGGTACAAGAAATGTTTTTATACAATAAGGTAATTGGGGAGCTCCAATAGTTTCTACATATCCTGATGCGGAAGTAATATTGACATATTTATCTATTTCTTGATAAGTAAAATCTTTATTTTCCTCCCATTTTATTACACCCTCAATTTGTGCATACAATATTGTATTAGCCACAATTATTACCAACAAAAAACATATAATTTTTTTCATATCTGTTCTATTTACTAATTTTAAAAACATCCTCAGAAGTATCAGCATAATTAACTTTTATCAACAACAAATCATATGATGTTTGATCTATATCAAAACAATAAAATAAATTATCAACAGTATAATCATGTAACAATATACCAATCGAATTATACAATTGAATTTTTACTATAAATTGATCACTTTGTACATTCATTGTTTGCCCATCTAACCATACCTTTGTTGATTTCACTGATTGATTATTTATAGAAAGTCCATAAACACCCTTAAAATCTTTCCAAACAGGTGAATTCTGATAAGTTTCTATATATTCATATGGAACCCGTAGTTCTATTCCCTCTGGATATATAAATGGATTTCCAATAAGTGACGGAGGGATTGGTGATTTACAAACAAGGTTTTTTAAATATAAAAAATAATTGTCGTAATTTGGAGCTCTAACAGACACCCCTCTCCTTACTCTAAAAGCTAAATTCTCAATACTCTGTAATGATGATGGTAGAATCACTTCAGATATTTCCGTACCATCAAAAGCTCTTTCACTTATAATTTCCGTTCCTTCAGGTACAATATAATTGTTACATGTGGAATTAACAACTGGGGGATGTAGTAGTAAACACCTTCTATCTTTTGAAAAAAGAACACCATCAACCAAAACAGACTCTTTATTATCATCAGATATTTCAAATTGAGTATGGGTGTTCCAAAAAATGCTATTACCTATTTTAGGAAAATTTTTCCAAACAACCCATTCTAAAAATCGACAGTCCTTAAAAGCAAAATCTCTGATTTCCTTTAAAGTAGAAGGCAATGTAACCCTAATTACATTTGTAAATTCAAATGCATTTTCACCTATTATTTCTGTACCTTCTGGCACTATATATTCTTCACCGACTTTATCTCGTGGATATTTAATTAACGTTTTTCCATCAGCCGAGAAAATGACACCATCAAACACTACATCCTGAGCATACAATAAAGTTCCCCAAAATATGAAAATAAAAAATAGCAATATTTTATTCATAATCCTCTATATTTTATTAAAAGTTTATTTTTACGACTTCTTTATTTTTATATATAACACATCTACAAACTTCCTTACTCAAACATTCTTATCACAAAATCTAATTTGATAGTTTAAAAGTTTCCTGACTACCATCAACAGTAGTAGCTTTCACTAAAAGTAATCCTTTGGATAGTTTAGAAGTAATCAATTCCCACGTTCTGTTATTGATATATTCATTCCAGATGCAAACTCCATTAGCATCATATACATCTACCGTTTCAACCTCTTTGCCACTTTCCAAATACAGTATTCCACTCTGTATCCAAATTTTTGAAAAAGAATTTCCCACTTGAGTCGTATTTATACCAGTATCCCCATTTATTGAGCGAAAATCTTGCCAATAAGGAGTACTACGATAGATTTCAATACTTTTTTCGGGAACAAATAAATTAACCTCATAATGGTTAATAAAAGGATCGCCCACTATAGTAGGAGGAATTAACGCATTACAAACTACGTTCCAAATCCAGTAATAACCATATCTTACGTTTGGGTAGTTGGAGTTCGCTCTTCCACAGCAAAAGCTTCATTTTCTATTAGTTTCAACGAAGAAGGTAAAGTAATTCTATTATAAATTCTACTATCTTCAAAAGCTCTGGTAGAAACAACTTCTGTACCTTCAGGTATTTCATAGGTTTCTTCGCTACCATTTTTCGCATTTGGAAAACGTAAAAGAATCTTTTGATCTTTAGAAAAGAGTACACCATCTACTGATATACAATTATCGCTATCATTCAATGTGTCAAATATTAATACATTACTTTTTCCAAAAAGTTGTTTTCCTATAGATTCAGGAAAATGTTTCCAAGTGACAGATGTTAAATAAAGGCCCACAAAAGCGTGATCGTCTATCTTATTTAATGACAATGGAAGTATTATAGTCCGCAAATAATAATTAGATTTAAAGGCACTTTCACCTATCACTTCTGTCCCTTCTGGAACAATATATTCTTCATTCATTTTATCTTGTGGATACTTTATCAAAGTCTTTCCATCTGCCGAAAAGGTAACCCCATCAATCACAACATTTTGAGAATACAATAAAGTACCCCCAAATATGAAAATTATAAACGAAAATATTTTATTCATAACATCAACTATTTATAAAGTTTAAAAATATCTTCCGTACCATCTGCATAGATTACTTTCAATACAAAGAGTTCCGGAAATTGATTAGTAATCTCTTCACTGTAGCGATAACCATTCAAAGTATAGCTCGCGATTTCTAAACCATTTAAAGTATAGATCATTACTCTCGACAGTTCTTTTTCACTTGTCAAATTCAAATAACCATCAGTCAAACTTACTTTCAAAGTAGTAGGAGATAGTAGCAGTTTTAAAGATGAAGGAGTTTCTACATCATTTATAGTCTTAAACTCTTTCCAACCTACAGTATTATAATATACATCAAAACTAATATCTGGTACATAGAGCTCTATTGCACGGGGATACGCAAACGGATCTCCAATAATAAGAGGAGGAGTAATAGTACGGCAAGTAACTCTCCATAATCTTCGATAATAAGGATCATCAGTTCTTGTTGGAATAGGAGAAATAACCCAAAAAGCATGATCGCCTATTTCTTTTAATGTAGAGGGTAATATGACATGTTGTAAGGTTGCACTTTCAAATGCTCTTTCTTCTACAAATTCAGTTCCTTCAGGAATTGAATATTCCCCGATATAATAATCTCCATCTTTTTGGGGAGGATATTTAAGTAATACTCTCTTGTCCTTAGAAAATAAAACTCCTTCTATTAACGAACAATCTAAATTATTATTTGATAATCTAAATTCTTTTATATGTGAATATTCAAAAATACCTTTACCTATTATTGCAGGAAAATTCGACCAAACAATGCAAGTAGCAGAACTTCCAGCAAAGGCATCATCCCTTATTTCTTTCAACGAGGTTGGTAAAGTTATCTCATGTAAATAGGCAGTACTTAAAAAAGCTTCTTCATCTATAATTTCCGTACCCTCCGGAATAACATATTTTTCATCTATTCTTTCTCTTGGATACTTAATCAATGTTTTCCCATCAGCGGAAAATATGACACCATCAATAATTACATTCTGAGAATACAATAAAGTACCCAAAAACATGAAAATCGTAAATTGTAATATTCTATTCATAATTACCTCACATTTATTCGGTTAATATCATCTTTTTCGTATCAACTTCTTTACCATCTACAATCAATGAATACATATACATTCCCGGAATCAACTCATAGCCATTGATAGTTACTGAACCATTTCCTCGTGACTCAATATTGATTTGTTTAATCTGTTTTCCTTGAAGGTTATAGATATGGATACTGGCTCTGGAAGATGCTTCGGGGATAAAGAAAGAAATAGTAGTCTGCTCCTTAAAAGGATTGGGTATATTGGAATAAAGTTTGGCTTTCAGCTTTTCATCCAGCAATGAGTTTACATCCGATTGCTCGTCTGCATCACTAATAGCAGATCGGGTTTGAATGCTTTTAGCTTGTTTCAATTCGTCAATTTCATTCTGTTGTTCTTTGATAGCTTCCACTAATAAAGGAATTATTTCAGAATAAGCAATGGCTTTCTTTCCATTGGGTAATGTATAAACAGCTTCCGGAAATATTTCTTCCAATTCCTGAGCGATAAAACCGGCCTTCTTTCTTTTCTTTTCAGCTTTTATCTTATTGACGATTTCAATCGGTACAGGAGACTGAGCGGATAAAGTATCTCTGGAAGAAACATCACTTTGAAGAGTATTTACAGTAGCCATTTCATTATCCTGCCCTTTTAGTTTATATGTAACCCCACGCATTCGCTTTATAGTGTTCAAGCTATTATTTATGGAAGTTATGTTCTCTTTATAAGATTCATCGGAAGCCGTAAGCAAACTACCTTTTGAATATACGCTTCCATCTCCGGTCACATAAAAAGTAAACGGACTCCCACTAACCCGTGCATTTCTCACTACATAGGTCATATCGGTATCCCGCCATGAATAAACTTTTATTATATCACCATAATCATGCGGAAACTTTGCATAAGCCATAAATGGACACCTGTTATAAGTATATATATTAATATACGAAGGAGTATCTAATCCTATGGAAGGATCGGCCCCAAAACCAATACCACCATTTTTATTTATTGTTATTCCTTGTTTTGCTACTCCTCCAAAATTTAAATACCCATAATTTCCATTAGAATATAATTTTAAAGGAAGAGCATCAGTTAACGAACTATCGTAAATGGCTAATCCATTATTAATCCCGGATTTTCCGATTTCTAAAGAACCGTACGTCGGAGTATTAGTACCAATTCCAACTTTACCATTGGAAAGTACTTTTAATTGTGCATGACTCATCAAACAAAAAGAAGAGAGAATAATTGCAACGAATAGTGTTTTAGTTTTCATATTATGTATTTTTAAAGTTATATTTTATAAAATTATAAAAATAAAAATTAGAAGACAATTAAAGACAGATATATTTGATATTGTATACCAATAATTTATCTATATTTAATATTATTCACATAATATCCGTATTAAACTTGATTACTATATCAAATAAACTTTGATTGATTTCAAAAAACAGATTAGTAACATTCAAAAAAATAATTGATTTCGAAAAATGAAAATATATTTAGAAATATTTTCTTCCTTCAAAATCAATTATTTAAAATACCCGGAAATAAACCGGAAAATATAAAACCTCTGGTGATTTTAATAATAAAAAAATTCTGAGAATGTATAAATTACTTTCTCAGAATAAAGATAATTCTATTATTTAATATGTAAGCAATTATTTAATTTTTCTACCTACAATAAAAGGACAACACTTGTTTATAAAGAAAATCAAAGGCAGACAAAGAATCATACTAATAATACTGAATAGAATATTAACTCCTATCTTTTCTTCTAAAACAGTAAGAGGAATACATAAAATATAAACCATCACAGCTTTTATAAAAGAAAAAGTCATCAAATGAAATCCACTTATGATTATAGTATTCTTCGCAAGGTATTTGATCCAGTTGGTATCGCCAAACCATGAAGATAAATAAAGGCACGTATTGACTATAAAAACTATACCAGCCATCCCGCCTAATAAAAACAGAAAATAATTATTATAAAAGTTTTTATACATAGCTACTCTTCCATTCATAATGGAAACCACTACTACTACTCCCAAAGCTACAATTAAATACAATGCATTGGATTTTCTGAAAAATTCTTTTTCTTTCATCATATATCCAAATGTATAAAATATCATAGCAACAATAGCAGTATTAAAACTAAAAGGCAAAGTGTATGGATTAAAGGTATAATTAAGATAAGCCAGTATAATAAAAGCTATTAATCCAATCCAAAAACGCTTTACTCTTTTGAATACCAAATAAAACAAATTTTCTATTACAAATAAACATACTAAAAACCAAATTGGAATATCATGTATTAATTTCCCTCCGTTTCCTAATAAAGCATTGATTAACGGTTCGTACCATGGAATATTTGTACCGGCATCATCTCCGAAATGTCTTCCCAAAACCAACCAAAACAGATAAGTAATTATGTTTATCCATATATAGGGAATAATTAATTGCCTGAACCTCTTTTTTATAAAATCTTTATAAACAGGATTTCGTGAAAAAGAAAAAAGATACCCTGAAATAAAAAAGAATACAGGCATAAGAAATGTATAAATACCATCTTTCAAAGGGATAAATAAACTGGTATGCGCCAATACCACTAAGTATATTCCTATTACCTTACCATAATCAATCCATCCTATACGCCTCATAATCAATCTTTCAATATACTAAAATCTTTATTCATATATTCACTTTCTATATCAGCAGCATCCAATATACTATGGAACATAAAATCTGTTCTATAACGCTTCATCTTATTATTTTTTAAATTGCGAATCTTATCAGGATATGCTAAAGCATAAGAAGAAGAATACCAGACAAAGCATGCCGGACGATGCGACATCGGATAATCTTCTGCATGAAGATAATAACCATCTTCTCCCAAAGCTTCGCCATGATCGGACAAGAAAAACAAAATAGCCTTCTTTTCTTTCAATTCATCAATTAAGCGGCTGATGACATAATCTGTATATAAAACGGTGTTATCATAAGAATTTATCATCTCTTCATGTGTACAAGCCGAAACAACCCTACTTTTAATCACAGGTTTAAATTGCTCAAAAGAATCAGGGAAACGGGCATTATACCACCAATGGGAACCTATAGTATGCAAGAGAACGAATTTCTTTGAATTTCTGTGTTGAAGTTCATCCTCATAATAAGACAGTAAATCACCATCAAGCCATTTATCAAACTTATATAATGATTGTCCTCTATTAGCATAAATCAATGTATCACATTCATTCATAAAATAGACATAGGTATCAACAGATTCCTGATTGGCAATCCAGGAAGTACGATAACCAGCCTGCTTGAACAGAGTTATAAAAGATTGTTCATTGTATGCTCTTTCAGGATAAATACTGTCGGCACGGGTCAGGATATGGGGAACACTGGTATGGGTATAATACTCTTCCGTATATATATCAGGGAAAGATACTACAGATGTATCTTTAGCCAAAAGTGGAGTTGTATTGCGTTCGTATCCATTCAGTTGAAGATGATCGTATCGCAAAGACTCTCCCAATACAAATACCACTGTCAGAGAATCACTATGACATGTAGCCTGGGATGCATTAAAAGTATCCCTCTTTTCTGCAACAATTTCTTTTTCGTCTAAATAACGACATATATTATAATAGATAGAATACGGCATTCTTTCTGTCACAGGACGAATAAATCTGGGTATCCATGCATTAGTCAACATTATGAATACAAATGCAACCAATAAATGAAAATACCATTTTTCCACTTTTATGTATTTCCACCTGTAATAAACACAAAAAGCAGAAAAGCAAAGAGACAGTATAATCCAAATAATAAGCTGAAAACTAACAACATCCATACAGGTACGTACATCATTTATCAAAGCCAGGTCAATGATCATCGGAGTCAATGCAACTTGGAGGGTATATCTGAAATAAGTCAGTAGAGTACACAAAACAGTCAATAAAGGAAAGAAAACAGCGAACACGTATTTATTCAATACCAAAGCATATAAAAGCCCCATAGTTCCCATTACAACAACTCCCCATTGCATAGCAAGAATACAAAAGTCTTTAATGCCTCCAAAAGGTGAACCGTAAAACTCTGAAAAAATAAATGCAAATCCATAAAACAATGTAAGTAATGCGATTAAAACCCAAAGTTTTACGTTATTTGTTTTCAAAATCCGTCTCATTCTGTATTTTTGTGAAATATATTATATCAAATATAACGTAGAATGAAAAGAAAACTTGTCTTTGCCACCAATAATCTTCATAAATTAGAAGAAGTATCCGCTATTTTAGGAAATCAAATAGAGCTTCTCAGCTTAAACGATATAAATTGTCATACTGACATTCCCGAAACCGCTGATACTCTGGAAGGAAATGCATTATTAAAATCACGGTTCATCTATGAAAATTATGGAATGAATTGTTTTGCTGATGACACCGGTCTTGAAGTTGAAGCACTGGAGGGAGCCCCCGGGATATATTCTGCCCGTTATGCCGGAGATGGTCATAATTCGGAAGCTAATATGATTAAATTACTCGATAATTTGAAAGAAAAAAAGAATCGTAAAGCACAATTCCGTACTGCCATTTCACTTATTATTGATGGAAAAGAATATTTGTTTGAAGGAATAATAAAAGGAGAAATAGGGATTATAAAAAAGGGAGATTCTGGTTTTGGATATGATCCTATCTTCGTTCCGGAAGGATATAATGAAACATTTGCAGAACTTGGAAGCGATATAAAAAATAAAATAAGCCATCGTGCGTTAGCTATAAATAAGCTCTGTGAATTTCTTCACTCTTTATAATAACTAACTTATGAAAAAAAAGATAGTATATACCATTGTTGCTCTTTTTGCTGCTATGCCATTTTATGCACAACATGCTATTGGAAGTTGGCAAACTTATTTGTCCTATCACAATGTGACTCATTCTGAACCAGCAGGCAATCTGGTTTATGCTTTAGGCAACGGTAGTTTATTTTCTTATGATAAAGAAGATACATCGGTTCGTTGTTATCAGAAAGGAAATCCGTTAAATGATACGGATATAGCTTATATAGCATATCAAAGTACCTATAAGACACTGATCATCGTATACGCCAATGCAAACATAGACCTATTGGTAAATGACGAAGATGTGTACAATCTGCCCGATTATATGAATAAAAATATGGCACAAAATAAAGATATCAATCATATCTATTTTATTAAAGAATATGCCTATTTATCGACTCCTTTTGGAATTATTGTTTTGAATTTAAAGAAAAAAGAGATTAGTAATGCATATATTCTAAACAAGAAAATCAATGCTTGTGCGGTAGATGATGAGAAAATATATGCGGCATCTTCCGAAGGATTATTAACAGGATTATTAACTGATAATTTGCTGGATGTTAATAACTGGAAGAAAGCTTCAAGTACCATATTTAGTTGTTTATCAATCTATAATAATGAATTAATAGGAAATATACCATCATGGGGAATCTATCTTATTAACAAAGAAAATTATAGTTATTCACAACTGGTCAATGGATATTATAACTTTATGTATACTTATGGAGATAAACTTATTGCAGGAAATAATAATTCACTTGCCATATTCTCTGGATTAGATAAACATAATAAGCTGAATCACCAATTAGGAGTATCAGACTTTTCTTATGGTAATGGTGTATACTGGGCCAGTCGTTATAATAGCGGATTAATGGGATACAAGTATAATGAACAATCAAATAAATTGGAAGAAACCATTCAATCCATCATTCCGGATAGTCCCATAAGGAATTATACTTACTATATGACTTTTGGAAATGAAAGTCTCCTGATTGCCGGAGGAGGACAAATAGGAAACAGATTGGATCGCGAAGGTACTATCATGGAATTTAAAGATAATACCTGGAATAACTTTCAGGAAGAAGGCATAAAAGAAATAACCAAACAATTATACAAAGACATTAGTTGCGTCATACAAGATCCTAATGATCCAGAACACTATTTTGCAGCTTCGGTAGGAGAAGGAATATATGAATTCAAAAACGGAAAATTTGTTCAACAATACAGTATGCATAACAGTCCGCTTGAATCAAGTAATGGCTATGACACATATATACGTATCAATGGACTCAAATTTGACAATGATAATAATCTCTGGATGACTAATTATGGGGGATATAAAGCAACAGGAGTCCAAAATCCAATTAAAATATTAAAAGCAGACGGAAAATGGGTAAGTTTACGTTACCCGGAAATTACCGGCGTTAATAACTTGGAAAATACTCTTTTTGACAAAAGAGGATGGTTTTGGGTTACTTCGGCCTGGATGGCTAATTACGGGGTATTTTGTGTTAATACTAAAAATACTTTAGAAGATGTTTCTGATCACCAGCATAAATTCGTCAGTAACTTTACCAATCAGGATGGTACAGCTCTTAATCATAAAAGTATTAATTGCATTGCGGAAGACAAAAATGGAGTTATTTGGATAGGAACCGGACAAGGACCAATTATTCTTAATAATCCTTCAAAGTTCTTTGATGACGATTTTTATTGTACACAAATAAAAGTTCCCCGTAATGACGGAACCAATCTGGCGGATTTCTTATTAGAAAATGATGAAATAAATGCCATCGCCATAGATGGAGGAAACCGTAAATGGATAGGAACAGGAACCAATGGAGTCTATTTATTAAGTCCCGACGGATTGGAAACTATACATCATTTTACGACAGAAAATAGTCCGTTACTATCAAATAGTATAGAATCTATTGCTATCAATCCAAATACAGGAGAGGTTTTCATAGGAACAAGCAAAGGTTTGGTATCTTATCAGAGTGATGCGATAGAACCAAAAAGTAGTTTTAAAAAAGAAGATGTATATGCATTCCCTAATCCTGTAAAACCTGATTATACAGGGGTCGTCACCGTAACCGGACTTGTGCAGGATACGGATATAAAAATAACCAATGTAAGTGGTAAACTTATTTATGCCGGAACTTCTGTTGGTGGACAATTTACATGGGATGGAAAGAATCAGCAAGGAAGACGTGTTCCTTCAGGGGTTTATTTTGTATTGGCTGCTGATGCAGATGGTAAAGAAGGAATAGCAACTAAAATACTATTTATCAAATAACCCTCAAAAAAAGAATGGCTTGCTTTAATAACAGCAAGCCATTCTTTTTTTTTGATTTTATAATCCTAATTTCTCCGAAATCTCCAACATCCGCTTTATCGGCTTTACCGCCTTCTCTGCTATTTCCGGATCAACCAGTATCTCCGGTGACTCATTCTTCAGACACTCATAGAGCTTCTCCAGCGTATTTAGTCTCATAAAACTACACTCGTTACATGCACAGGTACTATCATTCGGTGGAGCGGGAATAAACGTCTTTTCCGGGCATTTCTTCTGCATCTCATGAAGAATACCCGATTCGGTAGCTACAATGAATCGTTGTTCACTGCTGTTAACAGCATATTTCAATAAGGCAGCTGTAGAACCTACAACGTCTGCCAGTTTCAATACTGTACTCTTACATTCAGGATGCGCAAGTACGATGGCATCAGGATATTGTGCTTTCAGCTCCAGAATCTTTTCTACCGAGAACTGCTCATGCACATGACAGGCACCATCCCACAATAACATCTGCCGGTTCGTAACTGAGTTGATATAATTTCCAAGATTGCGATCCGGACCAAAAATTATTTTCTCATCTTTGGGAAAGCTTTCTACTATTTGCTTTGCATTGGTAGAAGTTACCACTACATCGGTTACAGCTTTCACAGCAGCCGTTGTATTGACATAGGATATCACCGTATATCCGGGATGCTCTTTGACAAACTGTGCAAACTGATCTGCCGGACAACTATCGGCCAATGAACAACCTGCATTCATATCAGGCACTAATACCTTCTTTTCAGGACAGAGCACCTTTGCCGTTTCACCCATAAAATGAACACCGCACATCACAATGATATCCGCTTTTGTTTTGGCAGCCCATTGAGCCAATGCCAGACTGTCGCCTACATAGTCGGCGATATCTTGTATCTCACCCTTCTGGTAGTAGTGACCCAGAATAACTGCATTCTTTTCTTTTTTCAGCTCGTTAATAGCTTTTATGAGTTCATTCATAATAATTTTATTTTCTCTCCTTTTTAAAGAAAAATCCTTTGTTAGTGATAATAGGCTGTTAATAGTGTTAGCAAATAAAAGCTGTTTTTCTTGTCAGATAAGTTATTAGTCTCCAATACACAGTTATCAGTATATTATGAACGGACTGAAAAGAGGCTATTGGCTGATAATAAGCTATCTCTCAATTTGTATTAACACCTTGTTGATAAAGTGCAAAGTTAAAAACTTTATGGATATAAACAGGGTAATAAGTGCTGAAAAATATGTTCAAGAATGCATTGAAAGTTTATATTAACTTTTTTGTATTGTTCATTATGAGTCTTCCTTATACCTTCTTCTGAATAATGCAAGAGTTAGTTTTCAAAATCTTTGCTTAAAGTTTTGACAGGTTTTCAACGGTTATAAACAGGTGTGTTAACAGAAAAGAATTACTTTTGCAGTAGCTAAGAAATAATAAGGATATGAACATGCGAAAATTGAAAATAACCGAGCTGAACCGGATAAGTGCAGAGGAATTTAAAGAAGCGGATAAACTGCCTTTGGTAGTAGTACTGGATGATATCCGGAGCTTGCATAATATTGGTTCTGTGTTCCGTACGTCAGATGCATTTCGTATTGAATGTATTTATCTGTGTGGGATTACGGCTACTCCTCCACATCCGGAAATGCATAAGACAGCTTTAGGTGCCGAATTTACAGTTAACTGGAAGTATGTTAATAACGCTGTTGAAGCTGTTGATAACCTTAAAAATGAAGGATATATTGTTTATTCGGTGGAACAGGCTGAAGGTAGTATCATGCTGGATGAACTGGAACTGGATAAGACAAAGAAATATGCCATCGTTATGGGAAATGAAGTGAAAGGGGTACAACAGGAAGTTATTAACCATTCGGATGGTTGTATAGAAATTCCCCAATATGGTACTAAACATTCACTGAACGTATCTGTGACGACGGGGATTGTAATATGGGACCTCTTTAAGAAGCTAAAAATTAGTGATAAGTGAGTAGTGATAAGTGATTAGTAAGCTGCGCGAATATACCACATGGAACTAATCACTTATCACTAAACCACTTATCACTATTTTAAATTTGTCCGTTTTCCACCAATATCACCACCCGTTCGGTGAGTTTATCTTCACCATTCGGGTCGTATTCTTTTTTAAGACTGGCACCGAAGAGAGCGGCAAAAGTTTGATAGAAACCTGCTTTGAAGGGTCCCATAAAGGCTTTTACTAATTCAAAAGAGGTTTGATTACTTTGTCTGTCTACCAGTTTTATTAACAATTTCCCCTGTGCAAAAGAGAGTTTCTTCATCCGGGGAGTATATTGGTCTTTGAGACCTTTTTCTACTCTTTTAATATGTTTCTGACGTGCTCTTTCATTTGGGAGAGTTTGCAGATATTCATAAGTTTCGAGTATGGTACGATTGATTTCCCGGGCTATGGGATATACCTTCTTGACATTTCTTACTAACTTATAATATTCCATGCGTTCTTTATCATTTTTAAACTTTAATGGCTTAAAAATATAAACGGTAGGTAGTTGTACACAGGGTATGGTATCTCCTTCATAAATACAAACCGGAACAAGGTATCCTCCTCTGCTTTGTTTATCTTGTGCCAGAACGGACTGGAAAGAAAGAAACAGAGCAAACAGTGTAAGTATTACTATGTTAGGTCTTGTATTCATGTCGCAAAATTACAAGATTATTTTATTATTTGTTCAATTCCTTGTAGTGTTAACCTATTTAAAGTATCTTCGCTATCTGACAAAAGTAAAAATGAATGAAAAGCACATGCCTTTTTCGGCTGTTTTTAGTTATTAACCTCTTGTTGATAATACCTGTTAATAAAGCTCAGAAGCCTTCTGTGGATATTCTGGAGGAGGTAATTGAGGATATTTCGGTTAATAACGATGACGGTGAAGAGATGAATTGGGAAGATAAGATTGAAGAACTTTCTGAACGTATTCAGCAACCTGTCAATCTGAATACCGCTACCAAAGAACAGTTGGAGCAGCTTCCTTTTCTATCTGATATTCAGATTGAGAACCTGTTGGCTTATGTTTATATTCACGGGCAGATGCAAACCATTTATGAATTACAGTTGGTAGAAGAGATGGATCGTCGGACTATTCATTATTTACTTCCTTTTGTTTGTGTACAACCTGTTGATAAGAAAGAGTCTTTGCCCCGTTTAAAGGATGTGCTTAGGTATGGTAAACATGAAGTGTTAACTCGTTTGGATATTCCGTTCTATACACGTAAGGGATATGAAAAAACTTATTTGGGACCCTCTATGTACCACTCTCTGCGATATGGCTTTCGGTATAGTGAGAATGTTTATGCCGGTATAACCGGAGAAAAAGACGCGGGTGAACCTTTTGGTGCATTACATAATAAACAGGGCTATGATTACTATTCATATTACTTGTTAATAACTAAAATAGGACGGTTGAAAACTCTGGCTTTAGGCAACTATCGGTTAAGCTTTGGTCAAGGGTTGGTAGTGAATACTGATTTTCTTATGGGAAAGAGTATTTATCTTTCTTCATTGACATTCCGGAACGGAGGTATACGAAAACATTCTTCTACGGATGAATATAATTATTTTCGGGGAGTAGCTACTGCTGTAGAACTAAGTAAACATCTGGTATTATCTGCTTTTTATTCACATCGCAGTATGGATGGAGTGATAGAGGAAGGTGAAATAACTTCTATTTATAAGACTGGTTTACATCGTAGTCAGAAGGAGGCTGATAAAAAGAATGTTTTCACAATGCAATTAACAGGTGGAAATATGACTTATACAAATAATCACCTGAAATTGGGATTGACTGGTATTTACTACTTTTTTGATCATCCTTTTGAACCCGAACTGCGACAGTATTCCAAATATAATATTCATGGTAACAGGTTTTATAATGTAGGACTGGATTATGGATATCGTTGGCATCGTTTTTCTTTTCAGGGAGAAGCGGCTATTGGTAAAAATGGATTTGCTCTTTTAAATAAATTGCAGTATTCTCCTGTACAAGGGGCCAATTTATTGTTAATACATCGTTATTATACACATGATTATTGGGCAATGTTTGCCCGTTCGTTTGGTGAAGGTAGTAATGTGCAGAATGAAAATGGCTGGTATCTTGCCGGTGAAATATCTCCTTTCCGTCATTGGAAATTCTTTGCATCTATAGATTTATTTTCTTTTCCCTGGTGGAGGTACAGGATAAGTAAACCTTCGCAGGGTGTTGATGGAGTATTACAAATGAACTTTACTCCTCGAAGAGAACTTACTATGTATCTGAATTATCGTTATAAACGAAAAGAAAGAGATGTGACCGGAACGAATGGTGAAATTACCCTGCCAACGTATCATCATCGGTTGCGTTACCGGCTGAACTATTCACCGGATAATTTGTTTTCCCTTCGCACAACGGTTGATTATAATAACTTTCATTCTTCAGGGGAAGTAGCCGGACAGGGTTATCAGATTACGCAAATGATAGCTTACCGTTTATCCTGTATTCCACTAAGGGCTGAACTACAAGGAAGCTTCTTTCATACCGATAATTATGATACCCGTGTATACATTGCAGAAAAAGGTTTGCTTTATACTTTTTACACTCCTTCGTTTCAAGGTAAAGGAATACGTCTGGCAATCAATCTGCGCTATGATCTGAATACACATTGGATGATTATAGGGAAGTTAGGACAGACAATGTATTATGATCGTAATGAAATAGGTTCCGGATATGACTTGATACGAAATAATAAAAAAGCAGACTTACAGATGCAATTACGCCTGAAGTTTTAATATATTTGCATGATAGTATTATCAATCGTAAATTGTAAATCGTCAAATTGTAAAATCTCATCATGACTGTTATTTATCCTTCCCCTATATTTGGCCCTGTTCATTCCCGCCGGTTGGGGGTATCTTTGGGAATAAATCTTTTACCTTCCGACGGAAAGGTATGTTCATTTGATTGCATCTATTGTGAATGTGGTTTTAATGCAGATCATCGCCCTTCTAAGCCCTTGCCTACTCGTAAGGAAGTACGTGAAGCACTTGAAACCCGCTTGAAAGATATGTTGGTTAATGGTCCTTTTCCTGATGTGCTGACTTTTGCCGGGAATGGTGAACCTACGGCACATCCTTATTTTCCGGAAATTATTGAAGATACGTTGGCTCTTCGTGATAAGTATTTCCCGAAAGCAAAAGTGAGCGTATTGAGTAATTCAACGTTTATTCATCGTCCGGCTGTATTCGAAGCATTGAATAGGATAGATAATAATATTTTAAAACTGGATACAGTGGATAGTGATTATATTCAACTCATTGACCGTCCTGCCGGTAAATATTCTGTATCAGAGATAATTGATAATCTGAAAGCTTTTAAAGGAAACTGTATTATTCAGACAATGTTTATGAAAGGTACTTATCGGGGACAAGATGTGAATAATACTTCTGATAAGTATGTATTACCCTGGTTAGAAATGATAAAGGAGATTGCTCCCCGGCAAGTGATGATTTATACGATTGATCGTGAAACTCCGGACCATGATTTACAGAAAGCTACACATGAAGAATTAGATAGAATACTATCTTTACTTATCGAAGCAGGTATTTCTGCATCTGCTTCTTATTAGAAGAAGGAATTGAAAAACATCCCCATGTTTTATAATACAACATCCCCATGTCTAGTATAGAACATGGGGATGTTATTATAGTAAAGTATATAATTTTAATAAATTAAAAGCTATCCAGAGTTTACTTCTCTGTGTTTACGGTTTGTACACTTATAATATCTTTTGCTCTTTCCAGTGCTACATTGATATTCGGACAGATATTTTTTTCTCCCAGTAATTCATAGAATCCTGATTTCTCCAATACTTTATGTACTTTGTCATTTACTCCTGAAAGTACAATTGTAATTTTTTCTTTTTGAGACATTCTGCACAGGTTAGATAAGTTATGAATACCGGTTGAATCGATGAACGGAACTTTACGCATACGAATAATGCGTACAGTGGGACGGTCTCCCAATTGTGCCATTACTTCCTCAAACTGTGTTGCAATACCAAAGAAGTATGGACCATTGATTTCATATACTTCAACTCCTTTCGGAATAATCAGATGTTCTTCACTAACGGCAATATCCAATTCTGAGTTTGGGTCTATTTCATCGGTGATGACGGATATTTTGGTTGTTTCCATGACACGTTTCATAAACAGTACACAAGCAATGATCAAACCTACCTCGATAGCAATTGTCAGATCAAAAATAACGGTCAGGAAGAAGGTAATAAGCAATACAGTGACATCCGATTTCGGATTTTTCAACAGTGCTTTGAATGTGCGCCATCCACTCATATTATAAGAAACAATAACCAGCACACCTGCCAGGCATGCCATTGGAATATATTGTGCCAATGGCATCAGGAATAATAAAATAAGCAGTAATACAACGGCATGAATAATTCCGGCTATGGGCGTTTTTCCACCATTATTGATATTCGTCATAGTACGTGCAATAGCACCTGTGGCAGGTATACCTCCAAATAAAGGAGCGATGACATTGGCTGCACCCTGAGCTATCAGTTCAGTATTTGAATCGTGACGGTCTCCTATTACACCATCGGCTACTGTGGCCGAAAGTAATGATTCGATGGCACCTAATACAGCAATTGTAATAGCTACCGGGAACAGGTTTTTAATGGCTTCCCAGTTCAGTGCAGGAACAACGGCATCGGGTAATTCGGATTTAATAGTAAAACGATCACCAATTGTATCGATACAATCAATTCCTCCATAAATTTTCATGAGGTATACAGCAATTGTCACTACAACAATCGCAATCAGAGACCCCGGTATCTTTTTTGAAAACTTTGGAGTAACAGCAATAATTATAACACTTATAATACTTACGATAGTATTCCACCAGTTAATTGTGTCAAAATGACGGAAATAAATCATCCACTTTCCTACAAAATCTCCCGGAACTTTTTCATTTCCGAAAGTCAGTCCGAAAATGTCAGCTATTTGTGTAGTGAAAATGGTTACGGCAATACCACTTGTGAAACCTACAATGATGGGATAAGGAATAAATTTAATGACTGCTCCCAACTTGAATACACCTAATAGAATGAGCATTACACCTGCCATTAGAGTGGCTACGATGAGTCCTGCTTCTCCATATTGTTGGATAATACCATAGATAATAACGATAAATGCTCCTGTTGGACCACCTATCTGTACTTTACTACCACCCAATAGTGAAATGATAAATCCTGCAATGATAGCAGTGATAATACCTTTTTCGGGAGATACACCGGAGGCAATACCAAATGCAATGGCTAATGGGAGGGCTACAATACCAACAATAATCCCGGCCATGAGATCGGCTGTAAATGTTTCTTTCGAGTAATTTTTGAGTGTAGAAAACAGCTTGGGTTTGAATTCTAAGACTTTCATTTTAACGATACAATATAATTAGTGCATATATAGATTTACGATGTGATTTTATTGATTTTGCTAAATAAGGATTGCAAAATTACATAAAATAAATCTAATAACATGTTTTTGAGCATATTATT
Source organism: Bacteroides sp. K03 (assembly GCF_019734355.1). Classification (NCBI taxonomy): domain Bacteria; kingdom Pseudomonadati; phylum Bacteroidota; class Bacteroidia; order Bacteroidales; family Bacteroidaceae; genus Bacteroides; species Bacteroides sp. K03. Next base: position 19,798 of record NZ_JAASHC010000001.1, read on the forward strand.
TGTAAATGATAAATTTTATCAATGACTTCATAGATTTTATTTATAAAGAAAGAAGGACTTGTTTTGAACTAATTCCGTATATTTGTGTTATAAATAAACAAATACAAGCGTAATCTACTAATTAATTAAATATATAAGATTATTATGGCTAAAAGTATTAAAGGTACTCAGACTGAGAAAAATCTACTGACTTCATTTGCTGGCGAATCACAAGCAAGAATGCGTTACACTTATTATGCAAGTGTTGCCAAAAAAGAAGGTTATGAACAAATCGCTGCTATTTTTACTGAAACGGCTGATCAGGAAAAGGAACATGCAAAACGTATGTTTAAGTATCTGGAAGGTGGAATGGTAGAAATTACTGCCAGTTATCCGGCAGGTGTTATCAGTACTACTCTCAATAATCTGCTCGAAGCTGCTGCTGGTGAACATGAAGAATGGTCACAGGATTATCCTCATTTTGCTGATGTTGCCGAGCAAGAAGGTTTTTATGAAATTGCTGCCATGTACCGTAATATCTCTGTTGCTGAAAAAGGACATGAAGAAAGATATCGCGCTTTTGTAAATAATATTGAAACAGCTTCTGTTTTTGCCAAAGAAGGTGAAGTTGTATGGCAATGTCGTAATTGTGGTTATATCACTATAGGTAAAGAGGCTCCCGAAGTTTGCCCGGCATGTCTCCATCCACAAGCTTATTTTGAAGTAAAGAAAGAAAACTATTAATAGAGATTATTATATGATTTTGATAAGCGGCTCATCCGGTAGGATGGGTCGCTTTTTTAATTTGGTTGATGGTAGCTATTGGTTCTTTAATTTGTTTGTTGTAAATTGAAAGACTTATTGTTGTAATATTGTATAATTCATTCTAAATGCTTATTTTTGCTTCTTATGTATAACTAATACTAAAAGGCAAAATACTCCGCTTGTTATGACAAAAAAAGTGCATGATCAATTAAATAGAATAGCGATAAAAACTCTGTTGATATTTGTTTTTTGCTTCTGTTTCTTTTCATTTTCCAAAGCAAATGATGTGTATTTCCATCATTTGGGGGTAAAGGACGGATTAACGCAAATAAGTATTTTCTCTTTTTATCAGGATGAAATAGGAGCTATGTGGTTTGGCTCATTTGAGGGACTGAATAGATACAACGGACGTGAGATTACTGCCTTTCGTCCTTCACAAAATAATAAGGGACTGACCCAGAATGAGATCTATTCAATTTGCGGTAACAAGAAAGGTTCTATCTATTTACGGGCCGGACACGATCTGGTGAAATATAATGTTTCAACACAGGAATTTACCTGTTTGGCACAAAAAGAAATTAATGGTATTTGCTATTCAAATGATACGCTTTGGGTAATATCCGATCATGCTGTATTTTATTATCTGGAGGATAAAGAAGGTTTGCATAAGTTTTGTGATATAGATCCGGGCCTGGGAAACGGAAGTTGTATCTTTACGGCTGATAATGAATATTTATGGATAGGAACAGAAAATAACTTGTTGTCTATACCATTCAGTGTACCCGATTCTCCCAAAGTGGTGTTATCTGGTGTTTTTGTGAAATACCTGTATAAGAGTAAGAGAAACGATTTATGGGTAAGTACGGATGCGAGTGGTGCCTATCGTATTTCATCTCAGAATCAAATAACAAACTTCCGTTATTCAGCAGGTAAAAATGGAATTTCCGACGATCATGTGAGAAGTGTTGTTGAGGATGAATTTGGAAATATATGGATTGGCACGTTTTATGGATTAAATAAATATGATCCTATTACTGATAAATGGAAATGTTATACTCAAATAGACAATGTACCCTATAGTTTAAGTCATTCATCCGTTTTCGGTCTTTATAGAGATTTACAGGGAAATATTTGGGTAGGGACCTATTTTGGTGGCATCAATCATTTTAACCCGAGAGCTGATATTTACCATTTCTATGGAGCGATAGGGCGAAATAATCCCAACTATCTTAGTTTTCCTTTCGTAGGTAAGATGGCAGAAGATAAAAACGGTAATTTATGGATTTGTACTGAAGGAGGAGGGCTTAATTTTTTTAATCGCCAGACGAAACAATTCAAGAGTTTCATGCAGGAAGATAACCCCAGAAGCATTAGTCATAATAATTTGAAATGTATTAAATATCTAAAAGATAAAGATCTGCTATATATTGGTACGCATACCGGTGGACTTAATATATTTGATATAAAATCCCAAACGGTCAAGGTTTTGAAGAATAACCCGGGAGATCCTGCATCATTGCCCAATGATATTGTGAACGATATACAATTTTATAAAGATAAACTCATTGTATTGACTCAGGCAGGAGTTTGTAGTATGGATTTGAAAAGTGAGACGTTCTCTTCTCTTTCTACTAATGAGGAAATTAACCGGGCAGTAGAAAGGAAGTTTTATTATGAAACTTTTTTGATTGATAATAAAGACAGGATGTGGATTGCCAAATCGGACGGAGGAGTGGTGCGGATTGATTTGAACGATTATAAAGTAAGAGAATATAATGCTGTAATGGAGGATTCTACTTCTATTGGTAAATTTAGAATTACTCATATTTTAGAGGATAGTAAGGGGAAACTTTTTTTTGGAACTTTAGGTTCCGGATTGTTCCTTTATCTTCCCGAGACGGATACATTCAGGAATTTTACAGCAGAAAAGGGAGATTTGCAAAGTAACTATTGTTATTATATAGCCGAATCACCTTATGATCATCTTATGGTACTGCATAACAAAGGAGTTTCTTTTTTTGACCCTGAGACCAGAACATTGAAACATGTTTGCGGAATACCTCAAATGAGTTTTAACCAGGGTTCAAGTGTCTGTTCTACCAAAGACGGAGAGGTTTTCTTTGGTGGAATTGATGGATTGACATCCCTTTATGAACAGCTACTTTATACCACTAAAAAAGAATACCAGCTTTATTTTGATAAGCTTTGGATATCCAACAGGGAAGTCAGACCGGGAGATGAATCCGGTATTCTTTCTTCAACTTTGTCCAACTATAAGGAGATTGAACTTGATTACAATAAAAATAACCTGTTTATTGAGTTTGCTACTTCAAACTATGTTTCTAACAATGATTTTCAGTATGAATATAAGTTGGTAGGGCTTGATGATACCTGGCTTCCGGCACATTCTACTACTATCAGTTACACTAATTTAAGTCCGGGAAAATATCGTTTGCTTGTCCGGGAGGTATGGGAAGATGCTAAAACGGAAACAAAACAAATTGAACTTGGTATCAAAATTAATCCGCCATTTTATGCTACGGTCTGGGCTTACTTGCTTTACGCATTATTGGTGGTAGGTATTTTATATGCTATTTTCCGCTTCAATGTGCGGCAGGCAAAGTTGAAGGCCTCATTGGAATATGAAAGAAAGGAGAAGGAATATATTGAAGAATTAAATCAGACAAAACTTCGTTTCTTTACCAACATTTCGCATGAGTTCCGTACATTGCTTACCCTTATTATTGTACAGGTAGAACTATTATTGCAACTTAACAAACTCAATCCATCCGTCTACAACCGGGTACTTAAAATTTATAAGAATGCCAGACATATGCGTGATCTGGTATCAGAGTTACTCGATTTCCGGAAACAAGAACAAGGATTCCTGAAGCTGAAAGTAGAGTATATGGATATTGTATCTTTCACTAAAGAGATCTATATGTCTTTTTATGAATATGCCTTGAAGCATTCTGTTAACTATAAGTTCGAACATATGGAGGAAAAACTGAATCTTTGGTTTGATCCGGTTCAGTTACAGAAGGTAATATTCAATCTTTTATCTAATGCCTTTAAATATACCAAAGCAAAAGGCAGTATTACTGTTTCCATCCGGAAAATCAAGAATGAAGTGGAAATACGGGTAGAAGACGATGGTGTAGGTATCTCCAAAGAATCTATTCACAAGATATTTGATCGTTTCTATCAGGTTGACGGGCAAAGTTCAGAGTTTACATTGGGTACAGGTATCGGATTGGCTGTATCCAAAGGAATTGTGGAGTTGCATAAGGGAAACATCCGGGTTGAAAGTGAAGTTGGTCAGGGTAGTGTTTTCATTGTTACGTTGCTGACGGGCAATGAGCATTTCCCAAAAGAGGTGTTGAGTGATAGTGAATCCAATTTCCATCTGATAAAAGATGGAGTATTGGAAGATCTGGCTTTAGAGGAGTTAATGTTGGAGGAACCGGCTAAAGAGCAGGAGCTTACTAATGAAGAGAAAGCCGGAGAAATGGATGTTGATTCGAAGGATTCTGATAATAAACCCAGTATTCTTATTGTAGAAGATAATCTGGAGATATTGGAAATGTTGGAAGATATCTTCGCTCCTATTTATCATGTATACAAAGCTACCAATGGTAAAGAGGGTTTTGAAGCTACGCGCGAGTTACACCCTGATATTGTTTTGAGTGATGTGATGATGCCGGAGATGTCTGGTAAAGAGATGTGCCATAAAATTAAAAACAGTCTGGACGTATCACATATCCCGGTTGTTTTACTTACAGCGCAGACCTCAGTGGAATATACGGTTGAAGGGTATATGTTTGGCGCAGATGATTATGTAACAAAACCGTTTAATATCAAAGTACTTGTATCACGTTGCAATAATCTGGTACGGACCCGTAGAATGTTGCTTGAAAGATTTAACCATGTTTCTAAGGCACCGGTTGTTTCTAATGCCATCAATGAGCAGGATCAGGAATTAATAGATCGTGCTACTGCTATTATTCGAAAATATTTTGAGGATATTGAGTTTGATATGAATGTATTGGCTGCCGAATTGGGTATTGGCCGGAGTAAATTGTATCTCAGGATAAAAGAAATAACCGGGCTTACTCCCAATGAGCTGACGCTTAAAATAAAGCTTGAAGAAGCGATGTATTTAATTACTAATCAGCCTAATCTGAATGTTTCTGAGATATCCTATCAGCTAGGCTTTTCATCGCCCCGTTATTTTAGTAAGTGTTTTAAATCATTCTATGGTGTATCTCCACAGAATTGTAGAAAAGGTAAAAACAAGAGTGAAGAGTCAGAAGAAGATTAACCCCATTATCCTTTTGTCTTGTTTCATGTTTTGAGACACTTTGTTTGAAGTAATGAAACACTTTGTTTGAAGCTTTGAAACAAGTTATATGATACTACAAAAAAAGCTGCCTCGTAATTGAAGCAGCTTTTTCTGTAGTATCATATAACTATAATCCGGATTACCATCCCGGGTTTTGGGTGATTCCCGGTGCTTTTAATATCTCTGATTTTGGAATCGGATAGAGATACATTCGCTCATCAAATACCCGGTTTTCTACGGTGTATTTCTTATAAGTAGGTTCATCATTGGCATCCTTTACAATTTGCATACCTTCTATTTTCAAATAGTTTGCTTTCTCTGTCGGATTATCCAGCAAACGCCAGCGGCGAATATCAAAGAAGCGGTGCTCTTCGAATGCCAGTTCTACACGGCGTTCGTTGCGTATTACTTCACGCATCTCTTCTTTACTTAGTCCGGCAGGCAGTTTATATGGGTTCAGTTGAGCACGTTTACGTATAAGTTCCACTACTTTGTAGATTGAATCTTTGGGTGCAGCACTTGGTGTATCATAATACTCATTCATTGCCTCTGCACAATTCAGTAATACTTCAGCATAGCGCATCAATATCCAGGTACGGGTGATATTATTGGTTCGTCCATCCCATACAGCTTGCGGTGAAAGAAGCTTCTTCAGGTAATATCCGGTTTTAGTAGCGGTTTTATTAGTAGCAGTAGCATCTTTTCCACCTTCAAATGTTTCAATAGTTTGAGTTTTGTCATTTACTGTAAATGTAGAACCGTCATAAGCAAAAGTCATATAGAAGCGCGGATCGCGTCCTACATATGGGTGATCTTTGTCATATCCTGACCCCAGTTCGTTGATACCTTTTCCGTTAGCCATACCGAAAGCATCTGCCAGGTTCTGTGTCGGATTCGTCAATCCCTTTCCTCCCATAGTGAGTGGGGAATTCTGGCTTTCTACACTTGTTGTAGTGTTATATTTGGTAGAGAATACTATCTCCCGATGATATTGCAGGAAGTTTTCACTAACAGCATACAAGTCGGTAAAGGTTTCATCTTCTTCAGTAAAGGCCATCAGCTTATATCTGAATGCCGATGCAACAACTTTTTGAGCGGCATCAATCGCGAGTTTATAACGTTGCTTATCATTATTAGGATTGTTCAACGGACTTGCCCAGTAGAGAAGTGCACGTGATTTCAAACCATATGCAGAACCGGTAGTCGGTCGTCCCAACTCTTTCTTATCATCAAATCCTACACTTTCGGAACTTCCTTTGTATTGTTCCGGTAACCGGTTGGCAGCAGTATCACAGTCAGCGATAATCTGTTTCATACAATCGTCATAGGACGCACGTGTTACTTGTTGGGCCTCTTCAACTGTCAATGATTTTGTAATCAATGGTACGCCACCGTAGCGTTTGATTAATTCAAAATAGAAATAAGCACGCAGGAAGTGGGCCTCTCCTTTCATACGTTCGCGGGTGCGGACCAACTCTTCATTCGTTCCGGAAGTAGTCGGCTTTACCGGCATTTTAAGTTCATCAATCTTTTCAAGAAACCGGTTTACGATCCGGATTCCCTCATAGTTTTTAGTCCATACGTTTTCTACAAGGAAATAAGAATCCCATGTACCATTATTGAAACCTTTGATGTCACTTGTCACGTCCGAGTGTACTGCTTCATCGCATCCTGCTGCCAACATGGCGTTATCAATCCGGTTGTAGCCGCTGGGTAGTTTGTTGTACGCATCGTTCATGAATCCGAAAGCTCGCCGGGTTTCATTCCATATGTCGTCTTCTCCCAGTTTACCGTCTTTCTCCGGGTCCAGAAATGAATCACAGCCGGTGAAAAGAAAAGAGAAAGTCAAACCTAAACCTATAATATATTTATTGATTTTCATAATCGTAGTGTTTTTAAAGTTTTATAGATATACCAACCGAGAATGTTCTCAGCAGGGGATATTCAGAATATCCGGCATTCATAGCTTCCGGGTTACGACCGTCAATTGCATTTGAGAAAGTAAACAGATTGTTTGCATTCACATAAAGACGTAATGAAGAAAGGAATATTTTTCTTACCAGTTGCTTGGGGAATGTGTATCCCACCTCTGCCGACGAAATGCGAAGCATGGAGGTCTTTTTCTCCCAGAAATCAGAAGTCTGTGTATTGTAATCACGAGAGATACTCAGACCCGGATATGCTGTCTGTACGGTAGGATTAGCCGGATTCCAACGGTTCTCGTAAGCGTAAGGAGTAAACTTATTCGGAGTATAAAAAGTAGAGAATAAGGCTGATCCTTCCAGATTACACTGAATATCAAATCCTTTATAGTTACCACCTAATGTAGCACCGAAAATAATTTCCGGCAGGGTATTTCCTAATGCTACCTTATCAGACTCATCAATTACATTATCATCCTCCGGGCTTTGGTTTTTGTAGATGATATCACCCAGTACAGGAGTTCCGAAAGAGCCTGTAGGAGCATTGACCAGTTGATCCGCATTGGTATACAATCCATTGGTCTGAAAACCAAATTGTGTACTAATAGAATGTCCTTTACGGTATTGGTGAGCATATTTGTAAGCTACTTCTTTTAAGTCGATAATTTTGTTTTTTGCCCATACCATATTTCCTCCGATAAAGAATCCACCATCCTTGTATTGTTTGTTATAAAGGATGTTCAGGTCGATACCCTGATTGTCAATTGATCCGCCATTGTATTTGGACAGACCGATACCAATCAGTGAAGGAACAATATTAGAGTAGTCTACCAATACGTCACGGCGTTTTTCATTGAAATAGTTCATTGTCAATGAAAGTCCTTTCCAGAGTTCAAGGTCGAATCCTACATTGAGTTTGTATGACTTTTCCCATGTTTCATTGGGATTGGCCAATGTTCCTTCTTGTGAGCCGTCCGTACTTCCGTTGGGATTACCGAATGCATACCCACCTGAAGAGGTAAATTCCTGGCGATAAGGGAAACGGCGTCCACCGGTCTGGTCATTACCGTTTATGCCATAAGATGCTCTGAACTTCAGAAAATCGATTGCTTCTGCTGATTGAAGCCATTTCTCATCCGAAGCAACCCATGCCAGTCCGATAGCCGGGAAAAGTCCGGTACGTTTTCCGCTTTTGTAATTGCTGGAACCTTGATAAGAAGCAGTTACTTCTGCATAGTAACGTTTGTTGAAACCATATTGTGCACGCAATGCCAGCCCCTGATATTTGTAATCGGGATTATCACCCGGAACTGTTTCACTGGAATGATTATAGAACAAGCGAACTGCCAGATCATGTATATCTCCGAAAGTATGATTGTAGTTGGCTCCTGCACCCAGTGTGTTATAGCGGTAGAATCCACCCATCATCTCTGATTTACGGCTGTTTTTATATTCATCTTTACCAAACTGCGTATAGGTACCATCTGCGTTTTCCTGGAATACAGCATACGTATTATTGATGCTCAGGTACTGCATATTGAAGTTTTCGAAACCATAATAAGCATCAACCGAAAGCCCTGGTAACAGCATATCCAGGTCATATTTACCTTTCACCTGTACATTGAGCAGACGAGATTCGTCTTTACGATAACCGTGACGGTTCAAAAGTCCGTAAGGATTCGTCTGATACTCAGAAGTACCTCCGAGTGATCCGTTCTTATTGAACATTGGGAAAGCGTTTGCCGGCAGAGTCATCAGAGTATTAAATACGGAATTAGTAGCGGCAGGTACTTCCGAACCTGTATTAGCAGCCGAACTCTTGTCAATAGCTGCAGAAACCAGAATATTGAACAGCATTCCCTTAATCGGGTTAATATCCAGATTTGAACGGTAGTTGAAACGTTCGTATGTGTTATTGGCAGCAGCATCTTTGAAGATACCTTCCTGTTTCATATAACCGGCAGTTACAAAATAACGTGCCAGTCCGTTACCTCCTGAAGCTGAAAAGTTATAGTGCTGGAAAGGAGAGTTCTTACCAATGAAACGGTCTTTGTAATTTTCGTCCGGATAAAGATAGGGATCTCTGTCTGCACGGAGATACATATCGGGATTATACATTGGTGCCGAACCGTCATTTCTTAATGCTTCATTATAGAGAGTAGTGTATTGGTAAGCATTCAACCGGTCGGACATTCTTTCTGTTGTCTGGAATCCTGCGCGGATATCCACATTAATAGAGTGCTTTACTTCACTACCATGTTTTGTTTTTATTAAAATAACACCGTTGGCTCCGCGCATACCATACATGGCCAAAGCCGACGCATCTTTCAGTACAGAGATACTTTCCACTTCATTGAAATCCATCAAGTCAATGTTGGCTTCTATATCGTCAACTAAAATCAGAGGTTTAGCATTGGCATTGGTTGCCATACCACGTACATAAAAAGTATAGTTACTTTTACCGAACTTTTCACCTCCGTTTTTCAGTGAATAAAGTCCGGATAAAGTTCCGTTCATAGCCTGTTCAATATTGGTTACCGTATTCTTTTCGATAACATCGGTACCAATACTTGATACAGCCGAAGTCATACTTCTCTTGGATTGTTCTCCGTAAGATACGCCAATCATTTCGTCTTCATGAGTCATATACTTTACCAGTTTCAATGTATAAACTGATTGGTTATTGAGGCGTGTAACAACCGGACGGTATCCTTTTAAGTTAACTACCAGTACATCCGACGGATCGAGCAGCATATAGAATTTACCATCTTCGTCAGTCACGGCATCTGTTTGTTTCTCCTGTACGTTAACTGTGATACCGGGCATAGGGACATTATTTTCGTCGACCACAATACCCTCAACAGTTACTGTTGAGCTTTTTTGGGTCTTTTGTGCTTTTACCGGCGTTACCGATAGAAGTAGTGCACACAGAAACGTGCACAAATATATAAATCTCTTCATTTGAATCATATTTTAGGGTTTATACCATCATCATTTCCATCCCGGGTTTTGTTCCAAAACGGCACTCTTATATACCTCATTGTTAGGTATCGGATAGAGATGCATGTGCTCTTTAAATGTAGGAGTTTCATATTTTTCACGGGAATAAGTGAAGGTTCCATCTGTATTCTTCACTACACGAATACCATAAATATCTTTATTGAAATATTCTACTCCTTTATGCCAGGACAGCACATCATACCAGCGATGTTCTTCGAAACAAAGTTCCACGGCCCGTTCATTGTAGATACGTTCACGCATTTTTTCTTTTGTATCCGAGATGTCTGTTGGGACAGGCACCTGTCCTACACGTCCTCTAAGCTCTGTCAGTACGTCTCTTACAGAGAGTCCTTCCAGTGAACTTTCCGGACCTCCTACCTCATTCTGTGCTTCGGCAAAGTTCAGCAGAATCTCTGCATAGCGGAAGAAGATATAGTTCATGTAGGTGGAAGTACCTTTATATCGTTGATGTGCTTCCGGCCAGAATTTGGCTATGGCATAACCCAATACATTGATATGAGTGGTTCCTTTGTCACGTCCTGTTTCTTTTCCATTGGCTGATACCCAAAATTCCAGTTTACGATTATACCAGAACCGGTCATTACGCAGTACGCACATATCCAGACGGGGGTCTCTGTTTGCATATGGATCTTCGTCTTTGTAAATCTTAGAATTCGTAATTGGATAGCCTTTAGAGTCTTCAAACATGTCAACCATATTTTGAGTTACCCATTCTCCTGCCCATCCGTCATATCCTTGTGTAGCAATGAAACGAGTCCAGAATGTACTTCCGTTGGTATGTCCCTGTTCAAAGTTCATTTTGATACGCGGACGATTCATGATGATTTCGCTGCAAACCGGCTGGAAAAACATGTTCACATAATCGGGATAAAGCGTATAGAGTTTCAGGTCGATTACATCTTTGGCTGCTTTGGCTGCTTTTTCCCATTTTGTTATATCATTGGAAGGATTGTGTAATGGTCGGGCAGCATACAACAGTACTCTTGATTTCAGTGCTTTTGCCGCTCCTACAGAAGCGCGGCCGTTGTCAGCATCGGCATACTTTGAGGGCAGCAGGCCGGCAGCCGTATTACAATCCCCTACGATAAACTCAACACATTTTTCATAGGTGTCGCGTGGTAAGTCCAGATTATCTTTGTTCAAAGTCAGTGTATGATCAATGATAGGTACTCCTCCCCAACGTTTGATCAGTTCGAAGTAGAAGAAAGCACGCAGGAAGTAAGCTTCTCCCAGACAACGATCTTTGATTTCCTGTGATGGGAAATTAGGTATTCTGTCTATGTTTTCGATAATTTTATTGGTTTTACGGATACCAATGTACATATTCTGCCACATAGTTGAAATCTCATTATTGGCATCAAACATTTTGTTGCTTGATTCCATTTGGGTACCGTCCCATGCCCCGTTGTTGAAGATGGCGGTACATCCTCCTTTATTACGTGATTCATCCCCCATAGAGGAAACCAATGAATTCCATAAACGTCCCAGATGACCGGGCATATAAGAATAAGTCTGATCTGCATATTGACGGAACATGGCATAGTCCGAAAATATCTTATCCTCATTGATGTCTTCTACCGGAGCCATGTCCAGCTGACCTTCTCCAAATAATCCTGTACAGGAAGAGAGGCCTATAGAAGCCGCTATAACATATATGATAAATAATTTCTTCATAATTGATTAAAAGTTAATGTTTACACCAAAATTATAGACACTTTGTTGCGGATAAACCTCTCCACTGTTATTTACGGTTTCCGGGTCGAAGTTATCAATCTTGGACCATGTATAGAGGTTGCTTCCGTTCAAATAAACTTTCAGTCCTGTCATTCCCAGTTTACGATAGATTTTGGAAGGGAACGAGTAGGTAATCTGCACGTTCTTCAAGCGAATGTAATCGGCAGATTTCAAATGGAATGAGTTGATGTTTTTGTTGCTGTGTTTTGCTGCCATGTGTAGTGACGGATACGCTGCGTTAGGATTATCGGGAGTCCAGTAGTTCTTGTGAATTTCTGAAACCTGTCCTCCTCCTGCACCACCACCGAATTCATAACCGGCATTTCCGGCAAACAATACGGAAGCGTGAGCGGCTCCCTGGAACTGAACCGATACTTCCAAACCTTTCCAGATAATACCCGGAGTGATTGAGTACATGATTTCAGGTATACGTGAATAGCCGATAGCTACTTTATCTGCATCTGTCAGAGAGCCATCTCCGTTACGGTCCCAATACTTCAGGTCACCCGGAATGATAGGGCCTCCCAGAGTTGTCTGATCTGGTGAACTTTTAATATCTTCTGCATTCTGGAAAAATCCGAGTACCTGATATCCTCTGAACTGGTCAATTCTGAATCCGGCTATTTTTTGATAATCAGGTGTTCCTGCCGGGTCATCATAGTTAATAACTTCGTTGCGTGCGAAACTGTAGTTACCACGAATATAGTAGTCTACTTTTCCGATATGATGACGGTGAGAGAGTTCAAATTCATATCCCCAGTTCTTCACTTCACCTATGTTGAGGTAAGGACTGGATAAGCCAATAATTTGCGGGGTAGAACGTCCTTGAAGAAGGATGTCTTTACGGTGTTCTTTAAAAACGTCTACTGTAAAGCTGAGTAGATCATTTGAGAATAAGCGGGCTTCCAGACCGATATTACCTTTCAAAGCCGTTTCCCAGGTCAACAGTTTATTTTCGTTTCTTTTTTCATAGATACCTCCGTTGGTTGAAGGATTGGTTGTACCGAAACCGAAACTGGGAGTTCCTCCTCCTGCGTATATACCTTGTCCGGAAAACTCACCCATATAGAGGAAACGGTCTTTTGATTTGTCGTTACCAACCAGACCTACCGAACCTCTTACCTTTAAATAAGGGATAACTTTTTTCACTTTCTCCATAAATGCTTCTTCGGAGATCACATATCCCAATGAACCGGATGGGAAGAATCCGAAGCGATGACCTTTGGCAAAGTTTTCTGATCCATTGTATCCCAGACTGACTTCACCCAGATATTTATCAGCAAAGCCATATTCTACGCGGGCGGCATATCCCATCAATGCACTTGGTATACTACTTCCGCTTGTTGTTTTCTGTTGGTTGTAAACCAATATGGAATTGATATTATGTTTACCGAAACTACGTCCGTAACCTACCTTCAGCTGTAAGTTGGTACGTCGCATTGGATCGGTCTTTTTATCTTCACTAAAGCGGAAGGGCGAATCTTCACCTAATTGGTCATAACGTCCTGTGTTAGGCTCATAATAATAAGTATCAATACCATCCGTATATTTTTTTGTTGAGCCGAAATTGTTATTGAATGATATACTCATATCAAATGACAAGCCGTTTGTGATAAAGCTCAGGTCATTGTGCAAAGTTCCTACAATGTCGTAATAGTTAGTCTTTGAGTTTTCATATCCACTATATGCAATGCTGGTAAGCGGATTACCCGAACCTTGCACAGCGGCAATAGAACCATCCGGGTTATAGATAGGATGTCTCCAGGGTTCTTTGGCGATCAATCCCTGAAAATAACTGCCTGATGCACCTTTGAATCCATTCATTTCACCCGAACGTCCGGAAATATTGGCAGATAAGGTCTGATACTTATTGATATTTAAATCGATGTTTGAGCGGAAGTTGAAACGGCGATAGTACACCTGAGGATTGTAGTCTTTCTGCAGGTCGGTATATTTGAACATACCACCCTGATTTAAGTATCCCAGTGAGATAAAATACCTCACTGCTTTGGTACCTCCGGAAATGTTGATATTATACTGTTGTTGAAGGGCACCTCTTTTGTTTACCATTTCGTCATACCAGTTTACATCCGGATAACGATAGGGATCTTCTCCCAATCGGAAACCTTCCAGTGATTCGTCTGTAAGCAGTCCGTTGTCTTGTTGCAACGGATCTTTTCCATCATTCTCCCATGCTTTTTTACGAAGTACCAGGTGTTCGTATGAACCCAGGAATTCGGGAATCTGTGTAGGGCGTTGTAATCCCCAGTTGGCGGTGACTGAAATTTTCGGCTTTCCTTCTTTGCCTCTTTTGGTAGTGATCAGGATAACACCGTTTGCACCACGGATACCATATACGGCAGTAGACGAAGCGTCTTTCAGTACGGAAAGGCTTTCAATTTCATTTGCATCAAGTTGTGAAAATGATTCCTGTTCTACACCGTCAATGATAATAAGAGGAGAGGCATCGTTGAAAGTAGACTTACCACGAATCAGGATAGTGGCAGCATCCTCACCGGGACGTCCACCTGGTTGTTGAGTAATTACTCCCGGCAATTTACCAACCAGTGCGTTGGTAACGTTGGCTACCGGAGCGGCTACCAATTCACTGCTTTTCATCATACTTACGGCGCCGGTTACCGTTTGTTTCTTTTGTGATCCGTAGGCCACTACCACTACTTCGTCCAATGCATTCATCTGGTCTTCCAGTACAATGTTAAACGATGTTTTGTTACCCACAATCACTTCATATGTTTCATATCCTATATAGGAGATGATCAATACAGATTTGGGTGACGGTACCTGCAAAGTGAATTTACCATCGATATCGGAAATAGCTCCGATAGATGTACCCTTTACCAGCACGTTTACGCCAGGTAAAGTTTCTCCCTGACTATCAGTGATCACACCCTGTATATGGCGGGTCTGATTTGCTTCTGTCACAGATCCGAGCGCATGGCTCCATCCCAGTTGCAGTAGCAATACACAGCAAAACACTTTTAGAAATTTAAAATGTAACGTTTCTGTGTTCATAGTTTTTTAAGATTAAAAAATTAATTATTTGATAAATTAGCGGTGTAGAGACATAACGTTTATCTCCCATTCCGGTAGTGCAAATAAAATGCATTTGATTTGAACCAGGCTGCACTCTGTGTATTGGTGAATGCTACAATAGTGTATTCGGACAAAAATGCCCCCTATTACAGACAAAATGTACCAGTTTATACAGGGTACATCCTGGTTTTTGTAGTTTTATTCCAGTGTTTCTACTCCTTTTATTACCCCTGGTTCTGTCTGATGCATGTCAAAGACGATGATTTCGTTTGCACCCTCTTTCAACCAGACTCCCGGACAATACAGACGGTACTGAGGACCCACATTCCAGAAGCGTCCCAGGTTGTGTCCGTTGACATAAACAAGTCCTTTTGTGAAGTCTTTCATGTCGATGTAGCAATCTCCGGTTTTATCCAGTTGTACAGTGGCTTTGAAGAACATACCCGGACGCACAGTGTCGGTTTGTTTCAGTTTTGATACATATTCTGTAGACATGGGGATATTAAATGCGTCCCAATTCATTAATGTCATTCCGTTCAGAGTAACACGGTCGGTGATACCTTTACGGTCAATCATCTGTGCGGCAAAGTTAATGCGTCCCATACTCTCTACCAGGATATCAAGTACCGGATTTTCTACATTGGAAACCGGAAGGTCAATGGAGTGTTGCCCCAGTGTACGGTCGATACTTCCGATGTAGCGTCCGTTTAGAAAGACAGTAGCGTAATCGTGTACTTCATCTACACGGAGTGTACCGCTCTTATGACCAATCAGTTTCGTACGATACAATATCATTCCTTCATATTGATTCATCATTTCCATCGGAAGTGGTTGAACAATTGGTTTAGCAGCAGGAAGGTTATCCCAGATGCTTGCATATTTCTGTGTTTTTGTTGCAGAGAATGTAATGACAGGGATCGGAGCAGGAATCGGAGCAAGTTTCTTTTTACTGTACTTCTGGGTCAATTCACGTAACGCCATATATTTGGGGGTAGCCTGTCCCATTTCATTGATAGGAGCATCATAGTCATAGCTGGTCACATCCGGTTGGTAAATACCAGGCTGGGGGGAATTGGCTCCTGCCCAGAATCCAAAGTTTGTTCCACCGTGTATCACGTAGTAGTTGAACGATTTGCCATTATCAAGCAGCCATTTCACATCCGTTGTAATCTTTTCGATAGACGGGTGTTGCCAGTTTTCACGCCAGTGAGTAAGCCATCCGGGATAAAGCTCGGAACAGAATACACTGGCATCGGGATGTACTTTCAGGGCTTCATCGAATTCTGCCTTTGAAGCAGCCGGGTCAAGACCGATGGCTACACCGGGAAGTGTTCCTGCTTCGAGCATATAAGGAGTAGCTCCGTCAGCTGTGTAGAATGGGACTTCAATACCTTTGTCTCTCCAAAGATCATGAATCCACTTCATATATGTACGGTCATTGCCATAGCTTCCGTATTCGTTTTCCACTTGTACCATGATGATAGGACCGCCATTGGTAACTTCGTACTTTTTGATAATAGGGGCTATTGCAGTAGCATAACGCTCCACAGCAGCAGTATACCGTGGATCCATGCAACGGATTTTCAGATCCGGTGTAGATAGCAGATAAGCAGGTAATCCACCGAAATCCCATTCACCGCAAACATAAGGTCCGGGACGGAATAAAAGGAACATATCTTCTTCCTGCACAGTCCGGATAAATTTCTCCAGATCTTTATTGCCTGTCTGAAAATCGAATACACCCGGTTCACTTTCATGATAGTTCCACATGATATAGCAAGCTACGGTATTACATCCCATTGCCTTGATCATTTGTATTCGTTGTTTCCAATATTCTGCGGGGATACGTGACGGATGGATCTCACCGGAGATAATCTGGAACGGTTTATCATCCAGCCAGAATTGATTATCGCCCAGACGGAAAGAATGTGTACCTTTTGTCTGTGCCTGAACCAATGCACCGCCGCCTGTTAATAGAGCCAGTGCCATTAAAAAAGTTAAAAGCTTCTTTTTCATAAAATGATAGTTTATTAATGGTAAGTAATCGTTCGAAATTATATGATATTATTATTGAAACGCAGAAACTCGCAGATTCACGCAAAGCATATTATCGCTCAAGTATAGCGCAGCTATTTAATCTGCGAAAATCTGCGATCATTTGCGTTTCAATAAAACACTGTCATAGTATGAACTAAATTTGAAATACTACTTAGTTAGATTTCACATTATATCAATTTCCGCATTTCTGCCCCTGATTTATAGTAGTGTATAAACCGGAGCAGAAGGCGGAAAATGAATCCACTTAAAAGTGCGTTTGTTTCATACAGGTTGATTCATAGAGTTGTCAGAGTAATTCTAATGTTACCGTAGCAGGTTGTCCGCAATGTGCTCCTGCCGGTAGGGGAATCTTTATTTCATAGATATTCTTAGACTGTTTGCTGACTCCTTCACCTCTGACGGGTACAGAGGTATATACAGTCAGGCTGTTCAGCCCCTTTTTCATCAAAGCATCTGTAACTGTGAGAATGAGTTTCCCATCTTTTTTCTCCGCAAACAAGGCTGCGGGCGAAGATACCCTGAATGTCCCGAATTTACCTTTTGCTGTAACGGAGGTATCGAAATAAACGGCTCCTAACTTTGTTCCTTTCGGGTTTTCAGCTGCTTGCAGATGGGTGTTGTTAGCCAGTATGGCAGGTATCTTTTGGGGGAATTCGCCTTTACAATCTACTACATAAGCATAGGTAGCATCTTTTATTTCCCGTCCGTGTACGATTTCCATCTGGAATACCGGTACTGTTGTTTCCGGTTCTGTGTTGGCTTTGCAAAGTCTTTGCCAGTCGGTGATACGCTCTTCGCGGTTCCATTTCACTTCACCTGAAGTCTGCTGGGGAATTACTCCGTAGGTGAAACCTTCGTGGCGTATCCAATTGATTTTCCCCTTCTTTACCATTTCAGGAGCAACCGGGCTATAAGTCTGTTCAATCGTAGTAGTGATATTCCCTTCTTTCTCCGGGGAGAGGTTGGTGATTCCGGCTCCCAGGGCAAGGAATACATCGTCAAACATAAAGTAGCTTTTGTAAGCCCGTACACCGTATATGTCTTTGTTTACATCTTTGGCTTCAGAGGCATCCGGGTTTCCTTTCATCTTTGCATTGATTTTCTGATAGATGAAACCAGTTGCAAAATCTCCTTTACCATCAGTTGCTCCGGCAGCGAAGTCATAAGAACTGGTATATCCACTCCAGTTTTCGATTGGGTTTAGTTCTGTAGGAGTCTGGCGTGTAGTGACACCCGGCCAAGCCGTAAGTTTCATGGCTCCTGTGATATTACGGTACTCACTTCCATCGTGTTGGAAAAGAGTGACTCCATCGGCACTATAGAGATTATAGCCTGCTGCACCGGGATAAGCACTCTCCAATCCGTCTACCCGGACAGATCCCATATTGATAAAGAGATAGTAATCATTTGTTTTCTTTATCAGGTCGTCATTGTTATAGAAATAACGGGTACCGTGATAGTATCCATCGGGTGCGGAGGCCATTTGTACATCCTGTCGGGAGGATTCATCAACAAACAGTTTCAGTTCATTAACCTCTTCAGGAGTGAGTGACGAATGCCAGTCGGCCAGTAATGTTCTGGCCAGGATATGTGAAGGTACATTCCCCCGGCGGTTATTTTTGCGTGTCATATTTCCCCGGTCTACAAGTGGTGGAATGATGCCTTTATGATGATAAAAGGCAGAGCAACGGATATAGTTGAGTACTACTTCCACATTCTCCCGCGAGAGTTGTTTGGCCCACGGAGATCCTTGCAGGTATTTTAGTATACGGAACGTTCCCTTCAGTCCATCTATAGGATATCCCCAAACGAGACATTGCTTTCCATGTCCCCATCCGGCCCCATCGGCAGTGGTGCCTTCTGTCCAGAAAGCCTCGTCATAAGTGGTTTGTGACACGACAGAGAGCGAACGGATGGCTACTTCGGCAAGTACGTCTATCATAGGAACCGAACTCATCATGACAGCTGCCTCCAATACCGGACGATAATCGAGTGCATTGCCTCCTACCCACCAGACGTGCTTGCGAAATCTCTCTACGCTTACCACGTTTTTGTCTGTTTCATCGTGTCTGTAGGGTTGTGTCCATGATTGAAAACCCACGTCAAATAGCTTTTGATGTGCCAGAAGGGCTGTTGAGTCTTTTACTTCACCCGTTTCGATTCTATCCATCAGGTCAAGCAGCGCAAAGTAGATTTTTACGGCTGCCCGTGGAGTGGCAAAGCAGGAAGCATGAAAGCGCCCGGGAGCATCATTGTTACGTTCATTTTCCATTTTGCCGTAAAAGGCGATGCCACGTAAAAGGGTTTGTACCCCGTTATCCTGAGGATCAAGATTCTTCTTCCCGCGATAGGATTCTGCTATGACCTGTAACCGTTCAAAGCAGTCCCGTGTCAGATTATTAATCTGGATACAGTGAGCCATGTTAGTTCCGGCAGCATAATTATTACGGATAATTAGCTCTTCTTCTGCACGTTTGTCTGTAAAACGGCCTTCCGCGTCAATCAGAGCCAGAGACTCTTGCAATGTATAGGCGGTTACAGGAGTCCCGTTGATATGTTTTGTAAACTCCTGTCTTAGCCGACGGATTGTTTCTGTCTTTTCATTATCTGTTGCGTACAGGTTACTGATACATAGCAGTCCGATTAGTATCAAACAGGTTTGTATGCGTTTCATAGTTTACTGATCTTTTGGCGATAACTCTGATTTTGTGTTACTACATTTACCAAATATACCTTATTATTATCAAGCGGCAAAATTAGTGAAGCTTTTCCGTTTTCTACGGTGACTTCTGATGTTGTTACCGAACATCCGTTTGTGTCATAAACCGTCACACGGGCAGGGCCGTTTTCTGTGCCGCAAATAATGAGTTGTCCGTTACTGTAGTTGATCATCAGTTTTTCGGTATTCTGGTTGTTGATACCGGTAGGTACAGGGTTAACTATGATATTGTCGATATAACAAACATGTTGTTCGTCTTCATACAGCGTGACATTTGAATTGTAAGTAGGCAATATGGCTATTCCCAATACTCCGTTCGTGAATTTACTTATCTGGCTGGAGTAAGCTGCTTTATTGAACTTGAATGTATAGGTGATCCACTGCCCTTCAGTAGTAAAATCGTAGACAGATTTGTTAAGGAGTATACCTTCGTCTTGTCTGAAATCATTCGTAGTATTAAACTTAGAAAGCAGCTTGATGCAAATATCTTGTTTTTCAGCCGGATCTTCAAAGTCATCTGTATCCTTACCAATCACATTGAGTGGTTGATAGATTGTAAATTCTACTACTTTTAAGTCATCAATGCCAATGGGGGTATCAAACAGGAACTTTAGTCCGTAGTCGCGTGCTTCCATGGAGGAGTAACGTAATACTTTGGCCGAATTGTTACTTTCGGCAGAGGGCACCGGATTATCTATTACTTCATGCGAATACATCCAGCGTGACTTGGGTTTGTAATCGCCTAACTTTCCTTTATTGCCGAAACGGAAGAAATAAGGAGTTGTTTCGTAGGTTTCAAAGTCTGCCCGGAAAAGTTCTTGTGCGGACATGTTACCGGAGAAAGAGATAGATGCTGCTAACAGCACAGAGGTAATGATCTTGTTTTTCATAATTTAATCAATTTGTGAGGCTGATTTTGTTTTACTACTTACAAAAGTAGAGGATGTTGTGAAAATGAGATGTTGTCTATCGTCCGAAATAGATGATTTTATTGTCCGTTGGACGAAATGGGGATTATATTGCCTTGAGTATTCCTTTGTTTTTGTCTGCATGAAACCTATTCTTTGTTTTCTGTGTATATGGCCGTATACGGGCATTTTTATCCGTATTATAGGTTTATATTGTCCGAAAGATAATTCGATACTACTGCTGATACAATACATCAACCTATGTTTGCAGTATCCTCCCTACATTTGCTCCTGTGATCAGTTGACAACAACTATTCCACATTGGTTACATTAATATAATAGACGATGAAAAAGCACATTTTACTCCTGTTTCTATTGGTAGGCAGTTCGCTTGCCGTAAAAGCCCAATCTACGGATAATGTAGATTTGATGTTTCCAAATCTGATGATGACCCGTTATCATTATGATAAGATGAAAGAAGATATTGAGAAGAAAGGCAATAATCCTCCTAAAAGCGCATACATTAAACAGATGAGAAACCCGGCGGAAAGTATTGTAAACAATGATAGGAAAACTACTACTGCGGTCTCAACTTCCAACAATCCTGCTAATATAGAGATTAAAGATGAGATGAATGCCATCTACCAGCTTTGCGTTGTCTATGCGTTCTCTCAGGAAGAGAAATTCCTGAATAAAGCGGTTGAATATCTGAAAGCTTGGGGAAAAGTAAATGTAGCTGTGTCCAAATCAAATATTCATGAGAGTGTTTATACTCCGGCTGTAGAAGGATATAGTATCATTCGTAATGTGATTTCACAGGAAGATAGAGAAGAGATAGACAGTTGGTTCAGGAAACGTGTCAATGTATTTATCAAAGACAATGATTTGCGGGAAAATAACTGGGGAACTTGTCTTTTACAGCAGTTTTACTATTATGGTTCAGCGTTGAATGATGAAACAATTGTGACTACTTATTTCAGAAATAGGTATTCCAACTGGGTAAAGAACAATCTCTATCCCAATGGTACTACTACCGACTTGTTAGGACGTGATGCTTTTGCTTATCATGCTTACGACTTATTGTTTTTTGCTGAAATCTGTCATGCAATAGCCTGTTATGAGGGTTATGAAGCGGCCGATGAATTTTATGCACGGGATGTTAACTGGGGAGCTTCAATAAAGAAGAGTGTTGATTTCTGGAAACCATACCTGCTTGATCCGGCAAAGAATCCACATTTGGAATTCGTAGAAACAGAATGGGCGCCCGATAAGAAACGTAGTGACTATAACAAACCTTATAACCCCGGTGGCACCATGTATGCTGCTGATGAGATTTTTGAAATGGATCATGATCTTATCCGTGCTGTTGAGAAGTATCGTGGTGGTAACCCATTTTATACCTGGCGACTGACACTTAGTAACCTGCGCTGGTATTATGGCACTGGAGAACAGTAAAATAGTAGTTAAGTAGTAAGTAGTCAAAGTAGTTAAGTAGAATGCTATCTGCTACTTACTACTAACGAAGTGATAACTACTTGACTACTAAAGAAAAAATACATAACGAAATCATTAACCTATATGCGAATTATTGGACTATTACTGCTGAGTTGTTCTCTTTGTATGTCTTGTGTACAAACAGATAAAAAGAAAGCACTCATTGATGACGATTTTTTAGTTGCCGAACAACATTTGAGCAATCAACTCAAAGCGGTTCCCGAACCTACTGTGTATCCACGTACTACGGGTAAAGACGGAAAGTTGATTGCTACTCCGAAGAATGACTGGACGGAAGGGTTCTATCCGGGATGTTTATGGTATATCTATGAACACAACCGGGAAGAGAGCTGGAAACAGAGTGCTATCAAATGGACCGAGGCTCTGGAGCCGATGAAAAAGCTGACAAGTCATCATGACATTGGTTTTCTTATCTATTGCAGTTTTGGTAACGGGTATCGGCTTACAGGTAAAGAAGAATATAAAGATGTGATTATAGAAGCTGCCAATTCTCTGACTACCCGTTTCAGTGAAGTGACAGGGTGTATAAAATCATGGAATTACCGGAAAGCCTGGAATGGAAAAGATGAATGGTTCTATCCGGTGATTATTGATAATATGATGAACCTGGAGTTACTCTATTTTGCTTCTAAAGTGACAGGTGATACAAGATATGCCAAGATAGCAACCACCCATGCGGAGACAACTGCGAAGAATCAGTTACGCAAAGATTATAGCAATTATCACGTAGTAGATTATGATACATTGACAGGTAAGGTTCTTCATCAGGCCACTTGTCAGGGGTTCTCTGATAATTCGGCATGGGCACGCGGACAGGCATGGGCTATATATGGTTACACAATGGCTTATCGTGAAACGCAGAATCCGAAATTCCTCGAAATAGCCATACATACGGCAGACTATTGGCTTAACCATCCGAATCTTCCCGAAGACGGGGTTCCTTACTGGGACTTTAATGCCGGACAGGAAGGGTATGTTCCCGATTGGGCCTATGACCCTAACCGCTTTAAAGTAGTTCCCCGTGATGCATCGGCGGCGGCCATTGCTGCTTCTGCTTTTCTGGAACTGGCTACGTATGTACCGAATGAAAAGACATATTACGATGCAGCAGTTAAGATACTTAAATCACTCTCTTCACCGGCTTACCGGGCGGTTCCGGGCACTAACAATAACTTTATCCTGATGCATAGTGTGGGTAGTATCCCTCACAATCAAGAAATTGATGTCCCATTGGTTTATGCCGATTACTACTTTCTGGAAGCTCTGAACCGGTATGGCCATTACGACAATAAGAAGTAAACTTCAATAACATAATTATTAACTTTTTAAATCAATTCGTATGAGAAAATTATTTTACGCAGTAGCATTATTATTCGTAAGTGCAAACATGAGTGCACAGTATTTTGTAGATGGGTATAATACCAGTTTTGACAGTTGGGTGGACATCAAAGATTCAGAAGAAAACGTGATAGGTGTAAGACCTGCCGGCTGGGTATCTCCTTCTAATAACAACTGGACTTCGGGTACTAATAAGGTAGAAGTAACCTTTGAAAAAGCAGAGAACCGTAATGGGGAAGCTGATAAGGCTTGTAAGATTATTACTACAGGTATTGTGTCTACCTGGTTTAGCTGGCACGTAGGTGTATCACAGGTGACAAGTGTCTATGCAGAAGATTACATTGCTGATCCGTTCTTTATTGATAAAGGAGATGATTTCTATTATACATTTTGGGCAAAAAGCGATGTAGATGGAACTAAAATGCATATTGGTACTGGTCAGTTATATAATCCGTCAAACGGAGGAAGCTGGGACAATGTGCCTTATGTGGAGCTTACTACCGAATGGAAACAATATGGTATTTATGTAGAACTTGCCAAATTGGACCTTACTTCATTCGATATTCAGCTCAGAAGTAACGGTGTTCGGTATATTGATGATCTGGAAGTAGGATTTGGTGAAATTCCCGAAGGTGTAGGTATCATCAATGTAAATGCAAAGGATGCTTTCAATGTTTACTCTAACGATAATGGTATCTCTTTTGAAGGTGCCGAAGGAATGGTTACCGTATTCAATACAGTAGGTTCGGTAGTTGCTCAGAAAGCTGCAAATGGTGGAACTGATAACATATGCCTTGGCAGCGGACTTTATCTTGTAAAGTTGCAGACAGCCGATGGAGAGGTAACCCGTAAGGTAGTAGTTAAATAAAATTCTTTAAAAGAAGCTATAATAATAGCAGGGTATTGAGATAAGATTGGGATAATTAGAAAAGAAAGCGCATCTTTGTTCCGTAATAACAGGCAGTAGTGCTGTGTGTTACGAGAATAAAGATGCGTTATTTTAATTTTGGAATACTATGAATTTAATTACTAAAAGCAAAACTACTCTTCTTTTGTTACTTTTTGTCTGTTCCTTATCCGTTTCGGGTAAAGACAAACGTATCCGGGCCGTTTATGATCTGATAGAGCGGGTTACCCCCGGTTACTCTTCGCAATACCGTTTGGAATTAATTGCTCCCGATGACGGTTCTGATGTATACGAAGTAGATGGTAACGGCAAACAAATCATCCTTCGCGGTAACACGTCCGTAGCTCTGGCTACCGCCTTTAATTGGTATTTAAAGTATACCTGCCAGGCGCACGTCTCCTGGTTTGGCAATCAACTTCAGCTTCCGAAGAAACTTCCTCAGCCCCTTCAAAAGGAACGCCGTACAATCAACGGTCGTTACCGTGTGTATATGAACTATTGTACCGTGAGCTACACTGCTGCCTGGTGGAACTGGGAACGCTGGCAAAAGGAGCTGGACTTTATGGCGATGAACTCCATTAACATGCCCCTTTTTACTATCGGTCTGGATGCTGTGTGGTACAATACCTTGTTGCACTTCAACTTCACAGATGGGGAGGCACGTGCTTTCCTCGCCGGTCCCGGACATGCCGCCTGGCAGTGGATGCAAAACCTTCAGAGTTATGGTGGCCCCCTTCCGAAGTCCGTGATCGATAAACATGCTGCATTGGGCAAAAAGATCATTGCACGGCAACTGGAATTGGGCATGCAACCCATTCAGCAAGGCTTCTCCGGTTACGTTCCGCGTGAGCTGAAAGAGAAGTACCCCACAGCGAATATCAACCAGCAACGTTCCTGGTGTGGTTTCAAAGGGGCTGCTCAGTTGGATCCTACCGATTCGTTGTTTACCCGTATGGGGCGTGTTTTCCTCGAAGAACAGGCCCGGTTGTTTGGTGCACACGGAGTCTATGCTGCCGATCCATTCCATGAAAGTGCTCCTCCGGTAGATACTCCCGAATATCTGAGAGCGGTGGGAGAAAGAATTCACCACCTTTTCCGTGACTTCGACCCGCATAGCACTTGGGCCATGCAGTCGTGGAGCCTGCGTGAAGATATTGTTAAAGCTGTTCCGAAAGATGCTTTGCTGATTCTTGACCTGAACGGTAAAAGTACCTCAAAAGCCCTGTTCTGGGGATATTCTACGGTAGTGGGTAACTTACATAATTTCGGCGGACGCATCAATATGCACGGCGATTTGAAGCTTCTTGCTTCCAATCAATACAGTAAGGCCAAACGGTTGAATCCCGCAGTTTGTGGTTCGGGGCTGTTTATGGAAGCCATTGAGCAGAATCCGGTATATTATGAATTAGCTTTTGAAATGCCCTGCCATGCCGATAGCATTGATTTGCAAGCCTGGCTGAAACAGTATGCTACCCGCCGTTATGGGGCCTCTTCGCCGGCAGCACAGGAAGCATGGATGCTGCTGCTCGATGGGCCGTATCGTCCGGGTACAAATGGTACGGAGAAGAGTTCAATCGTGGCTGCCCGCCCTGCATTGGACGTAAAGAAGTCCGGTCCGAATGCCGCTCTTGAAATACCTTACGATCCGGCTTTGGTGATTCGTGCCCAGAGTCTGCTGCTGAAAGATATAGATAAGCTATCCGCTTCCCGTCCCTACCGTTTCGATATTGTAGATGTGCAGCGGCAGCTGATGACTAATCTTGGCCAGCTTATTCACCGTCAGGCGGCAGAAGCCTTCAGGAAGAAAGACCAGCGTGCTTTTACGCTTCATTCCGGGCGGTTCCTTGAGATGTTAGCTGATATGGACCAGCTGCTTCGTACCCGCAGCGAGTACAGTTTTGACCGTTGGCTGACAGAGGCCCGTAGCTGGGGAGACACCGAAGAGGAGAAGAATCTGATGGAACGTGACGCCACTTCTTTGGTTACTATCTGGGGAGCTGACGGTGATCCGCGTATCTTTGACTATTCCTGGCGGGAGTGGTCGGGGCTGATCAATGGTTATTATCTCCCGCGCTGGCAGAAGTTCTATGCCATGCTGCAACAGCATCTTGATGCAGGTACTTCTTATGAAGAAGCCGGTTTACCGCAGATTTATGGCCGGGAGGCTTTCCGTGCCAATGATTTCTATAACGGCCTGGCTGAGTGGGAGCTTGCTTATGTCGATAGTTACGGCAAGGCGCGTACTCCGGTTGCCGAAGGCGATGAGGTTGCTATGGTTAAACGCCTGTTTGATAAGTATCTCAAACTCTCTCAGGAGTATTATGCCGGAGGGGTGAAGGTTACGGAGAAATCTTCGGGAGAAAGGACTTATGAAAATTTAGGAGAAGAATAATTGTGAGTTTTTGGAGCAAAAAGATAGCAAATTGTGTATTATGCTAACAGGCTCTTAAGATAAAACGGATGGAATAGAAAAAAGAGCGTATCTTTATTCGTAATAATATGCAGAAATGCCTCTGTTATAGGAATAAAAATGCGCTTTTTCGGTAAAAAAGTACTTTTTTCCCGGAGCGAAATTGTTTGTTCGGCTCCGGGGAAGGAGAGGTTCCCCGGAGCCGAACACTTCCCTCCCCGGAGCCGGGCTCTTTCTTCCTCACCGGGGAAGATGTTTCAGGTGCAAAAGAGATACTTCCGGGAGTTATTAGCTTCCTTTATGCCGGGGAAATGGAAATGATAAAACGGAGTAGTTTATAGCCAGATAGCGATCGTATAGGCGTAAACTCCCTATATTGGGTGATAAAAAGAGGCATTTGTCCGTTCAATAATGGCTTATTGATTTTGACAAATGCCTCTCTGTTTCTTTTATTTCATGACACCGGATTTAGCTGCGGAAATAGCGTATTCCTGAGCGGTAGAATATTCAAAGTGTCAAAACGAAACTATTTCTTTGCATGCGGATAATCGATTGTATAATGTAATCCGCGGCTCTCTTTCCGCTCCATCGCCTGACGCATGATGAGATATCCCACGTTAATCATGTTACGCAACTCGCAAATTTCCTTAGATGCTACACTGCGTTTGAAGAGGCTTTCTGTTTCTTCATAAAGAATATCCAGCCGGTCCCACGCACGCTTCAGGCGAAGGTCACTCCGAACAATGCCTACATAGGTACTCATAATCTGGTTCACCTCTTTCATGCTTTGGGTAATCAATACCATCTCTTCGGGCGAGCGGGTACCCTCGTCATTCCATTCCGGGATATCCGGATTATAATCATATTGGTCTACTACTTCCAGCGTATGTTTGGCAGCTGCGTCGGCATACACAACGGCTTCGATCAGAGAGTTTGAAGCTAAGCGATTGCCACCATGCAAGCCTGTACAAGAGCATTCGCCCACCGCATAAAGCCGTTCGATAGACGACTGGGCGTTGAGATCTACCAGGATACCTCCACAGAGATAATGGGCGGCCGGAGCAACCGGAATATAATCTTTTGTAATGTCAATACCTAAGCTGAGGCATTTCTCATAAATGTTCGGGAAGTGCTTCCGGGTCTCTTCGGGATCTTTGTGAGTGACGTCGAGATAGACATGGTCATCACCCCGGTTTTTCATTTCGTTGTCAATGGCACGTGCTACGATATCGCGTGGAGCCAATGAAAGACGGGGGTCATATTTCTGCATGAACTCTTTACCGTCCATCGTACGGAGTACGGCACCGTAGCCACGCATGGCTTCGGTAATGAGGAAAGAAGGACGGTCGCCCGGATGATAAAGCGCTGTAGGATGAAACTGTACGAATTCCATATCTTTCACCGTTCCCTTGGCACGGTATACCATAGCAATACCGTCTCCGGTAGCTACCAACGGATTGGTAGTTGTCTGGTACACAGCTCCTACTCCACCGGTTGCCATGAGTGTAACCTTTGCCAGGTATGTATCTACCTTTCCGGTTTTCGGGTCGAGAATATAAGCGCCGTAACATTTGATGTCCGGTGTCTGACGTGTAACGGTCACCCCAAGATGATGCTGGGTTAATATCTCAATCGCAAAGTGATTTTCGATTACTGTAATGTTGGGATGGCGTTGCACAGCCTTGATAAGACTGTCCTGAATCTCAGCTCCGGTATTATCTTTGTGATGAAGAATACGGAACTCCGAATGTCCTCCTTCCCGGTGCAGGTCGAATTCTCCCTCTTCGTTTTTATCGAATTCCACTCCCCAGTTGATAAGTGCTTCGATTTGTGCCGGAGCCTCCCGTACAACTTTTTCTACGGCAGCACGGTCACTGATCCAGTCACCGGCAATCATTGTGTCTTCAATATGCTTATCGAAATTATCTACCAGGAGATTCGTAACGGAGGCCACTCCTCCCTGTGCAAAATAAGTGTTTGCCTCTTCCAAACCGCTCTTACAGATAAGGGCTACTTTTCCTTTATGCGCCACTTTCAAAGCGAAGCTCATTCCGGCAATGCCGGAACCGATGACGAGGAAATCGAACTTTTTAACCATAATCTAAATGTTTATTACCGCAAAACTACAAAATAACTGTTTTCATTGTACTTTTCGTTGCCATTAATTCATAAAATTGCTAACTTGGCAGCAAAAATCTGACAAAATGAACCGAGTTTTCCATGCCCGCATTGCCTGGTATCAATATTTTCTTCTGGTGGTACTGGGAGCAAACGCGTTTGGCTTCCTGTGGTGTAAGTATATTCTGCTTGCCGTTTTTATGATGCTGTTGCTCATTGTGGTGATCGAACAGGTAATTCACACCACCTATACCGTTACGTCACAAAGTGAACTTATTCTTTCTTACGGTCGCTTTACACGTAAGAAGACAATTCCTGTCAAAGATATTATCTCTGTGCAAAAGCATCATTCAATGAAGTTCGGCCGTTTCTCGGTAACCGAATATGTATTGATTGAATACGGTAAAGATAAATATGTATCGGTGATGCCGGTCAAAGAGCGGGAATTTGTAGAGTTGCTGGAGAAGATAAAAAATAACGGTTAGTGATCAGTGATAAGTGATTAGTACTATGCAGTATAATTGCGCAGCCATTCATCACTTATCATTCATCACTTATTACTAATTCGAATCATATGAAATACCAGGTAATTATCATTGGCGGCGGTCCTGCGGGCTACACAGCTGCCGAAACAGCCGGCAAAGCCGGACTGAGTGTTTTGCTTTTTGAAAAGCAGAATTTAGGTGGAGTCTGTCTTAATGAAGGATGTATTCCTACCAAGACTTTGCTCTATTCGGCAAAGACGTATGACGGAGCGAAACATGCTTCCAAATATGCTGTAACCGTGCCGGAGGTCTCTTTTGATTTGTCGAAGATAATTGCCCGTAAGAGTAAAGTAGTGCGTAAATTGGTATTGGGAGTGAAAGGTAAACTTACTTCCAACAATGTAACGATTGTACAGGGCATGGCTCAGATTGTGGATAAGAATACGGTTCGTTGTGGTGAAGAGACTTACGAATGCGAGAATCTGATACTCTGTACCGGCTCTGAAACCTTTATTCCTCCTATCGCAGGTATTGATACGGTGAATTACTGGACGCATCGCGATGCGCTTGATAACAAAGAATTACCTGCTTCATTGGCTATCGTTGGCGGTGGTGTTATTGGAATGGAGTTTGCTTCCTTCTTCAATAGCCTTGGCGTACAGGTGACAGTGATAGAAATGCTGGATGAGATACTGAACGGAATGGATAAAGAGCTTTCTGCCTTGCTTCGTGCCGAATATGCGAAACGAGGTATCCGATTCCTCCTGAGCACGAAGGTTATTTCTCTGTCGAAAAATGAAACAGGAACTGTAGTCTCTTATGAGAATGCCGAAGGCTCCGGTAGTGTGATTGCAGAAAAGCTACTGATGAGTGTAGGCCGTCGTCCTGTCACCAAAGGTTTCGGACTCGAAAATCTGAAACTGGTATTGACGGAACGTGGGAACGTTGCCGTTAATTCTAAAATGCAGACCTCCGAACCGGGTGTATATGTCTGTGGCGACCTTACAGGCTTTTCGCTGCTTGCCCATACGGCGGTTCGCGAAGCAGAAGTAGCTGTACATACCATTCTTGGTAGGGACGATGTGATGAGTTATCGTGCTATCCCCGGTGTAGTATATACCAATCCGGAGATTGCCGGAGTGGGGCATACCGAAGAAAGTCTGCTGGCAAAAGGTATTCCTCATCACATTGTTAAATTGCCCATGGCGTATTCAGGCCGTTTTGTTGCTGAGAATGAAGGCGTAAACGGCATGTGCAAACTATTGATCGGTGAGGATAAAACGATCCTGGGTGCCCATGTACTTGGTAATCCTGCTTCCGAGATTATCACCCTTGCCGGCATGGCAGTGGAGTTAAAACTGACAACTACGGAGTGGAAGAAGATTGTATTCCCCCACCCCACAGTAGCCGAAATATTCAGGGAAGCCCTGTGATTAAGAAACTAAACGTATGCAAAGAATTTTCCTATCCCTTATTTTATTCTCCTGCCTTCCGGTTTTATGGGGGCAGGAGGTTCTCTCTTCCCGTATCAACTCATTGTTGAAAACCTTGCCTGAGGGATCTGAAGTCGGTATATCTGTTTATGATCTTACTGATAAGAAGCCGCTTTATACGTATCGGGATACTAAACTTTCGCGCCCGGCATCGACTATGAAGCTGCTGACTGCTATTACTGCCCTTTCCCGTTCGGATGCCGACGAGCCGTTTCGTACCGAGGTCTGGTACAATGGAGTCATAGAGCATGATACTTTGCGTGGAGATTTGTATGTAGTAGGAGGTTTTGATCCCGAATTTGATGAACTTAGTATGGATACGCTGGTAGATGCCATCATTACTTCTCCTTTCTCCGTTATCGATGGGAGGATCTATGGAGATATTTCCATGAAAGACTCCCTCTATTGGGGGAGCGGATGGGCATGGGATGATACGCCGGAAGCTTATCAGCCTTATCTTTCTCCGTTGATGTATCACAAAGGAATGGTGACGGTAACAGCTGCTCCGGGTGCAGTTCAGGGCGATACGGCACGGGTTTCCTGCTATCCGGAGTCCTCTTATTACAGTCTCAGCAATGCAACCCGGACACGTACTCCCTCTGCCGGGAAGTTTACCGTAACCAGGGGATGGCTTGAAAATAAGAACAATATCACGGTCACAGGCAATGTAGAGGGGAGGCGTAGCGCAGATATTAATGTGTTCTCTTCACAGGACTTCTTTATGCATGCTTTTCTTGAAAAGCTCCGCAACAAAGGCATTGAGGTACCTCTAAACTATGCCTTTTCTGTTTTTACTCCCGATAGTTCATCCGTTTGCATGGCGCGTTCGGAGTGCTCTGTACAGGAGGTAGTTACCCAGATAATGAAGGAAAGCGATAACCTGAGTGCAGAGGCTTTGCTTTGTCGTCTGGGGGTACAAGCTACCGGGAAGAAGTATGTCTCGGCCAAAGAGGGCATTGCTGAGATAAAGAAGATGATAAAGCAGCTGGGACACAATCCCGACCATTATAAGATAGCCGATGGGTGTGGACTATCCAACTATGACTACCTCTCTCCTGCCCTTTTGGTCGATTTCCTTAAATTTGCCTATTCCCGTACGGATGTGTTTCAGAAACTCTACAAGGCTCTTCCCATTGCCGGAGTAGACGGAACATTGAAGTATAGAATGCAGCAAGGAAAAGCCTGTAAGAATGTTCATGCCAAGACAGGTTCCTATACAGCAATTAACGCCTTAGCAGGCTATCTGAAGGCTGCTAACGGGCATGAAATAGCCTTTGCCATTATGAATCAGAATGTACTTTCGGCAGCCAAAGCAAGAGAGTTTCAGAATAAAGTGTGTGAGGTGCTTTGTGAGTAGGGAATAAAGCTCACTCTGCCGTCTGTCTCTGACAAAGGAACGCCTTGTATTTTTACTGTCGGTCTGTCCATCTCTTGTGGGATTACAATTTCTGCCTTTGTCAGTCTCCCATATTTCCACTCAATCGTTACCTGATAGCCGTTTCTTGCCATCAATCCTTCGATTTTGCCTTCCGGCCATTCGGTAGGCAGGGCAGGCAAGAGGTGTATAAAGCCTTCGTGAGATTGTAATAACATCTCAGCAAAAAGCCCAGAAGTAGCCATTGTAGCGTCTACCTGCATATTTCCCGATTGATTGGACATCATGTTTTCGTAACCACTTTCTTTAATCATCCGGTTGAAAGTTCCGATAGCCTGATTGCCATCGTAGAGTCTGGCCCATAAAGCGGTACGCCATGCCATAGACCAGTTGCCTCCCGTGTAAGGCCATCTGTCGCCAAATTTACCTTTACCCCTCATCTCTAAAGATTTCCGGACAGCCTGGGCCAATGCAGGTGTTTGGGTGTATGATATCCTATTTCCCGGATACAAAGCATAAAGGTGGGCAAGGTGGCGATGATGATCGTGTGGGTTGTCCACATCATCTATCCATTCCTGCAATTGTCCATAGCGTCCTATCTTCAAGGGTAGTAGCTTATTTTTAGCAATGAGCAGCTTCTGGCGGAATACAGAATCTGTGTTCAGGCATTCTGCTGCTTTAATTACGTGGGTATATAGATCATATACCATTTCTATATCCTGGTAGGCGGGCATGGTAAAAAGTCTTCCTTCCGTTTGCTCGCCGTTTGTGGTAGAATATTCTACCGGAGAACCGTTTTTCATTTCAATGCCGTGTTCTGCTGATACGGAAGGGGCAATAATGAAATATCCCTGATATTCTACCATGTTTTCCAGCCAGAATTCGGCAGCTTCTTTCATAATAGGATATCCTTTTGTTCTGAGATACTCTTTATCTCCGTTGAAAGCATAATGTTCCCACAAGTGCCTGCAATGCCAGGCAGCTCCTGAAGGATAGAGTCCCCACAGGATATCATCACCGGGAACGGTGTGCCCCCATATATTTCCGGTAGAATGGCTCACCCAACCTTTCGTCCCGTAATATTCGCGGGCTGTTTGCCGTCCGGGTTCTACCAGACCTTCAATCCATTCCAGATAAGCCTCTTCACATTCCGGTAATTGGGTCGGTCCGCATCCCCAATACATCTCCTGGAGATTGATGTTGCTTTGGAAATTTCCGTTCCACGGAGCCTTTTCAAAGGTATTCCATACACCTTGCAGGGTAGAAGGTAGTGTGCCGGGGCGGGAGGCACTTATCAGCAGGTAACGGCTGAGGTTGAACCCTAAAACTTTCAGAGAGGCGTCGTCGGTAAATCCTTCCTGCAATTGTTTCACACGTACATTGGTTGGAAGTTGTTCGGAAGCCGTGTCTCCGGTAAGAGTGAATCTGACCCGATTGTACAACGTCTGATAATCGGATATATGTGTGTTTTTGACTGTCTCGTAGCCTTTTGTAATGGCTTTTGTTATTACCTTCCCGGTATTTTGTTGCGGGTTCTCTCCTTTATATAGGGGGTATACAGGAGCATATTCAGTGTCGACCGCATAGAATACAGTGGCTTCATTGGCTTTTTCTACTACAATCCGTTGATGGGCTACTTTGACACTTCCGCCTTGCTGAACAATTTTAATACGGATGGTATAGCCTAATCCATTTTCCCGGATGATCCCATTGAAAGTAAGTCCATTCTCACTTTCTATGATCTCTTCGGGCTGATAGACGAGTGAATGGGAAAGAGAGAAACTAATCTTTCCTGCTTTATCGGCCGTAAAATGAAGTGCCATCAATTTATCAGGATAACTGCAGAAATACTCACGGTTAAACTGTACACCTCCCTGTGTATATTCAACGAAACCACGGGATGTGGATAGATCGATACCGCGCAGGTAATTTTGTACGGGCTGTTTGTTTTTGCCAAAGTCAATCCACAGATTACCTACCATTGAAAAATAGCCATAGTTAGTATAATCTCCGGTCATGTAGATACGGGAGAGGGAATCGGCTTCAGCAAACCGGCGCTCTACTATTAACTGCCGGATAGTGGCTATCTTGTCCTTACCTCCTTTGATTATTCCGTAATTAAAATCGGAGGCAGCATGAGGACCTCCTGCCCAGAATGTTTTTTCAGCGATATCAAAACGTTCCTTCTCTACCTCCCCGTAAAAAGAGGCACCCATATAACCATTGCCGATATGTAAAGCCTGTTCGGACCAGCTTTGGGCCGGATAGCGAAACCATAATGTCTCATTGGGGGATAAGCATTCATTAGTTGCATACAGGCGTATTGGTAAGGTGGCAAGAAAAGCCATTATCGGGAGTAGCAGAAGAATTTTGTACCTCATAATATCTGTATTTACTGGAAATCTACCGAAGAAAAAGCGGGTGTATCAGAAGTCTTTTCACCACAGAGTAACACAGAGTTTCACAGAGTAGTATTTATCTGATGAAACGCGGATGATCGCAGATGAACACAGATTAAAAGACTGTAGTTCTTTATCATATATTTGTTTTCCTTTGCGAAAATCTGCGTTCATCTGCGTTTCAATAAAGATTTAAACTCTGTGGAACTCTGTGTTACTCTGTGGTGAGTTTTAATATCTGCCAAAAAGAGCGGAAAGGTTTACTTCTTTACAACTCTAAAGCTTGCCACTTCTGATTCACATTGAATTTTCACTATATAGCAACCGGTAGAAAGGCTGTTAAGGTGAACAGACCGTACGCCGGAAGCTAAATTTATGTTTTTCAATGCCTGTCCCATCATATTGTAAACAGTAACTGTAACATTGGCTCCGTCATTGTCTTTTAAGTTGATGAACAGTTCATCTTCTACAGCAGCAGGATAAACGGATATGTTACCATTGGACTGGTTCTTGCTGATTCCTGTTCCTTGATAGGTAGAATCGTAGAATTCGCGAATCAATCCGTATGCCTGGTCTTCCATACCTGCATCCTGACCCAATGCCCAGATACCAATACCTTTGAAGCCGCCTTTGGTAGTATAGTCATATTTTAAGCGGAGGCTCTGAAGATCCTCGGCATAAGCCACCATATTGGCACCGTCTTCGGTATACTTATAAACATTACATTTTGCTGCGTCATCCCAAGTGATATCATTGTCTTTGGCATACTTGGGTACATCACCTAAAGTAGCTGTTCCGAATTTTGATCCGTTCTTGTAGATATTGCCATAGTAGGGCCATGCGATAACAATGTCAGATGCAGGAATGTCGATATCCAGCCAGAACTGCTTGATTCTTCTTTGTGCATCGTTCAGCGGGCAAGTGAATGTTTGTCCGATGTTGTACATCATGATAGTAAGGTAGTCGGCACTTTTGAGCATTCCTTTGAAATCCCATTCATTGCTTTCATTTCCCGGATAGGTAGCAATAGAAAGTTCGAAATCCGGATTGATTTTGTCGAGCTCTTCTTTTATATATTTAGCCAGTTCATTATATTTTGCACCGTGATTGGGGACGGAGTTGTAAAACTCTTCAATATCCATATTAATACCATCCAGGTTGTATTTGTCAACAAACTTAGCTATGGCAACGGCTGCAGCACGCATCTTTTGTGAATCGCCAAACAGATCTACATAGAAAGCTGTATTTCCACCGTCACGAACATTACCGGTGATGGCAGCCAATACTTTCACACCATTTTTGTGCGCTGCGTTAATAAAGTCAATCCAGGGCCATTTCAGGTCGATACCTTTATCTTCGAAAGTGGGGGTATAACCTCCCTTGTCGATTTCAAAACCAATAGGAGCAATATGAGTGAGGCCTTTCCAGTCTACTTTGTCAATAGTGGTAACACTGAACCAGGGGAACCAGCCGAATACTATCTTATTGTTATAGTCAGTACACTTCTGTGTATAGGCTGCTGCGTCGAGCTTGTTGATTTGGCGGATTGTCATATCACCATCCGGGTCAGAAGATTCAGGAACTACATCTTTCCCGTTACTGAAGTACAGTTTGGTGATTTGCCCGTCCAGTTTATTTCCGTCAGTGGCTGTCGGTTTCAACCGGATGGCTACGATAAAGAAGTTATTTCCTACACTAAGTGGTTGTTTACCTGCATTATCTCCATCACGTAACTCCAGTTTACCGGTACCCGGGCGAAGTGCCTGGTAGTTCATTGTGAGTGATTCGTCTGTGATCTGTGCTTTGTCACCGGCATAGTACACATTGATAGTAGCAATATCAGTCAGCTTGGTTGTACCGTTCAGCGAGAAGTCCAGTCCGGTAAGTGACAGTTCGCCTGCACCAACGGTGTTTACTTTCAGAGTAAGCAATTCAATGTTGTCTTCTTTCGCATAGGCATTACCTGTCTTCTGAGAAACCATACTGCTTTCGATAGTCATTTCGCCTACTTCTTCAAAGATCTTCAGGTCGATGTTTTTTACTTCAGCTTCCGTTGCTTTAAAAGTAGCCGGATAAGCACCCTGTAAATCGGGAACATTGGTATCTGTTACATTCTGGAAATCATAATAGGCCACTAAGTTGGCTTTATCCGGGTGTGTATCGAGCACTTTATAGCTTTTCCATTTAGATATGGTTTCAAGGCTGAGAGACTTGTTCCATACTCTGACTTCATCGTAGCAGGCAAGAGAAGCACCACCCAATACGAATGGCGCGTCAATGTCACCTGTGGTAGGTTTGAAGAAAGCATTAGAGAAAGACTGGCGGATACCGTCGATATAGAGAATGATAACTCCTTCGTCGGTGCTTGATTTTGTTCCGTCATAAACTAAAGCCACATGGTGCCAGCCACTTTTCGGATAGCATCCGGCAGATGTTTGTGCATAAGCACCATCTCCGTTAGCCTGCATAACGTAGATCTGTCCATTTTTTTCTACCTGTACCTTAATACGGTTACGCTCGTCGGGTTGCTCTTTTTTGAAGATAATGAAACGATCGGCCAGCTCATCCAGGGTTATATTCACCCATGCCTCTATGGTGTAAGCTCCGGCTTTGTTGAGCTGTGTGATATCTCCGCAATCCAGATAAGCATCTCCGGCATTTACGTTCAACTTGAAACCTTTGTTACCTGTCGTCTGGGCAGATACATTGAGAATGCCTAACAAAAACAGCAGGCATAAAAACAAATTCTTTTTCATTTGGTATCTATTTTAAATTAAACAAAGTTTATTCTTCAGGACTGTTAGGGTCGTATATCTCGAATACCCCCGATTCGGTGGTAGGGCTGTCTACCACTTTGTTGTCGGTAGCAATGGCTTTTACTACCAGTCTGTATTTTCCTCCCGGTACAATCGGATCACCGTCATAATCTACATTGAATCCTTCACTGAAGCGGAAAGAACATTGGTTCTTGAACTCTTTCTGGTTAGGATCTTTCTGAGGATACGTTACCTGAAAAGCCCTGTCGGTATGTTTCATGGCCTCTTCGGCATAGAGGGTACTTTTTTCTTTGATTACCCAGAAGTTAATATTCTGTATCCGGGTGGTATCCCCTTTGAAGAAATAGGTTACTTTTATATCAGAAAGTTTACTTTCCGTACCCACATTCCATGTGCGTATGTTCCATACATACAGATAACTGTCTTTTTTTGAGAAGTCATCTTCGTTCTTGTCACAAGCAATGAATGAGAGAGTCATTAAAAGCAGAAGTAGCTTGAATGTTGATTTCATATCGCTTTTATTTTTTAGTAGTTTCATATCCTGGATTCTGTTCCAAATTTGAGTTCTTTATAATCTCTGTCTGAGGGATAGGGCAAAGGTTATGGGCTTCACTAATGTATTCACCTCCCTTTGAGTTAATCTCTTTACTGACTCTTTTTACCGTCTCTACAAGTATTCCCCAACGCACAAGATCGAATCGGCGATGCCCCTCATAGCATAATTCACGGGCACGTTCGTCACGGATAAAAGATTGAAATTGTTTGTAATCCAATTCTTCTATTTCATCTACCCCTGCCCGTTCGCGAATTTCATTGATTGCGTCATAAGCCTCTTGGGTAGGTCCTCCTTTCCATTCGTTTAATGCTTCGGCATACATGAGAAGAACGTCTGCATAGCGGAATACGGGGAAGTTCAGTCCGTCGTGGTCAAGCATTTGTTTACCGGTCCTGTCCCAGTATTTAATGATGGCGATACGGCTGTCTTTAAAAGCCTGTCCCCGCCAGGTCTTGGCCAGATTGTGTTCAAGGCGCAGGTCCCATTCATCGTATTTATCATAGAAGGAAGTAGGGGCTGAACTTCCTCCCAAACCATTGAACTTGTCCCATTCTTCTTTGCTTGGACCCAGATACCACAGCATACGGGCCGAGAAGTCGGTATAATCGGCATTGAACTGAATAGAGAAGATGTGTTCCTGCTGGTTCTCGAATGCCTGTGAGAAGATGTCGCTATAGTTGTCGAACAGTTTATATTTGTTCAAGCCCATGATTTGCTCACAGGTCTTTGCTGCATTTTCCCATTGTTCTTGCAGTAAGTACATTTTTGCCAACAGGGTAAGTGCGGTTCCTTTACTGGCTCTTGCTACGATGGCAGGGCTTTTCTCTAAGATGTCCGATACTTCAGTGAGTTCATCAATGATGAAATTTGAAAGTTCTTCCCGTGTGGCTCTCTTTATATTCTTTACCTGATCCAGCGAGGTTATTTCATCTTTCAATAAGGGCACGCCTCCCCAGTAAGTCAATGCATGATAATAGTAGAAAGCACGTAGAAAACGAGCTTCTGCCAGCAGCGAAGTACGGCGGCTCTCATCAAAGGTTGATTTCTTTATGCGGCTTATGGTTGTGTTACAAGCGCCGATTGCCTGATAAGTGGTGAGCCACCAGTCACTCCACCGGTTTTCACCGGAAGTCCATTGATAATTGGCTGAGCCACCTGCACTACCGGATATATCGGTACCTTCAAAGGCAAAGCACCATCTGTCCTGACTGTAATATCCTGTTCCATTGAGGAAACTGTAACATCCGGATACGGCAGCTTCCGCCCCATCTGCCGTTTCAAACAGTTTACCGACGCTGAGTTGTGATATAGGTGTTTTATCGAGCATGTCCAGGCACGAGCTGCAAGTAGCAGTCAGGATGCACAGTGCCATTATCTTTAGTTTTTTCATGATTCTTTTCATTATAATGTGATTTTAAAGCCAAAAGTATAAGTTCTCGCTGAGGGATAAGCGGTAAAGTCCATACCCCGTAGCACGTTGGCCGAATAGACCTTATAACCGCCTTCCGTTCCGGTATTTACCTCCGGATCGTATCCTTTGTATGAGGTGAACGTGAACAGGTTGGTACCGGTAACGTAACATTGCAGTTCCTGAATCGTCTTATTCTTTTTCCAGCTCTTAACCGGGAAGTTGTAATACAGGCTGATACTCTTTATTTTCAGATGTGAACCATCATGAATCATGTAGGTAGAAGGCTGGTATTCGTCATTGGAATAGAGTTTAGGATAATTTCCGTTGGGATTGTCGAGTGACCAGAAATTCTTTACCCGTTTGTACTGATTTACAAACCGGGGGTCGACTGTGGCATACAGGAAGTCACCTCCTGCAAGTATGTCATTTCCATACGTTCCCTGTAAAAATACACTTAGAGTGAAATTCTTGTAAGTGAACGTATTGTTGATACCTCCAAAGAAATCGGGATTCGGGTCGCCGATGGTTGTCTGGTCTTCAATGGAAACCACGCCATCCCCATTAATATCCCGGTAGATCTTTTGTCCGAGTGAAGCGTTTGGCTCATTACCGGCTTCAATCTGTGCACGTGAGCGGTAAATGCCATCCATAATATAGCCATAGAATACTCCGACGGGCTGTCCTACCTTTAACCAGGAGTAAGGATGTGTACCCAAACCCGGACGGAAAGTATATTCAAAATCTTTATCCGGTCCCATTGCTAAGACTTTATTTTTATTTGTAGAGATATTAAATTCGGTAGACCATGTGAAATCTTTTGTAGCGATATTGGTAGTACGAATCATAAGCTCTACTCCCTGGTTTGAGATTTTACCTACATTCATGAAACCATTCTTGAATCCTGAGATATAGGGGAATTCCACATCCAGTAAAAGATCTTTGGTTCTTTTAGAATAAAAGTCAAGTTCTATATTCAAACGTGAATTGAAGAAAGAAGCCTCCACACCAAAATCGAACTGGGCCGTTGTCTCCCATTTCAGTTTGTCATTACCCAGACGATCGGGGATGTATCCGATTTGCGGAATGTCGCCCAGCATCACATTTTGTTGTTTCATCAACGGTAATGTCTGGTACAGTGCAATATCCTGATTTCCGGAAAGACCATAACTGAATCTCAGTTTCAGGTTATTCAGTTTGGAAAAGCGCTTCATGAACTTCTCTTCCGAGAGTCTCCATCCCAAAGCTACGGAAGGGAAGAAAGCAAACTGGTTATCTTTGCCTAAACGGGATGAACCATCGTATCTGCCTACAAGCGAGAGCAGGTAACGATCGTGAATAGAGTAGTTGATACGTCCCAGATACGAAATGATGGCCCATTCGGAAGCAGAGCTGCCTATCTGGCGGGTTTTGGTTTCTGCATCAGAGAGGTTGTTCCAGTCCAACAGGTCATTGGTGAAGTTTTTCCCGTACAGGCTTAGCCCTTCGTTACGTCCGAATTGTAAAGTATATCCTCCCAAAACAGTCAGGTGGTGTCCTTCGGCTATCTCTTTCATATAGTTGGCTGTGTTTTCCCATAAGATAGAATAACCTTCTCCCTGATTGATCCACGCTTCACCTTTGGTTTTATTCTGCATCATGGTTGGGAGTGAACCGGGTTTGTATTCATTTGTTTTACTGGTACTGGCGTTCAATCCTAAAGAAGTTTTGAACTTCAATCCTTTTATGGCTTCCCAGTCTGCAAATATACCTGCATAGACAGTGGTCGATAATTCTTCTTTCTTACGCAGGTTAAGCTGTGCTACTACGTTGTCAATCTTGTTGCTTACCACACGTGAAGGGCTGTCTGCAGCATACGAACCGTCCTCATTATAAATAGGCATGGTCGGAGGAGTTGCCAGAGCCGAGCTTTGGTAATCAAATCCTCCCAAACTTACCAGATTGGGTTTTCTGGACGAGTGGGAAAATTGGAAATTAGCCCCGATATTTATCTTATCACCTATCTTTCTGTCCAAGTTGAGGCGGGTCTGATAACGTCTGATCCCGGATCTTTTGATGACACCCTCCTGATCGAACATACTCAATGATAAATAGTAACGGGTGTCTTTACTTCCTCCCGAAGCTGCTACCTGATAATTCTGCATCAGAGCCATTTGGAGTATTTCCTCCTGCCAGTCAGTACCTTTTTCATAGATACTGGGATTCTCAATAGAAGGTTCTTGTCCGGCAGCCACATCCTGTTGATTCAGCATTTCGGCATATTCACGCGCATTGAGCATTTCCAACCGTTTGGCAACATGCTGGATACCGACGTAGGCATTCACTGTAACATTGTTGCCACCTTCGATTCCTCTTTTAGTCGTAATGATAACAACACCATTGGCACCTCTGGCACCATAAATAGAAGTAGCTGCGGCGTCTTTCAGAATCTCTATTGATTCTATGTCATTGGGGTCAATCAGGTTCAGGTCGCCTGCACCGATAAATCCGTCTACAACATACAAAGGCTGATTACTTGCCGAAATAGAGTTACCACCACGAATCAGGATATTGGTAGCTGCACCCGGTTCACCGGAAGTGTTAGTGACGTGTACACCCGATACTTTACCGGTCAGTGCCTGATCCAGACGGATTGTAGGAACATTGTTTATATCCTTTTCTCCGATGCGGGCTACAGAACCCGTCAGGTCTCTTTTTCTCATCACACCGTAGCCGATAGCCACTACTTCATTCAGCATATGGCTATCTTCATCCAGCTGTACATTGACTACCGTTTTGTCCTTTACTCTTATATCCTTTTGTTTGTAACCGATGTAAGAGAACTGAAGTTCGGAATTCTTGTTTTTCAGCTGGATTGAGTAGTTACCGTCCATATCGGTCGTTGTACCTTCATTACCATTTTTAACCCGGATGGTAACTCCTACAAGTGGTTCGTTGGTAGTATCTGTAACTTTTCCTTTGATGATAACCGGTTTGCTTGCGGCTACCTGTTGCTGTGGAATGATGACTACTGATTTGGATTGTATGCTAAAGCTTAATCCTCTTGGAGTGAGTACCGTTTTGAGGACTTCCAACAGGTCTTTGTTTTGTACAGAAACCGTTATATCCTTCCGGTTATCCAATACTCCTTCACGGTAAGAGAAAGAGTAATCGGTTTTGTGTTCTATCTCATTAAAGAACTGCTTCAATGTGGCATTGTTAAGTGAGAGAGAGATTTTTTGCTCCTGGGCATTAATGGCGGATACGAATCCGGTCATTAACAATAGAAGCAGTATTATGCGAAATTTTCTTGTACTCATAATGATTTTAAGTATTTTATCATAAGTGATTTTCAGGTGTTTTTACTTGTTAGTCAGATGTCTCGTTTTTCTTTGTCCTTGTCCGTTCTGTAAGTAGTACACCGATTGGCTTTATTTGTAACATCTCTTTTTTTATGTTTTATAACATATTACTTTTTATTCCGTCACTCTCTTTTTCAGCTCCTCGATTGTAACATCAACCTGTCTGCCTGCTTGTACCTGTCCCTTGTAAGTGGCTACGCGAAGCATCGATGCATTTTTAGGAACAGAAAGTGTATCTGTATACATATTGGAGTAGACATCGGGGATTGTATTGTCGAATGTATAGAACAGGCTTAGGCCTTCTACTTCTGTCTTCAGTTCTATTTTCAGTTCGTTCTTTTTATCCCGGTGCGGACAGATGATCGGATCATAAATGCTACGGGCATAGTTAACTCCGGATTGGTCGAAGCGTTCAAATTGTTGTTCTACCCTGTGGACAAAGAATTTCCAGTTACGTAGCCGGGCATCGGTCCATAATGTCTCGGATATAGCTAAAGCACGGGGCCAGACCATGTATTCCACCTGACGGTAGTGAGGTACGGATTCTGTCCAAAGGTTTCCTTGTCCGCCCATTACTAAAGACGGATTTATGCTGTCGGGGATAAGCTGATATTTGTAGCAATCCTGCAGGCGAAGCATAGCATAAGTATTCGGTTCAACAGCCGGGTCTCCCTGATAGAAATCCAGGTAACAATGATCGCTCGGAGTCATAATAACCGAGTGTCCTTGGCGGGCAGCTTCCGCACCTCCCTTTATACCTCTCCATGACATTACAATTGCTTCCGGAGCTAAGCCACCTTCCAGTATCTCATCCCATCCGATGATTTGTTTCCCTTTTTTCTGAACCATGTCGGCCACCCGTTTTATAAAGTAGCTTTGCAGTTCTTCCGAATTTTTCAGATGTTCTTTTTGTTTTCGCATCCGGCATTTGGGACATTTCTCCCAAAAGCCTTTATAACATTCATCGCCTCCGATATGTATATATGGGGAAGGAAAAAGACGGGCAACTTCAGAGAATATAGAATCAAGAACTTCAAACGTCCGTTCATTGCCTGCACACAAGGAATTTTCTACTTTTGTATAAAATGTATTTCCTACATTCACATGAAAAGGGCCACCCGTACAAGAGATTTCCGGATATGCCGATAGAGCAGCCATACTGTGTCCGGGTATATCTATTTCGGGCACTATCGTAATATAGCGTTTCCGGGCATAGTCTACGACCTCCCGGATGTCTTCCGGAGTATAAAACCCTCCATAGCTCAAAGAGTCGGTAGAAAGTTGGGGTTCTCTCTCCCACCAGTTACCTACCCGGGGAGCTCTCCATGCACCGATGTTGGTCAGTTCAGGCAGTGATTTTATTTCAAGTCTCCACCCCTGATCATCGGTCAGATGCCAGTGAAACACATTATACTTGTATTCTGCCATTTGGTCTATGAACCGCTTCACTTCCTGTTTGGTAAAGAAGTGCCGGCTGACGTCAAGCATCAGCCCGCGCCATGCGAACTGAGGTTTATCGGTGATTTCCACACAATTGATGTACCATG
The DNA here is from genome assembly GCF_019734355.1 of Bacteroides sp. K03. Lineage (NCBI taxonomy): Bacteria > Pseudomonadati > Bacteroidota > Bacteroidia > Bacteroidales > Bacteroidaceae > Bacteroides > Bacteroides sp. K03. Next base: position 63,969 of record NZ_JAASHC010000001.1, read on the forward strand.
TTTTCTGTGGCTGCACTGTTTTCGATTTTATTTCCGGAGGGAGTAGTTGAAGAACAGATTGTATGCCGTTGAATATACCATGATGCCTGTATGCACTCAGCACGAGTTTCCCGGAGGATACGGACAACTGATATCCCTCCTCTCCCAACTCTTTATAATCGCCTAATTGAAAGACGATTGTTCCGGAGTCACCAATCGGTAAAGAGAATCCGGTAGCATCACTTGTCTTTTCGTTGAAGTATTCTGCCAGGGCTACCATTGCCGGGTCAGAAGTATCTATTCCGATCGTTGTTTGTCCGGTCATACAGAAACTGCCCGGTTTGAGTTCATACGAGTTTGGCAGAGGAATAATCTGTATAGACTCGTTGGGTATGTTCTCTTCCGGGCTTTTGCAACTTACGCATCCCAGCAGGAAGAGGAACAGAAAGAGATTGATAAGTTTCATTCTTTTGCTTTTTTAGATATGTATTTTGCTTTACCTGTTTGCATATATTCCCAGACTCCTTTCACCCATGAATCCACGCGTGCTTTTTCTGCCGGACTATCTGCCAGCGATTGTGCTTTACGGATATACCCTTCCAGTTCCTTCATTACCCGGTCTGTTCCGAGGTATTCCCATGCTATTGCTTCTGTCTGGTGAAACTGTGCATCTTTAGTCTGAATGTCCAACGGATAATTTTTGGAATCACTGTATACCTGTTCTATTTTGTCATAGAAGTTGCGCATGGGGCGGGCTGCTTTACCAAAATAAGAGGTGAAGAATTCATTTAGCAGGTGGTCTATGTCTAATGTCGGATTATCATAGAGTTTCATGGTGGCATAGAAATCAAACTGCTCTCCTATTCCACAAAGGAATATACCTCGTACACCATCCCGGGCGTACATTTTTGTTTCTTCGGCCACCTGGTGGATACTGAATCCGGGAAATACGTTGAACCCCTGTACCAGTCCGCGTTCGGTTGGGAAACACAGGTAATTCCACAGATAGACGGGACGATGGCTCTTCTTGCTTTCTTCAATCCAGTCTTTGTAGAAATCAGTTTCATTCTCTTTCATCTTTGGTGCCCAATAGTTGCGTGGGTGAAGGCAGGGGGCTACCGATATGTTATCTTCCAGTTCTATATCCTCAGGCAGATAAGCATATACATGATAGGCCAGGGCGGCTATTTTTTTTCCGGGATGGGTTTTCTTTACCTCTTTAGCCACATTGTTGACGAAGGTCCACAGGTAATGGGTGGCAGTACCGCAATTGAAGTGTTCTCCCCGGATATTATCTTTATCAATAGCCAGTTGCCGGCTGCATTCTTCACATTGGCACCAGTTGGCATTGTCAAGCGGAACCACTGCAAAATAGTCTCCTAAAGCTATTTGTTCACCTTTCAGGGGCTGCCCGTCAAAATAGTCGCAGGCATCTTTGGCCACCTGTTTGATAAATGCCTGATTGGTATAACAGAATTGGCGTTCGTGAGGTCCTCCGGTACGTCCGACGGCAAAATATTCGGGATGGTAACCTTCGAAGAGTTCCGGACGATCCGGGTTCTTTTGAAGGAAACGGTCCTGATAAGCTGTGAAAGCATGATTGGCAGCCCATTTCTCTCCGCCGAACCGGATTCTTCTGAGGAATAGCTGGGTCATCTCCGGCGTAGCTTCAAAATATTGTTCTTTCATCATCGGCCAATCAAAAGAATAGCTACTGTCTCTGTATTTGATTGCAGGAGAACGCATCACTCGGGTTGGAGCCAGTTTCAGTTGCTTCTGTTTGGGGACAATCACATTTAGCGGAGCCGGACCATAGAAACGGACACCCAGATAGTTCTCAACGAAGTCATATACAGCATAACAAGTTCCTTGTGCATCATAAATAGACGGCAGCGTCAACTCTACGTTGGCCGATGAATTACCTGTCAGCTTTGAGTAGTTAATTTTTAACCGGTCTTTTGAGGGTGTTATACCGTTGTTATCGCGTCCCCCATCACTGTCAGAGTTTTCGTCCTGTCCCATCAGAACGATTGTTTCCGGAGTGATTTGTATCAGATATTCCTGTGGTTCAAAGTGTATTTTATCCGTATATTCACTGTTACCCACATAGATAATCCCGGTGGGTTTCGATGGTAATTCATTCACTATGGGTACGTGTATCCCCAATGATTGTTTTACGAAATATTGCAGTTCGTGTGCTGCAAGCAGTGCCGGTGATGAAGCATGTTTACCTGTCAGTATTACGGTTCGGCCTTCTTCTATCACAAAGGCTTTCCGCGCTGAACAAAGGATCGGCAACATCAGTAAGGCGATATACATTATTATTTTCTTCATAAGCATTTTTTGTTTAAAAAAGGGCATAGCAATGGCTTGGAGCCACCCTGAGAAGGCTCCCTGTCAATTGAATTGATTAAAATGAATTTGGATATTAAGAAACTGTTTTGATTATTTTTATCAGCTTCTTAAAAAAAGGACGGAACGGTGGAGGACGAAAGGATTTTTTTAATCGGTATTTTTCATATGCTTTTTTGTTTTTAGATTATGTATATGTCATTATTCTCTATTTTAAATTTCAGGTTATAGTGCATGCGCAATATATTCATCATTTCCTGGATGGAAATCATCTTGAATTGTCCTGTGAAGTTGTCGTTCACTAAACTTTCTTTGTCGTAGTGCATCGTTACTCCGTACCAGCGTTCTATTTTCCGGAAAACCTCTTCCAACGGTTCTGCATTGAATGCAAGTATACCTTGTTTCCAGGCCAGTTCGGTATCTCCCTCCATGATGGAGATAGTACCTTGCCGATCGCTTCTGGAATAGATAAACTTCTGTGAAGGCGTCAGATAAACAGGCTTAGACGGACAGCCCTGCATCGTCAGTTTCACTTTTCCTTCCATAAGTGCGGTTTCTACAATATTCTCATCATTGTAAACCGAGACATTAAAAGAAGTTCCCAATACCTCTACATCGAAAACGGACGTTTTCACAATGAAAGGCTTCTCCTTATTGGGAGTGACCTCAAAAAAGGCTTCTCCTTCCAGAACCACCTCTCGCAACTTACCATTAAAGTCCGGAGTATAAGTCAGTTTAGATTCACTGTTCAAATGAACAATTGTTCCATCAGGCAGTGTAATACCGGCTCGTTGTCCTTTGTTGACAGATACGATATTGGGTATCTGCTTGTAATGGTCCATTTCCTTATAGAAATAAACCGTAGAGATGATTAATACGGGTACCAGAATAGAAGCTGCAATGGTCGACGCCCGTTTGAACCAGACGCGTCTCATATCCTTCTTTATCTTTTCGTTAACCAGTCTCCGGGTCCGTTCTTTCGCAGCCCGGGGCATAACGTGGATATTCAGGTCTTTTTGCCAACACTCATTTAGCATATCCCCGACACTGTTATCAGAATCATTCTGAATCTGCTGTTGCAATTCATTATATTCTTCTTCGCTGATGCTGCCGCGAATATATTTTTCAAGTATATTATTCTGTTTCTCCATAATCAATCCTGTCCGTTTATAAGTGATACACAGAAATACGAATCATGTAACATATGTATCCTTTGTTATTAACTTTTTTTAGGTTTATCACTAACTCATAAAAAAGAGAGCGAAAGAAAAGCCGATTTTAATGAGTTCTTCTCTAAGTACTTTGAGTGCGCTACTTAATTGATTTCTGACAGATTGTTCGGAGATACCAAGTTTCAAAGCAATTTCCTGATTTGACAATCCTTCTTCTTTACTCATTTCGAATATCATCTTTTGCCGCTTACTCAGTTTATCTTTGGACTGGAGGACCTGTTCATTCAACTCATTGAAGTTAAACTCACTTTCTGTGGAGTTTTCTCCTCTTTCCGTCGCATCATCCAGTTGAGTTATGTATTCGTCATAAGAAAGCAAGGTGAGCCGGTTTCTCAAATCGTTCAGAAACTTATTTTTGGCAATCGTGAAGAGAAAAGAACGAAAAGAATATTCGGGAGATAAGTGTTCCCGCATCTGCCAGATTTTTAAAAAGACTTCCTGCACAATTTCCTCTGCCATCTCCGACGAATGTGTCAGGTTGTAAGCAAAGCCATACAATCTATCTGCATAAAGGTCATATAATTTATTAAAATCGGAGTATGAGCCCTTCTGTAAGCCTATAATGTATTTTTTATCCATATACAGAGAGTGTTTTTGATAGTACGGGCCAAAGTTATGGAAATATATTATAAAGGAAATAAATTCGATTGAGAATTATAATGTTGCTCGCATTAAAAAATCGAATTGATACAGGTGTATACTGTCGGTTACCTCATTTTCTATGTTAAATTTGTCCAGACTGGCAACATATTCAGGATAGTTTTATCCTATCAGTATAGATGGAGATTAGACATAAGAACATAAGAACAAATAAGCTGTTTATGGAGGTTATACAGAAAATGTGTTCTTTTGTTCTTATGTCTGAAAAATAATAATTAGTTCGTGTCTATTCAAAGTACATACTTACTTACAATTTGACAAAGTGACATTCCTGATCCTTTAGAATCCTCTAATTAAGGGAAGGTTTCTTGCAAGTAATAAAAATCTTCGGCATTTCTGGCTTCTATTATTCCTATTGTATGTTTTTTTGGAGAATTGCATGACAAAAACATCTTGTTTTTTTGATATTTATTACATAATTCAACTTTATGAAATTCTTTGATTATACTTTTAATAGTTAAGATTGGAGTGAATTTAGCCATCAGTTAGCGTCTGAAAACGTCTTTTTAGGCAGTTTTATTTTTTCTCGTAGAGTCTCGAGTCGTTTCTCTACGAGGTTCGAGTTGTTTCTCGTAGAGGAACCGAACTTATCATACCGGGAAAATTAGGATAACACGCCGAATAAATGTGCATGATTATCCAACTAAAGAAAGATTATACGATAGAATACGCATAATAATTGATATTATTATGCATTTTATTCTCTAATTGCAGTAATAATTAGAATAAGGGTGTCATGAAAATCAGCCATATAGGAACAAAAAGACAGGATAACTACATTTTTCGAAACCTTTATTAGTCCCATCACGATATTGCATTCAATGCCACCAATACCGGCTCGTCAGTCCATTCGAATTCCGTTTTTAACCTAAATAGCCAACGAACTATAAGATTGTACACTTTTACCATGCAATATTGTACACTCTTGTCATATAAGATTGTACATTCTTGTATAACAAAAGTGTACAATCTTATAAGTGTTGATTATCAGTCTGTTGCAAGTTCGTGGCCTTGTAAAGTAGATGAAGTGGTGTATGTCTTTCAGTGTCTTTTTATTTTAATTCGTTTCCTTTACCTATTCATGAAAGAACAATATACCTCTGGCTATTGTTTCTAATTCTCATATTCATTGATTTGTAAAATTTGTTTTATTTCTATTGGTCAATTATAGAATTACTTCCTAAAACCAATAGGATTACGAGGTTTAGATTGTTTCTTCTTGTCTGCCAACTGTGAGAGTGCAAGGTAAACGTTATCGAATTCTTTACGGTTATCCTCAGATAAATCATTGATGGCTTCTAACGTTTCTTCTCCCAGCCTTTCTATCATAGCAAATGCTTTCACTCCTTGATGTTCCAGTTCCTCAATACGATGTTTAAGGTACTCTATCTCTTTGGTATTACTTTCATTGGTTAAGACGAATTGTCGAACACTAACAAATGCGCGCATGATATTAATGTTCACCTTTACAGCAATGGGAGATCTTAATACGCTACTTAGCATAGCTACACCTTGTTCTGTAAAAGCAAAAGGAGCATAGGCACTAAAGTTATATTGGGGTGTGCCAGCTTGGAATACCCCACTGGAATACAGACTATTAGCTTCTTCTTTCGTTAATTGAAACATAAAATCTTCCGGAAAACGTTCCATGTTTCGTCTGACAGCACGTTTTAATAAACTCGTTTCTGTACTATACAATTTTGCCAGATCAAAGTCTAACATAACTCTACTTCCTCGTATCTCGTAGATCTTACTTTGAATTACTTGTAGTTCCATTTATTACCACTTATTATTGATCAGAGATTTTTATTCATTCGTCTCAGATATTTACTTTGATCAGGGGTGAGTAAGAATGTTTCAACTTATCGAAATCAACCTTGAACCTCGATTAATTAGTTCCCTTCAGTCATTGGTGGTATATCAAATGAGTTTGTCACGTCATTAAAGTAATAGTATTTTCCTTTTTCGAAAGATAATCCATAAAGATTAATAATAACTTTCTTTTTGTTTTTTCTTGTTACAACAATTTGATCGGATGCTTCAATGTCCTTACTTAGAAATATGTAATAGATTTCATCTTTTTTATTAAGGCTACAAGTGCTGTGTATATTACCAAGATATCCTGAGTATTCTATTGATGTGGTATTGCTTGCGTCAAATATCAGCATGAATGATGAGTGTTTAGCTGTCAATGTTATTGAAGTAGTTTCTTTTGTTATCGTAACTTTTTCATTAAATGACATAGACAGCGTATCAATAGACGCTTCAGAACTTGTAGGAATAGATGTACCATATATATTATAGGTTCCCTCTACTAATCTAATTCCATCCTTATTTCCCCAATACCCATTAATAGTTGTTGGTTTAGGCGTATCTTTTGTACTTAGGGATAATGAATAAGTTGTCGGAGTCAATAACTTGGTTTTTACATATTTATTATAGAAGTTAGTGTATAGATCTGCTCCGGATCTTGACATGCTTCCACTTTCCCAAAAATCATAATCAATGTTTACTGTTACTTCTTCTGGAACGAGGTTGTCCTGTTCTTCATTACTGCATCCGGCTATCGCCAATGTAGTCATCATTAATAATAAAATCTTTTTCATTGTTTGCATGTTAATAAGTTTGATATTTATTCCTGTTTCTTTAAACTATTGTAGTTGTTTACTGTATCATTCTAATCTTTGGAACAAGAAGTGAGAGTAATTGATAAGGAATAATGAGGATTGTTTCATAAGTTTGTGTGTTTTGATTAATATTGTGCAAATGTAATAAAAAATACAACAATATACAAACTTTTTTATAAATGTTTGAATAGGTTTCGTTAGGATGTTCCTTAATATTTTTGTGTTTCTTAATTATCAGGTGAGGTAACCACACTAAAAATTTATGAAAATAGAAGTTCATTCAAGTTGTTGTAGGCAGCTCATATGAACTTCTATTAATTGGGTGATGCTATCTATATCTGAGTTGTGGGAAGTATTATTTAATAGATAGTGAATGTTCCATTTCTTTTAGCCTTTCCAAAAAATTAGGATCCGCATAAGCGTTCAAGTAGTTGTAGAACGTTTTTTCTGAAATTAGATGCTTTGGCCAAATGTATCGTCTCAGGATTTCTCTGTTTGATAACCCCGATCGTGCATATGTGTCATATATATTGTTAACATCTCTGACTTTATTAATATAGCTGAAGCCTGTGCATTTTTTTTTCATTTTATGAATATTCTGAAAATTAATAATAGTAGTGTCTGTTTTTAATGCACGATTAGTTGAAACAACTTATTAGATTGTTAACTTGAATGTTTCCATACAATCTTTCACCTTTTCACTTTCATGATTTGTCAGGCTTTCTGTTCGCAGGAATCTACTTCGGTTTTCCAATTGCCATTCAGTTAGTAAACTGGCGATCCTGTCTGCCAGTTCAAATCCATGTAATGCAACTTGTGTGTCGTTTTCTGCGGTATATTCTATTATGTGCAGGCGTAACTGCACTTCACACGTTTGTTTGTTTCCACAAAGTGTTTTCCAGGTAGCTGGTAGGAATTCAATAAATACAGCTGGTGTTGGAAATGAGGCTTCGTTACCGGATTCGGTAATGGAAGTCTGCCAAAGATCAATGTGTTTCACTACTTTTTTTCCTGTTTCCGAATCGGTTAGTGTCTTTAGACAGTCTGTCACTGTCTCGAAAAGTTTTTTTCTCATAATAATTTATGTTTAAATTGTTTTTAATATTTCACTGTAAAGGTGCCTATTAATCGCTAATAAGAGAAATAACAGTGTAATGGTTACATACTTTTGTGTAACCATTACACTGTTATTTGTTTTTGAAATTTTACCCCGTTATGTTTGCATCATCGAAGCGATACGGACAGTACAGGTAGCCGTTACTGTTTCTGTTCGTTTTAATGATAAAACGGTAAATTATTAACAAATTTAATTTTTTAAATTATGGAAACTGGATATCAACATGGAAGTGATATGCTTGTGGGCATTGTAACCGGCGAAAACACATTCACTCCGCTGGGACACAGTAAAACGTGTACAATTACTAACAGTGCAGAAACAAAGGAACGGGCTGTGAAACCTACTCTTACTGAAAAAGCGACAGCTGACAATCCCGGTATGTGGAAAGAGAAGTCAGTCAGTGGTCTGTCTGTCAGTATTAGTGCCGAAGGTTTTAAGTTTTATGGTGATGAACTGGGGTACGACAAATTGTTTGAGTTGTGGGAAGCAGGCAAAGCTGTGAAAGTGCGCTATGCGTTGCGTGGTGAAGAGGCTACGAAATATCGTGAAGGAAATTTCATTATCACCAGTCTCGAAGAACAAGATCCGGGTGATGATGATGCCAGCTACACTATTTCAATGGAAAACAGTGGTCAGGTAGAATTGAAACTAATACCTACTGAAAAGTAAATCTTCACACAGATATGCACAAAGTGAAACTTTACGGAAAAGAGTATCCCAGTCGCATGACTATGGGTGCTATGATTGACTTTAAACGTCAAACCGGCAAGGATGTAAATGACATCGGTGCTGAGCTCGAACTGCTGACTCTATTTATGTTTTGTTGTGTACGTAGTGCTTGTCGTGCCGATGGAATAACATTTGACATGGAGTTTGATCACTTTGCCGATGGCATTAATCTGGAGGACTTTGCACAGTTCCAGGAAAACTTATCGGAAGGTGCTGAAGGCTCAAAAAAAAAGAAGATGAAAGCGTAACAGCAGAGGAACTGTTGGGCATTGCAATGGGGTGCATGGGAATGAGTATGAACGACTTTAGCCGGTGTACCCCATCTGAATTTTCTATAGCTTATAAAGTCTGGCAAGAAAAGGAACAACGATTAGAACGGGAGTCATGGGAACAAACCCGCTTTTTAGCTTGCTGTATGTTGCAACCTCATAGTAAGAGAAAGTTACTTCCTACTGATATTTGTAGGTTTTCATGGGAAAATCAACCACAAGATGAAAAGGAAGAATCTATTAGTACGAAAGATCGGTTTGACGAGATTGCAAAATTATGGGATAGATGAGATATTATGAATGGCGCTTGTGGTAGTTACCATCGTATTTATCTTCATCGCGTAGACGCTGTTTTAATTCTTCATCTTCTTTCTTTTTCTTTTCATTTTCTCGTTTTTGGGCTTTTTCTATACCGTCTGCAATAGTTTCTTTACGAAAACTATAATTGCAATAACCAATAAATAATACTAGTACGATAATTATAAGAACTTCCATATTATTAAATAATTTATATCACTACTGTCCCGTAAAAGAGGATAAATAGTTCTTTGAAATGATTGAAATATAGTCTATTAGACATGCTTTTCTAAGCGCGACGATTTGAAATCATATCTTTGAGGTCGATTAAAGCGGTCTCAAATGCACCAAGACAAATACGTTTTCGCTCAGTTAGTAGAATTCTTGAACAATGATAAGTTCAGAAGGCTCGTAGACAAGTACGATGGCAATCGATATGTGAAACATTTCGCTTGCTGGAACCAGTTACTTGCAATGATGTTCGGTCAACTCAGTAATCGTGAAAGTCTTCGTGATTTGATTGTAGCTTTGGAGGCCCATCAAGGAAAGCGTTATCATTTGGGGTTGGGTCGTGAACCCATTGCCAAAACCACGCTTGCATCAGCCAATCAGAATCGAGATTATAGAATCTTCGAAGACTTTGCTTTCTACATGATGAAGGAAGCATGTGAAAAACGAGTTACTAATATCTTGGATATTCCAGGAAGAAAGTATGCGTTTGATTCCACTACGATTCCTTTATGTTTGGCTACATTCCCTTGGGCGAAGTTCCGCAAGAAGAAAGGTGGAGTTAAGGCCCATGTCCTTTATGACATAGAAGCACAAATACCAACCTTTTATACAGTAACTACAGCATCCAGGCATGATTCAACAGCAATGTCCGCTATTAATTATGAGCCAAATGCTTATTATATATTCGACAGAGCTTATGACTCGTTTAAGGAACTTTATCGGATTCACCTTACAGGTTCTTTCTTTGTAGTCAGAGCGAAGTCTAATCTGAAGTGCAAGTTCTGTAAATGGAAGCGTAGAATGCCCAAGAATATCCTTTCAGATGCGGAAGTGAAACTGATCGGGTACACCTCTGAAAAGAAGTATCCTGAATCATTCAGAGTCATCCGTTTTTATGATGAAGAGGATGAACGTGAATTCACTTTCCTGACGAATGCCAAACACATTTCTGCACTTGATGTTGCCAATCTTTATAAAAAGAGATGGCTCGTGGAACTATTCTTCAAATGGTTGAAGCAGCATCTTAAGGTAAAAAGGTTCTGGGGTACCACAGAGAATGCTGTTCGAATACAGATTAGTGTTGCTATCATCACCTATTGTTTGGTAGCTATTGTCCAACATGATATGCAGTTGAATCGTTCAACTTATGAGGTCTTACAGATTCTTAGCATCTCATTGACGGATAAAACTCCTTTACAAGGACTGTTCAATAAGACTAATTTCAATGATGTCAAAGAGCAATTTAATCCCCTTATTCAGGGATTATTTGATTAATTATTAACGCGTCCCGATTTTAACGGGACACTAATGAATTTATATGACAAAATATGAATAATAAGATATTTATGCAAGGAAATTAATAATGCATTTATGAATGGCGTTTACGATAATCATTATCGTATTTATCCTCGTCACGAAGCCGTTGTTCTAATTCTTCAGCTTCTTTTTTAGCACGTTCTTCTTTCTTGAGCTTCTTAAAAAGAAGCTCTATGATACTATCGCTAGAACAATAATGTAAAATACCAAATATGGCGATTACAATGAGTGATGTTATTAAAATTTCTTTCATTGTTAGTTCTATATTAAACTGTGTGGTAAGAATAAGTAATAATTAAAATTATATTTATAATGTATGTTGGCATATTTTTAATACTCATTTCTTGACTTATTCTTTATAATATTTAGTTTTCACTTTCTGGATATATGAGGAACAAGCAACAACAGTGGTTAATAACCCCTAATAATGTTTTCATATTGAAAGATAAATAAATTTCAAATATATGTATAATAAAATAGTATACAAAATTTCTATTGGAATAAATGAAAATATTATGAATGGCGCTTGCGATAATCATTATCGTATTTGTCTTCATCGTGTAGACGTTGTTTTAACTCTTCATCTTCTTTTTTTTCTTTCTCTTTCTCTTCTTTTTTCTCTTTTAGGGCATTTTTTATAGCTTCTTTTATAATAGCTTTTTCACCACTAACGGAACTGATGATGAGAAAAATTACAATAATAATAAATATGATAGCAGCCCCATAACCTTCGGATATAATAAAAAGTAATTGTAATATTGGGATTGTACACATAGTATAATGAATTTATATTAATAGAACAAATATATGAGAAATAATCCATCTGACATAGGGTCACTATTAGAAGATAATGTATTAATAGAAAAAAACTGAGCAGTTAGCCAAATTTCGTCTTGAGGTTGATTGCCTTAAAGCTAATATAATTGATATAACTGGAAATTTAGCAGTTTATGGCGTCTACAATAGTTTCTTTACGAAAACTATAATTGCAATAACCAATAAATAATATTAGTACGATAACTCTATAAGAACTTTCATATTATTAAATAATTTATATGACAAGATATGAATAGTAAGATAGAATTGTGTAAGGAAATTGATAATGCATTTATGAATGGCGTTTACGATAATCATTATCGTATTTATCCTCCTCACGAAGCCGTCGTTCTAATTCTTCTGCTTCTTTTTTCTTTTTCATACGTTTTTTTTCTTCGATTGTTTTACGAAAATATTTGTGAACCGGATCTTCAGGTATAATTGCGGCTAAACTACCGAAAATCACTACAGACATGAGTATGAGAATGAGTAATGTTTGCATGTTGAAAGATAAATAAATTCAAATATATGAATAATAAAATAGTATACAAAATTTCTATTGAAATAAATGAAAATATTATGAATGGCGCTTGCGATAATCATTATCGTATTTGTCTTCATCGTGTAGACGTTGTTTTAACTCTTCATCTTCTTCTTTTCTTTTCTTTTCTTTTGAAGAAGACGAAATATCATTAAGAAAAGAGTTTATACCTAAACAAAGAATTAAAAAGATGATCGTACCTATGATAAAATTCATAATTATATAAATTAAATTAATACTTCAAATATATGAATAATAAGATAGAATATCAAATATTATTTGATGTAAAAGAGAATATGAAAATGGCTTCAAGGTCATTGGATGAATTTACAAAGGCAGTAGAATCTGTTACTGGTGTATGTAAAAAAATGGAAGACGTAGCTATTAGTTGCTTTGAATCGTTGTCGAATTATGCAAAGTTATTTCAACGTTATTCAAATGATTTTCAGTTTTTTTCTGAAAGTACAGACTCTACATCAAAAAAAATGCAGGAGTTCCAAAATGAACTAAAACAACTGAAGCTTAAATTTATAGATATTACAGGAGATTCAGCTAAGTTTTTTTCGTTATTTAATGAATATATTCCTATAATGACTTTTTTTGCGAAAGGATTAAAGCGAATGAGTAGTTCTTTTAATCTCGTATCCACTGCTCAAAATGCTTATAATGGAGTTATTATTTGGGGACAACGTGCCCTTTATATCTACCAGATGCAAGTACTATTGGCTCGTGCTGCCATCGCCACCACTACCGGTGCAACGAAAGCTATGAATATTGCCATAGCTTCCAGTCCTTATCTTATAGCTGCTGCCGCTGCTGCAACTCTTGGAATTGCAATATACAAATTAGCATTAGGTAATAGCGAAACAGCAAAAGCACAGAAGCGCTTAGATGAAGCAATGACCGACATGAATAAAGAGGTATCTACGGAGCAGAATTCTTTGGATACACTTTTTGGTAGTTTGTATAAAGCTAAGGAAGGAACAAATGAATGGAAACGGGCGAAAGATAAAATTCAGGAAAAGTATGGAGATTATCTAAGTCAGTTAGGAATAGAGATAACCAATGTAGACACTGCACGTGTAGCCTATAGTAAACTGAGTACAGCTATTCTTGAAACAGCCCGTGCCCGTGCCAGCGAACGTGCTTTATCCTCGGCAGGAGATGCATTGGCTGATAAAGAAGGTCAGAATCTCACAAAAATGCGTCAGGTACTTACGGAAGAATATGGTGAAGAGACTGGTAACCGGGTATTTGAGGGTATAGCTGCCAGTATTCGGAGAGGAGATAAAGAAATTCCGGAACGATGGATGCAATTTGTCCGTAAGTTGAATAAAACAGTTGTACAGAGTTATGGAACCGCCGGCCAGGCTTCTTCTTATATTGACAATCCGGTTACGCCTTATATATATAGTATGCAGTCTGCCCGAAAGGATTATGAAAAAGAAGTGAAACGGATAAATGCGGTTTTAGGCTCTCCACTTCAAAAACCTGATACGAATACGATAACAGAGAAACCAAAATCAGTCTTCTCTTCAGAGTCGGATACTCCTGCTAAAGGAAGTATTGCAGCTATGAAAAAGGAACTTTCCGAATTGGAAAAAAGTTTGTCAAATACTACAGTTGGTACGGCTTCTATAGATATTCAGTTGAAAATTGATAGCCTGAAAAAACAAATAGCAGGTGCAGAAGACTGGATTGAAAGAGAAACCTTCAAAAAAGAGTATGGTGAGATATCTATTCCGATAGATTTTACACCTGTAGGGGGTAGTATTAGTGGGATGGTAGAGCGCTTACAGAATGATTCCATAAAAGACAATCCGGGAATGAGATCTTCCATGTTGACACAAGAAGGGTTTAAGGATATGAAATTGCCGGAGCCGGAGGTGCCAAATATGGAAAAACCACTTTCCAATATGGAGAGGTGGAATATGGCAGTGGATGAAATGGGAGAGAGAAATGCTAATATGATTGATGGGCTGGGATCTATGGGTACAGCCATGGGAAGTATTGGTGATCTTATTGGAGGGGCAGCCGGGCAATGGCTTGATTGGGGAGCCAATTGTGTTCAAGCGATAGGAGCGGCTATACCACAAATTTTGGCATTATGTACAGCACAAGGGACACAGGTTGCAGCAAATACAGCAGCAGCAGGTACGGGTGCAGCATCGGCTATGGCTAGTATTCCATTTGTTGGACCGATCTTAGCCATTGCCGCTGTTGCTAGTGTTTTGGCTGCATTGGCTTCTATTCCAAAATTTGCGGCAGGCGGTTTAGCTTATGGTCCTACTCTCGGGCTTTTTGGCGAATATTCCGGAGCACAAAATAATCCGGAAGTAGTGGCTCCGCTCAATCGATTGCGTAATATGTTACAACCTGCCGGAGGTATAGGGGGGGAAGTTGAGTTTGTAATAGACGGACGGGTTCTTCGTGGAATATTGAATAAAGTAGATAGGATTAATCAACGTACAAAATAATATGGAAAAATATCTTAGATATAAAGGTGAATTCTTCAGTATAGCTGGTGTTTTATGGCGAGCTGAGATATGGCAGGATGCCGAGGAAAAATATGCAACTATCGGGCGTTTGGATTTTCCGGCAGATGATCCATTGGTAATAGAGTGGGGAGAAACAGACAAATTAGAGCCGGTTCAAAGTAGTAAGGCTACTTTAACTGTTGTAAGCCGGGTAGATAGACAGTATAAAGACCTGTATACTGTTGATACGGGTAGTATCCGCATGGATGTATATCGTGACGATACACTTTATTGGAGTGGAACACTGGATACGGAACTTTATGAAGAACCTTTTTCCTATGAAAAGGAGTATGAGGTTACATTAACATTTAGTGATTTTGCTGTATTAGACCGATTGAAGTTTCAAGAGGACGGATTTCTGACTCTTTTAGAGCTTTTTCAGAAAGCATTACATAATTCTTTTATAAATATCCGGGGTATACAACAATATATTTCTACTTCTCGAGCAGGAGATACTTCATCAGAAACTCTTCTTTCTCATACTTGTATTAACTGTGGTAATTTTTATGATGAAGATGGAGAGCCAATGACATGGAGAACCGTATTGGATGAAACATTGAGGCCATTTGCAATGAGGATGATACAGCGATCCGGAGATGTGTTTATATATGATTTGAATGCTATACAAGATACCTTTGAACCGGAATTAATACATTGGGAAGGAAAGGATGCTGTGCTTGGAGTAGATGCTGTATATAAAAGTGCGAAGGTATCTTTTAGTCCGTATGATAAGACAGAACTTATGAAGCAAGAAGTCATAACAGAGGGTTTATCTCCTTTTGCTACTGATCTGCTTGTGCGTACGGATTATTCTGTGGGTAGTGATGACCTTATGAATGCTTCGGAAGGTTTCTATATGGATCTTTTTCAATCTGTACCGGCACCAAAGGGGCTTTTTATACATAAATATGCGATGCTTTTCAAAATAGATCCGGTTTTCTCCAATTATGAAGGTGAAGGAGTGGCCTGGATTGTAAAAATTAGAGCTAATCAATATGGTCTGTATAATACGATAGTGAATAATTCGCTATTCACTAATTATGAAACGTTGATAAAAATAGATAAAAAAATAGATGTTCCTAATGTTCTTTCATCAGTATCTTACGGTAAGAAAAGGCAACGTTTGTTGCGACTTAAGATGGGAGTATTACTTGATGTCCGTTATAATCCATTTGAAACATCCGGAGATTATAATGAGCAAGGGGATTATGAAAAGATGCGAACTAAAATCAGATGTGTACATATTCCTTTTAGAATGCGTATAAGAAATGCAGAGGGAATTGTAATGAAACATTATGCAAATGTTTCTTATGATAAGGAAATTGGCGTTTCTTATGGTGGTAACCAACGTTGGGTAGATGGAGATTATCCGGAAACTAATAAACCTAATAGACCGTATGCTGTACTCTCTTATTATACTCCTCCGCGTGAAGATAAATTGACTAAGGCTGAATATCCGGGAGGATGGATGGAAAACCATCAATGTGTACAATATCCACATTTTTCTTTATGTCATTTATACGATATAATGGGGGCAGGTGAATATATCTCTATACCGAAAAATGTACAAGGCACGATAGAAGTAGAAATAGGTACAGGAATATTTAATCAAGGTTCATCGGGCTACTCTAATAGTGATATAGCACAGCATCCGGTATTTGATGGCTTTGCAGAAAAAGTTCGTTGGTTGCTTTATAAAACACCTACTTTGGATATAGTTGATGGTTATGGCAAAGAAATTGAAACTAAGGATATAGAATATTCCTCATGGGTAAATACTTCTGCAAAAGAGGACTTGGATATAGACACCTTTTTAGGAAATAGTGGAGATTTGAAGGTGTGTGGATTGGGGATACTGTTACGGAAAGAAGATTATAATCCTGTAGTAAAATTTAGCCGTGCAGGAGTTACAGATTATATAGAAAAGTTACTCATGGGAACTGTATACAGCCAATACAGTCATCGAATGAATATGTTGACCGGTACGGTTCGATTACTTAATGATTTTGGATTGTATACAGATCTTAGTGAGCCGGGTAATTATATGATAGTTAGTGATGTGCAGCATGTAATAACTGAAGAAAGTGAAGTGAAATTAGTACAGGTAGAACCAGATTATTTTGAGGGGATAGATTATGAAAAAACAATATAATGTTCTAACAGTAACCAGAGAAGCAAAAGCACGGAGTAAAAGGTTACAAAAAGTCGGAATTAGTGGTGGAAGTGTTAACGTTAATATGAACACTTCTTCGGTATCAGGAGATGGACATACTCATGAAAATTTGTTAACATTGGATAAGATATCTATTGATGATGATAATTATTTGCATTTGAAGACTTCTGTTCTTGATGATGATAGTGGGGAGGTAGTGAATATTGATGAGAAAGTAAAAGCTGGCTATTCTGATGCTGCTGCTTATTCTGATGAAGCCGCTCATGCTAATAAAGCAGCCTATGCGGATATAGCATATGATTTGGATATAGATAGTCCGGTTAATGAACGATTTTTACGTAAAGATCAGGCAGATGGTACTGATTATTTATTGGAACTTAACGGAGGAATTATTGTACGTTCATCAAAGACAGCATCGCAATTTCATTCTGTACTATCTGATGGATTAATAGAAGAGAGTAACATGGGTATGTCAGCCAATATCATCGAAGAGAGTGATGATGATTCACAGCCCCTTTCTGTTGCATTGATAGAAGTTCCGGCAAGTGACGGAGCCACCACGCTTGGCGGGTTACGCAATGTAGACGATACTGCCGATACATTTTCGGATACGGATGATATTCTGGTTCGTAAAGCCGGTACGAAAGAGTGGGCTGTAGAGAGATTGATACGTAGCGGCTGGATTCCCGTTAATACAACTTCCGAAAGAGATGCACTTGATACCTCTTATCTGCTCAAAGGATGCGTATGCTATGTATTTAATGAGGATGCACTATATAAGTGGACAGGAACTGCCTGGGAAAAGAAAGAGTTAGGCGGAGGAGGCTCTACCGGGATACAACGTAATGTACGTATTACGAATAACCTTGATAGCAAGAATATCTCGGCAAGTAAAGGGGAACCTTGCTTTTTGAAGTTCACCTTTGTTTCTCAGGAACGCTATGACTCCGGTGAAGCTTATGAAGATACGGGAGAACGTGGAGTGTGCCTGATATCAGTGAAGAGCAGTAATAGTGATGAATATGCAGTGGTCAAACAGCTATCTGTTAATTCTGCAGTTCCAACTACTATTGATGTAGCTGAGTTTTTGACTTCCGGAGTTAATAATGTGATGATTAAAGTGACGGGAACAGTGACGGAGGTTACTACACCGGCATTTGTGTACACCGTTCAGCTCACTTCATTATCTGTTGATGCCGGTAACTTTAAATGGTGGACAGCTTATACCGGTAACGTGACACTTCCTCTTTATATTGGTGGCAATGTATCTAAAACTCTGTATGTAAATATATCCGGTACAGATTATAATGAGTCTTATGAGGTGGCTTTAGGTACAAGTGTATATGTGGAAACTGCTTACAATTATGCCATTCCTCATCCCGGAAAGACCGGAGTGTTCCGAATATCTGCTTATGTGTCAAATTCTGATGGGAGTATAAAGACGAAGACGCTGTCTTTCAATGTAATTTGTGCTGTTCCGGGCGAACAAGTCAAGCTGGTGGCAGTGAATAATGCATTGGTCAAAGCTATCAACTGGTCCGAGAATACTCTGTTTGAGTATGCCATGTACGATGGTGATAATGTGGCTACTTCTGCACAGTTTGTAGTGAAGCAGGATAGTATGTCTGTATTTGCCTCAACCGAGGATAATATTGCCTGTTCGACTAAACATACTTTCTCTTTTCCGATGGAAATTGAAACAATGGATAACACAGATTTTGAAATTGTGACTCATATTCTGGATGGGGAAACGGAGCTGGTAAGTCCGATCTCTTTCTCTGTGAACAACTCTTTGGGATATTCTGCTGTGGCAGGTTCGGTGTTTTACATGAATCCGAAGACACGTTCCAACAGGCAGGAAAACTATAAGTCGATCATCAATGAGGTAGATGGTTCCGGTATAACCGGAGTCTGGAAAAATCTGAACTGGGGTAATGATGGTTGGATGACGGATATGGATGGAAATAAAACCCTCCGACTACTTGCAGAATCTATGCTGACAATGGACTACAAACCTTTTGAGGTAGAATGCGCACGCAAGGGTAAAACCATTGAAGTGGATTACAGGATTGATAATGTGACGGATTATACGGAGCCTGTTATTACGATTTCATCTGCTTCGGGAGATTCCTTTGTGGGGCTTAATATATATGCCGATGAGATTATTATGCATTCTCAGTCACTCAAAAATGAGGATATACAGAGCTTGCATACATTTGAAGGAAAACGTACACGTCTGGCACTGACTATTCTTCCGGATGCATACGGGAACTCCGGATTCAATCTGTGTATTCTCTATGTAAACGGGGTGAAGAATCGTGAGTTTACCTATGAAAGTAATGATTACTTTGCGCATAGTGGCGGTATTGTTATTGGATCTGAATATGCGGATGTGGATATTTATGGAATACGTGTTTACGACTCCGGATTAACCTCACAGGGGGTGATGACCAACTATATCAACTGGCTATCCGATATAAATGAGAAAACGGCCGCCAAAGCAAATAATGATATTTTTGACTCAAATGGTTCGGAGATCGACTTTGAAAATACGAAAGATCAGTTTAATGTGATAGTATATGACAACACGATTCCTTCTATGGCCGATCAGACCTCGCGGGTAGGTACACTGGAGGTATTTTTCTACGATCATCCCGACTGGAATGTGTCAATCAGCAATGTGACAGCCAAAGGACAGGGAACTTCTTCTATGAAGTACTGGATATGGAATACCCGTTATCAGCTCGATAAAGTGAATTCTGTGGTAACACATGCCGATGGGACTACTTCTGCAAAGAAGTGGCAGATGACGCCTTTTCTTCCTGCAGGACAGAAGTTCACGGCAAAGAAGAATTTTGCTTCCTCTATGCATTCACATAAGATAGGTTCGGTCAACTCTTATGATGACCTGTATCGGGAAGTGGGCTTGCTGAATGAGGCGATGAAGACAGAGAAATATGCAAATGCACGTGTGGCTGTTTATCAGATTCCATTTGTATGTTTTGAAAAACAGGTAAATGATGAGGGTGAAACGATTTATATATTCAGAGGGTTGTATACTTTCGGACCGGATAAAGGGGATAAATATACGTTTGGATTTGATACGGATCTGTTCCCGGATCTTTTGAGCATTGAAGGATCGGATAACTCTCCATTGTGTACTTTGTTTCGCGTCCCGTGGAATAACAACGTGTTTTACAACGAAGACAAAGAGGCATGGCAGTATAATGGTGCAAATTCATGGAACTTCGGTGAGGGGGAACTGGATAAAATCTCTAAATTCATTCCTGCTTATAATATGGTTTATCAGTGTTCTCCACGTCTGAAACCCTTTAATGGCACATTGGATGAACTGAATGCCCAGGTGATAACGTATCGCAATGAGCCTTATGAATTTTGGATAGCCAAAGAGGGGGATGTAAACCTATATAATGTGTACTATTTTGAGTCCTCACAAAATAAATTTATTCCTTCTGATATAGGTAATGGCACGATAAATCTTGTCTCTCAGCTTGTGGATAAAGGGTATGGATTGGGGACTGCCGATCTGGAAAACAAAACGGGCGATGAACTGAATATGCTTTTTGTCAATGCCCGCATTGCTAAGTTCAGGAAAGAAGCTCCGCAGTATTGGGATGTGGAGGATACGTTGTTTTTTATGAATAATGTAGAATTTAATGCAGGTACGGATGAGCGTGCAAAGAATACGTATCCTTACTGTTTTGGAACGGAAACATCGAAGTGGAGATGGCGTGTAGATGATGCTGATACCCGCTTTGATACTACCAACCGGGGATTGCCGGACAAAGAATATAGTGTAGAAACACATGATGTGGACAAAACGGGAGCTTCCATCTGGAACGGTGAGACAAACAACTTCTTTAATCTGATGGAACTGGCTTTTCCGGATGAGAAGATAACAAGTATGCGCAAAATGATGACAGCCATGCAAACACTTGGTGGCTTGAAGAGCGGTAATGACCTGGAGAAGATTTACGCATTTTATCAGAAGTATTTCTTTGACAATGCACAGGAGTATTTCCCGGAGAACGCTTATAATGCGGATGCAAAGTATTGTTATGAGAATGGTAAGCTTGCTTATAATGCGGGAAAATACTCCAATGATACCGATCCTATCACACAGAGTCTTGGCGATCATTATCTGGCAGAACAGAGGTGGATAACCAAGCGCATCTTGTATATGATGTCTAAATATAGTTTTGGGACTTTCAGTGCCGGAGGGACAGATACAATCACTGTTCGTGCTGCCGGAAATACCATAAAGTATGAATTGACTCCGGCTATGGATATGTATCCGGCAATAGCCAATGGTACGTCAATTATCCGGGGGACACGTACGAAGTCCGGTGATGTTTGTGAAATGGAGATAGAACTGTCCGGGTCCGGTGATCAACAGAATGCTATTCAGGGGGCCTCTTATCTGCAGGATATAGGTGACTGGCATAATAAGAATGTACAGGGATCGATGATAATTCAGGGACAGATGTTACGTGATATCCGATTGGGTAGTAAGACAGAACCTATTGTCATCTCTATTTCGTCGTTGACTATTTCTAATTGCGTATCCTTACAACGGCTGCTATTGTCGAATATATCTACATTGGCCGGTACGTTGAATCTGGCAGCTTGTACACATTTGCAGGAGGTACATGCGGATGGAACATCGCTTGTACAAGTTATTCTTCCTGCTGGTGGTGGTTTGCGTACGGTGGAGTTTAGTGCATACAATCAATATCTGACGCTGGCAAACTATCCTTTGATGACCAATGAAGGTGTGGGAATTGACTTGTGTAAAGGGATTATCACTGACTTCTTTGTGGTCGATTGTCCACGCATTGATCCGATGAGGCTGCTTGTAGATATAATGAATACACAAGATGATCAGGGAGGAGCACATGCTTTGAAGCGCATACGTGCCGTTGGATTTGATGAGAACTATGAGAGTTCGGAGATGTTGGATAAACTGGCACAACTGGCGGATGGCTCCTATTCTGGTTTGAGTAGTGAAGGACTTTCCGGTGAGGACGACTATCCGGTGTTGGACGGTACGTTGAATATCAATGCAAATTGCTATGAAGATTCTATTGAGGCTTTGAAAAATACGTTTAAGAAGTTGGTATTGAATATAACGGGTGAATACTATACTAGGTTTAAGGATAGTTTTGTACAAAACCTTATTGCCACTCACTATGGAGACGGTATAGGTACGAAAATAGAACAGATAAAGATTGTTTCTTCATTTGATGGGATCTTTAGGGACCGAACGGAAATAAAATCTTTTGATGAATTTGAGTTATTTATAGGATATACAACTGGTGCATGGGATGTGTTTAGTGGTTGCCTGTCATTACGGTCTGTAAAACTTCCTTTGCAATTAAAAATAGTATCTGGATGTATGTTTTATGGATGCGAAGCATTAAATAGCATTAATCTGGAAAATATTGAAGAAGTTCAGAGATCAGCATTTTATAAATCAGGATTAGAAACAGTTATTTTAGATAATGTCGTAACATTGGGGGCAAGTATCTTTTCCACTTGTCAGCGTTTATCTTTTGTCAGGATAGGGAACAGATGCGAGACTCTAAGTAATTGCTTCTGGCAGTGCACCTCTCTGACAAATGTAGACCTCGGAAATTCGATTAAATTAATAAACTATGAATTTCAGCATTCCCCTTTGAATGAAGTAATAATCAGAGCTGTTGTTCCTCCTATGGTTGTAAAATCGTTTCAGATGATAGAACCAACATGTAAGTTTTATGTTCCCGATACTTCTGTGGATGTTTATAAAACAGCTTCCAACTGGAGTCAATATGCAAATAAAATTTATCCATTATCAGAAAAAATATAAAAGATTAATTATGGCTATATTATCATCAACCGGAGTATCCGGTTTCCTCTCGTCGGCAAAAGCTACGGGAAAACAAATATTGAATAAGGCGGGAAAGTTAATCCCGGAGTATATAGAAGATTTTGTGTCCGGCTTTGCCGGGCATGGTTGGAAAATTTGGGAACGTGTGTCTGGTATATGGCGAATAGAAACGGATGAACTGGTAGTTCGAAGGACAATGATTGTGTTTGAAATGCTGATTAGTAAAATACGTTGTATAAAAGGTGCATTAAATATCTCACAGGGTAATGGTAAGATTAAAACAGCGGAATTGAAGGAAGATGGTAATTGGTATATCACAATTGAGGATGAAATGTCATTTGTTGCCCATGATATTATCCGTTGTCAGCATTTTAGTAATATGGCGAAATTCTATTGGGTAGAAATAACTGATATTATTAATGATAACACTACTCTTATTATTCCTGCTACAGAATTTACGGGTTCGCTTGAGTATAAAGATGGAGTTGAGTATGTTACTGGTAGTGGGGAGATGAATATTCCGGAGCCGGGCGATGAAATTATTCAGTTTGGTAATCGAGTAAACAAAGACAGGCAATCTGCTATTTATTTACATGCAGACGAAGGAGGGCAACCTGCTATTGATATCCTCTTTAATATAAACTCGAAAAGCTTTGAGGGCTGCCTTAATATGAGAATGGGAGGAAGCATACCGGGTGAAGGCGACATGAAAGGATTCTATTGTGAGAATGGTATGATAAAAGGAACTGTAGATAACCACGTTGTTTATCAGATCAAACCGGACGGTTCAGCCATGTTCGGTGATGGCTCTGCACAATTTAACGCTGACAAATCCGGGTGCATTGCCGGAGGTACAATTTCTTGGGAATGGGATGAATCGAAGGGGAAGTATGTATGTACAATGCAGGATATAGTTTTGACCTGGGATAACCTTTCGGATGAAGCGAAAGAGAATCTGAAAGGGGATAGGGGTGAAGATGCTGTTTTTTACTTAATCGAGTTCAATGAGGATGGAAATGGGGTTCAATCTATTTCGGCAATGGCAGATGGAGTACCTAAAGGAGAGTCATTAAAAGCTTCCCTTTATAAAATAACTTCTGGGAAGAAAGGATTATGTGGTGCAAGAAGATTTACAATTTCAGCAGGTAGTCAAATTTGGGAAGTAATTCCTCCGATGGGGGGAGGTCCGCTTCATACAATTTCTATTGACTATGGAGATTCATCTATACAGTCTTATACAGTAGCAGCGTATGATGATGTAAATACAGTTATTGCTCTGGCAACCATACATAAAGTTTTAGATGGCCAGCAGGGAGAACAAGGTAATCCTGGCGCTGATGCCAATTTACTTCCATGGATAGAAAAATGGAATGGCTATGCTACCGAATTGGGCGGTGATTATATTGTTACTCCAAAAATGTTTTCCGGCAAAGTTGAGACTGATGAGAGTGGAACTCGTTTATTGACAGGTATTGCACAAGGTAAAGATTGTATCACAGCTTCAGATGGAACTACACGTACAGGTATTTTTGCTCTTGTAGATAATGAGCCTGTTTTTGAGTTGGATCCGATTAATAAAAAGTATAAGTTTAAAGGAAAAGTTGACGCTGACGAAGGTACATTCAAAAATGTAACTATAGAAGACGGATCTCAAATCGGTAAGATGTCTGTGTATAATGGTTTCTTAAGATATTCTGATGATAACTATTATGTTGCACTCGGGACGGGAGTTCTACCTGGAACTTCCGGATCGAGGGGGGCATTGTGGTTGGAAGATAAAAGTACGGGCAATATGGCAAAGACACTTGTAATTCTCAACGCAGTTCCTTCATCTATACAAGGGGGCTTAGGTGATCCGCGTGATAAAAATATAGCTGTTAGTATTCCCAACGGAACAGTAAGAGTTTCTCCCGGAAATCTGATGGATGTTCCCGGCATTATTCTTGCCGGACGAATCGGGTATAATGGAGAGGTCGAATACCAATATGGGCGCAAAGGACGTGGCAGACTTAGTGCCGCTTATGCTTTCGGTGTGAATATTTCCGGAAATGATTATGAGATAATACACGATTTGGGGCATGCTAACTATACAGTACAGATAACTCCATATCGGCCGAATAGTTCCGAGAATAATGTGACACCGATTGTCAGCTATTTAAATGGGAATAATTTTGGTGTATTCTTTAATGACGCCGACACTGCCAATAAACATGTGAGGTCCGCGTTTTTCTTTACTGTAATAGGAGAGAATACATAATAGTGAACAGTTCTTTTTAATAGATAGAGGAATAATAAACAGGTAAGGATGAACTTGAATGATTGGCTAACCATAATTGGTGCATTAGGAGGTTTGGAGGCCATAAAGTGGATTGTTAATTTCTTTGTTAACCATAGGACGAATGCCCGAAAAGAGAATGCTTCAGCAGATGGGGTGGAAATGCAGAATCTTCTTATCGTTATCAATACGTTGAAAGATGAAATAGCACGCGTTATGTCTGAAAAAATAAAAAGAGATGAGAAAGTGGACTATTTGTATATAGAGCTTAGAAAATCAGAAGAGAAGGCTCTTAAGGTGACTAGTGAAAAGCATGAATTAGAGATGTGTCTTAAAGAGGCTGAAATGAAGAAGTGTAATGTTCGTGGATGTACCGACCGTGTACCACCTTCTGATTATTGAGTCCTATAAAATACTTATTGATAATTCTGTTATGCTTTTCTATAATAAATAAAAGAAAAATGTATGAATAAAATTGATTCAATTATTATTCACTGTTCGGCCACACGTACCGGACTGGATTTACGTGCAAAAGATATTGACTATATGCACAGACAAAGAGGGTTCATCCGGATCGGTTATAACTTTGTAATTGATCTTGATGGTACTGTAGAGAACGGACGCCCACTCTCTTTTGATGGTGCACACTGTAATACGAAAGGATTTTCCGGGGTGTCATACAATAAACACAGTATTGGTATCTGCTACATTGGTGGGCTCGATGTGAATGGACGTCCGGCAGATACCCGGACAGAAGCGCAGAAGAACTCTCTTCGTGATTTGGTTGCAAAGTTATGTAAAGAATATGATATCATTGAGTTGCTTGGACATCGCGATACTTCTCCTGATCTTGATGACAGTGGTGAAGTTGAACCGGGAGAATATATCAAAAGCTGCCCGTGCTTCGATGTGCGAAGTGAGTTTAATAACTTTTTGCGTAACACAATTGTGAAACCATGAAACGGTTTATTTACATACTGACCATGCTCCTATCCATCGGGGCATGGTTGGTATCTTGCAATAGTATTAAATATGTTCCGATAGAAACGGTTAAGATAAATACAGAATATCGCGATCGCTGGTTACGTGATTCTATCCACGTACATGATAGTATTTTTATGTTTATGAAAGGGGATACTGTTTTTCGTGACCGTTGGCATGTTGAATATAGAAATAAACTTGTATATGATACGACTTATATCAATCGGACGGATAGTATCTGTGTACCTTATCCCATTGAGAAGCAGTTATCTCGTTGGGAGTCTATTAAAATGGAGCTCGGAGGGTGGGCCTTTGGTATTGTAATCGGACTTGCTTTAATTATGGCTGGTTGGCTGATATATCGGTTGAGGCGGCGGTATAAATAACTTTTCCCCAACGGTTGATATGATCAATCAAATTCTGATTATTTAAATCATTAAATATTGAAATATCAAACAGATATGGCAGTGAGGATTCGGAGAATGCACAATTGATGGAAAGTAAGGTCTCTGGTGAGATCTTCCCTTTTAAAGTGATGTCTATGTCAGAGAAAGGCTTGAAATTCCCTTTAGCTCTTGAACCATAGAGTATTACTTCCTCTACTTCCGGGTATTTGCCGAATATAAGAAAGATGGTTTGTTCTTCTAATCCGTATTTCATAGATACTTTATTTATTAATCAGGAGTTTCATAAAGATACGTATTTAACTGTGTGTTAATTAGTATTCTTTATATACCAAAAGTACGTACTTTTATAGGCATAAAGTACGTACTTTTGTAAGCTTAACAATGGTAGTTAAGAGACTCTGTTAATAATGTTAATTTGAATTTCTGTTATTCTACCATTGCGCGGTACTTGTTAACGGTTGCTCCCATACCATCTACAAATCCGATTTTAGTACGATCACCACCCACATTGAATTTAACGTATTGATCATAATAGAGTGTGGCGCAATCCCCGTTATTTTCTTTCAGTTGGCGATACTCATTCCATGAGTGATCGTATTTTTCGAGTGCGAGTTTAATTGCTGTTTTATCATATACACCTGTTTGCTCACCCTGATATCCTTTAAGCATGACAATCCAGCCTTGTTCCATAATTCTGTGAAGCCAGAGTCCATATAGAGAAGAGGTTTTGATATACTGTTCGATGGCTTTGTCGTTACATTGTATCTTTTCGGATAATTCTACTATATCCTCCCAGAGTGCTACGGAAAGTTTCATTTCATACAATGACTCGTCGACTATGTTCTTCTTTAAGATTTCATCGAAGATTCTCTTTAGCTGGTTGATTCCTCCCAGATAATGGTCGCGTGTCCAGGTCACATTGACGGAGTGCAGGAGTGAACCTCTTCCCCGGATAATAGCATCGGGGGTCAGCATACACAGGCGGCGGAAGAATGGGAGAGTCTCTTGGGAGATGCCAATTTTCAGTGCATATTCATTGAAAATATCCTCTTCTGTGCGGTTAGGATTCAGAGCCCATTGGCTCATCACGTAGGTATTGAGGTCACACCAAAGTTCATTGGAGATGTAAGGACCGTACCAGCCTCCACCTCTCGACCAGGTCCATACGCCATAGAACAATGGATTATCTTTCACATCGTTCAGGCAACGGGGAGAAGCATCCTGCTTTGTCTCTTCAAAACCATTGATTACGGCATTTGCCACATAGTTCGGATAAGCTCCTTTTCCTTCATACTCACGCTGGCATTGTACCTCCACTACTTGTTTGTGTTTACCCAATGTGATCGTTTTGTTGAAATGGAAAGTCCGGAAATAGTCTCCATTGGTATGTTTGATAGCCATATAGAGATTGGGATGTGGTTCTACTTGCTCGGTAACGGCTAAGTAATAATCAGGGCGGACATGGAAGAAACCAAAATCCCACGTACGGTATATAATCTTCTTATTTCTTTTTACACATACCTCTTCTCTGAGCAGATTCATTAGCCGGGCATGTATCTCAATACTTTTATCATATCTGTTTTTATAGTCTACCGGGCCGTTTCCTATGTGATACGGAATGTTGTGGGTATAAGTCTCTCCGGTACGGATCACCAATCCGTCCATCTCCGGGAAACGCTCGAATAATTCTTTCAGCATGATCCGGTGAATTTCCCAGGTTTTGGGTTTCTCGAAAGATATTTTTCCATCCTCGTCACAAATCTCGTCTTTATAGAGCTCAACTAACTTTTGGGGTAATACAATGATATCAGTGAAATAGAACGCTTGTAAACCGTTCTCGTGACACGCTTTGATCTGTGTTCTGATTTCTTTTGTCAGTGTTTCGATCCATGCTTTTTCTTCTGATCCTTTCGGAAAAATACGCTTGTCGAATTTTGAGAAACTGACGGCACATTGCGGGAATTTAAACTCATTGATAACCATGCTATTCATGCCAAAAGAGGCTAACTTCTCCGGCTTGCGGAAAACGCTCTGTGTCATGGCATCCCCGGGGTTGTGATGTACCATGTCCATTACCAGGTATCCCTCTTTTTGAATTTGTTGTGCCAGGATAGGCAGAAACATACAGAGCCCTATCCCTCCTAATATCCACTTCTTCATAATTTTGATTTGTATTTATATTAATTGTGTCTTATTCTGTTGTAACGTAAGGCATTGCATCGGCACCGGATGCCCATTGCTTGTTGGGAGTATTTCCCATGACGAAAGATAGAGTACCCCCTTTCAGTATGTCTTCATGCAGGATATAGCATTTGTTGTAAGGCTGTCCGTTCAAGGTTGCCGACTGGATATAGATGTTTTCCTCTGTATATCCTCTGGCCTCTACCTTGAATTTTTTTCCATTCTCCAGCGTGATGATACTCTCTTCAAAGCCCGGACTGCCAATGACGTAATAAGGCATACCGGGACATACCGGATAAAATCCAACCATACTGAATACCAGCCATGCGGACATTTGTCCGGCATCGTCGTTCCCGCTCAGGCCATCGGGCGTAGGATAATATTCTCTATTCAATATGTTGTGTACCCATTTCTGAGTTTTCCAGGCTTCACCAGCTAAAGCAAAAAGGTAGGGAATATGATGTCCCGGTTCATTGCCGTGCCAGTAGTAATCTTTTTCAAAGAAAGTGTCGAGACGTGTCCGGAAACGTTCTTTGCCGATATGTTTCATCAGTCCGTTTACATCATGGGGAACATACCATGTGTAATGGTAAGGTGTTCCTTCGCATATATAATCTACAAATTTATCGAATTCAAAAGGTTCGATCCATTCTCCGTTTGCATAACGTCCGCGTGCATAGCCGGTTTCCGGATCGATCACGTTTTTATAGTTCATGGCCCTTTTTACCAATGTTCTGTAGTCATCCGTTTTTCCTAATTTCCTGGCTACTTGTGCCAGAACGAAGTCATCATAGGCATATTCCAGTGTTCTGGATACTTGTTCTCTCTTATGGAATGCATCCCATACATTGTCTTCCAATGGGATATAGTTGTATTGAAGATAGGATTCCAGACCCCGGCGTCCTTTACCTTCTACATAACTTTTCCGGTCTGTATTGACTTCAAATGCATTTTTGCGCATAAGCCGGTAGGCTTCCTCATAGTCGAATCCCGGAACCTCTTTCAGGATGGCATCCCCCATCATGGCTATTCCGTGATCGCCGATCATGGCTGCCGTATAATTATTCCATAGCGGAAAGATAGGTAGCCACCCACCTTGTTGCCCTTTTACAATGAAAGATTTAGAAAAATCTCCTGTGAGGGACGGGTTAAGAATGGAGTAGAGAGGTAATACGGCTCTGTAGATATCCCACATGGAGAAATCGCAATAATAGGTGAAATCTTTGGCTTGATGGATGGTGTAATTTTCGGAGAAACCGGGATAATAACCTTCCACATCGCTGAAAGTACGGGGCAGCATACGGGCATTGTAAAGAGCGGTATAAAATTGAGTCTTTTTCTTCTCATCGCTACTCTTTACAGCTATCTGGCTCAGTGCTTTCTCCCAGCTGGCTGCCGACTGTTTCTTTACTTTCTCGAAGTTCCATCCGGGAATCTCTGCTTCCAGATTTTTACGGGCATTTTCAATACTGGTGAAAGAGGTACCTACTTTTACCTGTATGCTGTTCCCTTTTTCGGGAGCGAGTTTAATCCAGGCCCCTACCCTGTTTTTGTTCCCTTTTATTTCTGTTTCTCCCGTTGTAATTTCACTGTCTTTCCATGTTCCGAAGGAGTCGAAGTCTTCTTCAAACCGGATGACGAAATATCCGCTGAATCCGGCACTCTTTCCACTTCCCTGATAGATTCTGTAGGCAGGATTATAGCCTGTTACTTCCCTGCTCTTTGCATCAATTTTTAAATACCCCTGTTGCTTGTCACTATTGGGTTCTATAATGATATAACGATCTTTATCCGATTGAAAACTAAAACGCATGATTCCTGCGTGAGACAAACCTGTAAGTTCGGCATGAATCAGGTAATCTTTCAGCATTACCTGATAATAGTAAGGCTTTGCCGTTTCTTCATCATGGCTAAATTGAGAAGCGCGCTCTCTGGCATTTGTTTTTAATTCACCGGTGACAGGCATTATTGTTACACTGCCATAATCCTGTGTACATGAGCCACTGATCCAATGGCTGGCACGGAATCCTTGTATTTCGTCGTGGTAATAATAATAAGGGGGATTGCATTTATGCTCTCCTTCCAGTGTTTGTGGTACCCAGTTGGTCATTCCGTTGGGTACACCGACTGCCGGCATGGTTTGTCCTTTCTCCTCTGAGGGTGCTTTGTCACCTCGTGCATGTCTTTGTATGTCTGTACCAATGACGGGGTTAACGTAGTCTGCATATTTCTCATTCCGCGTCATAGAACAACCGGATAGCAGTAGTGTACATAATAAACTTAAATATAATTTCATACCTATTTATTTGTTTTCCATTAATGCGAAAGCGCACCACAGTACGGGTGCCTGTCCATGATAATCTCCTGTTTTTTTGGGTCGGTCATAATAGTATTGCCGGTTATTTCTCTTATTGGTGCCCGAACATACCTCTGTTACGTCTCCGGTTTCATTGATATAAGATACCAGGGATAGCCATGCTTTACGGACTGCAGGAGCATATTCCCGGGCTTTCAGCCAGCCTTGCTTTACGCCTGTGATCATGGCGTAGGTAAACATCGCCGTTCCGGAAGTCTCGTTCCAGCAATCGGGAGCGTCTATCAACTGATTCCACATACCGTTTTCTGCCTGATATTGTTTTAAACTTTTCATCATATCGAGATACCCCTGTAGAATACGCGGACGATCCGGGTTGTCTTTGGGTAATACTTTCAACAGTTCAGCCATACCTGCTGCCATCCATCCATTGCCTCTTCCCCAAAGGAAAGGAACATCCGGGGCATGATAAAACAGCCCGTTAGGGCGTTGCAATTCGTCCAGGTAGACGGCCATTGAACGTGCAGTCCGGTCGATGTATTTCCGGTTACCGGTTGCTTTGTAGGCTTGCGATTGCAAGATGGTTATCATATACATATCGTCTATCCACAAGCGGGTTTGCCAGCTAAGTCCTTTGTCGGTCCACCTTTTTTCTTCGGCTGAGGCTTCTACAGGTAGTTCCCATTGTGTGTCGGCATAAGAAATTCCCAAATCCAGATATTGCATCTTTTTTGTTATCAGATAGAATTCCAGAGGAAGACATCCGAACATGTTCAAATCGACATGATTTTTAATAGGCAGGAGATCTCTTTCTGCTGTATACAAATAGTCAAAACGTTCTTGTAACTGCCTGGATAACTCTTTATTCTTGCTTTCGCTGGCAAAACGCACTGCTCCGTACCAGGTACATACTTCGGCATAATGTATCCATTTACCACCATGTAGCATATGTTTACTCGATAGGAAGCGGTTGGCAACCTTGATTCCTACCTCTTCCGGAGTGTAACCTTCGGGAAACTTCTTCAGAATCCTATTTTGCGCCACAGAGGTTGACGCAAATATAGTAAAGATAATGATATACAGGACTTTTGTCGACATTTACTTTGATGCATTTATGAGAAATGAATTAATTCGATAGAACGCAAATTAACACAAATTCGTGCAAATTAGAAAGACGGTTCTTTTTTATTTTCCGTTTATTTACTTTGCGGGAATCCAGGTTAATCTGCGTTTCAGTCAATCATCTCTTTGGTATACTTTTCTATAATTATTCTTTATACGCTCCCCAGAATTTAAGTTCACTTAGCTGAATCTGAGCACTGGGTTCCCTACATTCACGAACCACAAAACGAATGTAACGGAAAGGTTCATTAGCGTATTTCGGGTCCATTTCTACTTCAAATCCGGCTTTTATAAATTCGGTATCTTCATTGGTCAGTAAATTGGGGTCCGTGGCTCCTGAGGGTAAAGTCAGTTTGAAATCTGCCAGTTTTTCCCAATCGTTCTTCCACTCATCCGTGCCGTTTACTTCCGGCCATTCCGTCCAGTACTTCAGGTTATCTTCTTTACTTCCGTCTCCTATCTGGCTGAGAGGTTTGGGATTGTTGGTACCCCATACTTCGAAACTCGTAAATGTTTGTGCTGAGAAGATAGGACTACGGCTTCTCATCCAATACCTGAGCCGGCTATAAGAGGCTTTTCTGCCCATATCAATGGTGAAGTACAAGGGCATTACTGTATATTCGGTATTAGGCCAGTCGATAAAGTCGGATAGCTTGTTGCCCTTGGTATGCCACCAGGTAGAATTATTCCAGGTGTTACCATCATGAATCAGGCGGAACTGACGATTGGCAGCGGCTTCTTGCCCTACGATGTCACCTCTGTAGATGCAAGATTTATCGTCCCATCCCCATCTTTGCCAGATATCACCACTATTGTTACGTCCAACGATCTCTTCTTCAAACAAAGGAGTCAGTACGGTATCCAGCGGAGCTGAATAATTTCCCCATTTGTCCTTGATCTCGAAATAGAACTCCTGTTCCGCGTTTTCCAATCCTCTGAACGTGTATTTGCCCTCTTTGGCTTTACTGTAATAGGCATCATAAAATGCCATGTCACCTTTAGCATCTTTTCTATAAAGAGTGATAGATATCTCGTCTTCCTGTGCATTTTCCCATAGCATATAGACTCCACCGAATGTAGGGTTCACTTTTAGTGATTTACGAATCATTTCTACCGGAGGAAGGAGAGGTTTGATCTGTACTTCTACAGGGTCAGAGTGATTCATACTTTTATCAATGGCAAATAGTTGTACGGTACGTTCGTTTACATCAGGAAAGCCTTCCAGTGAAATTGTATTATTGAATGCAGATGAGTATGCTTCCTTCAGGTCTTCTCCTTTTTTGTAGTAGTACACTGCTTTTACAGCCAGAAGATCGGGATCATCGGGTAGTTTATAAGTGATTATTGCACCACCGTTTATATTCTCTACTACTACGTCTGTTACACTCTTAGGAGGAATATTGTCTTTTTCATCCTGCCAGTCTTTTATTTCCGAACAGCTCCACATCAGGGAAGCTGTTAACAATATGTATGCTATATAATTTCTTTTCATTTTGTTTTATTATTAAACTGTTATTAATCTATTTACAATTACCAGTTTAAGTTTTGTACCAGGTTTTTGTTTCTTAACAAAACGCTTTGTTTGATTGGCCACAAGTAATCCTTCTTTGTATATTTCAATTGATAGACAGTTTTCACCTGATAGAAATCCTGTGTTGTTTCGCCCAGAATATTCAGGCCACGTATCGGTTTGTTGAGGTATGTTTCTGCCAGTTTCCATCGTTTCAGGTCCCAGAAGCGAACGCCTTCGAAAGCCAGCTCGTTCATACGTTCTCTGCGTATAATTTCTCTCATTCCTTCCTTGTTTTTCGGTTTGTCCGGAGTCAATGAATGTTCCTGCCAACTTTTTACCACACCTTCCAGTCCGGTTCTGGCTCTCACTTTGTCGATGTATTCATATACATCCTGATCCGGGGCTGCTTTCCATTCGTTCAGTGCTTCGGCATACATTAAGTAAAGATCGGCCAGACGTATAATAGGAAAAGCATATCTGTGTTGGGTAAACTGGTCGCTGTTATCAGGTACGGACGATAAATAATGAATCATTTTCTTGCACAGGTAGCCAGTGCTGGAATGTCTGTCCGAAGGATTGGTACCTCCACCGATATTGCCGAATTTCAATTGGGTTACCCAAAGATTATCATCGGAAGTGGTCCTGCTGTTACCATAAAATGTACCCCCGTCGAAAATGATAGAACCATAAAAACGGGCTTCTCTTTTGAAATGAAGATTGATTGTCTCGAATCCTTCCTGAATATACAGCTTGTCACTGGCAGATGCTGTCTTTATTCCCATTGGATCTACTCCTACCCAGTCTTTGTCTTCTTCGATCGGTACTCCGTTTTCGGTATAAAACTGTTCAACTATTCTTAAAGGAGGAGCATAGCATTTCCGCAGGCCACCTGTACCTTGTCCGCTCATGAAGATGGGATGGCAGGCGCGTTGCAGGTTATCTGTGTTTGAATTAGAATCGCCCCAGATGATTTCTTTGTTCCATCTTTCTGTAGCGGCTCCCCTCACTTGCATAGCCAGAATTGTCTTTTCATTCAGTTTGCTTGCATAGTTTGTCTGCTTGAAGTCAAATAAATCATGACCGGCTTCATGCGCTACATCAATAGCGGTTTTGAGTGCATCTGCGGCTGTTTTCCACTTGTCTGCACTGTAATTTTGCGGGAAAAGATGAATACCTCTGTTGTCGGTAATGTCCGCATAGTCGGGATTACCATTGAAGAGCGGGCTGGCAGCTAACGTAAGGAGTTGTGCTTTTACAGCCAGTGCCATCGGTTGGGTAGGTCTTCCCAGGTCATTCATCAGATCTTCTATCTGTAACGGAAGATCACTGGCAGCTTCGTCCAGTAAGGATGCGATATAACTCACTACCTCGTCTACCGGCTCCCGGTATCTTTGTACTTCTTCGGATGTGGAACTGATAGGCAGGTTTTCTTTAATTAATGGGATAGGTCCGTACATGCGGAAGAGCCAGAAATGATAGAATGCTTTTAAGAATTTTACTTCTGCAACCCATCTGGTCCGTTCTTCTTCTGTCAGATCATAAGGTTTGTGAATGTTTTCAAGAAAGATATTGCAATCGCTCAATGCTGTGAATATTGCTTTACCTCCTTTCAGATCATCGCCATTCTGTTTGCTGCCCCAATAGTTTGCCAAAGGAGCATTGGTACCCTGGTCGCCACGGGCAATGTACCAAAGGCGCGGGCTCATGCCGGTTACAGGATCAATATACCATACTTCGTCTCCACCAAGAAGTGCCGGATTGGAACCGGCATCGGCAAATGAAGGGAGGAAGGAAAAGCAGCCATAGAGGAACCCTTCTGCTTCGTGCCGGTTTTTGAATGCATGATCTACTGTGGGGATATTGTCCGGAACTACATTTAAATATTCCTGACAGGATGCCAGTGAAATGCAGAGTATCAGGATAAAGGTTTTAAAAATCGTCAGATATGTTTTCATAATGTATATGTTTTTAGAATGAAAGATTAAGTCCTAAGTTAATAACGCGCTGGATAGGATAGCCTAATCCGTTACCACCCATTTCTACATCCCAAAGTTTGAACTTACTGAATAATAACAGATTGGTACCGCTTGCATAAAAACGACAGGTAGTCAGCCTCATCTTGTTCGTAAAACTCTTGGGAAGTGTATAACCTATTTCCGCACTTTTGAAGCGAAGAAAACTACCGTCCTGCATAAATTGAGTACTGCGTTGGTTGTTGTTGGCAATAAGCGTGTTTGATAACCTTGGCCAGTATGCTTTCGGATTCTGAGAGGTCAATGACCAATGGTCGTCTGCAATGAATTTGGCCAATCCGGTTTCAATCACTCTTCCGTTGGCAGTGGATTGGTTGAATGGAGACATTTTATCAGCGTCTATCCAGAATGAGGAGCGGGCGGAGCCTTGAAAGAATACGGAGAGGTCGAAGTTCTTATATCCGAAGGAAAGTCCGAATCCGTAGTTGATTTCCGGTGTGGTAGGATATCCGATGGGTACCATATCTATTTCATTGATAACACCGTCATTGTTGATGTCTTTGTATTTGATGTCGCCTGCCAGATATTCACCGAAATCCTGCCGGGGAGAGTTCTGTACATCTGCATCATCAATGAAAAGTCTTTCGGCCACATATCCCCATTTCTGCGAAATAGGCATGCCCATTTTTGATTTCCAGGGAATGGCACTATAGTCAGGTTCTTCATAGAAACGATAGGTAGATTTGGCATATGTAAAGTTAGCTCGTCCTACCATCCACAAATCCTTATGGAAAGAGTGGTTGTAATCTATCGATATATCGATACCTTTGCCGTTCGCTTCTCCCACATTAACATCCGGAGTAGCCCATAGTCCCATTGAAGTGGAAATATCTTCTCTGGACTGGAGAATGTTGGTACGGCGTTCTTTGAAAAAGTCTGCCATGATATCTACCTTTCCGTCAAACAGTCCGAGTTCAACACCAAGGTTTGTTTTATAAGCTATTTCCCATCCGATCTCGGAGTTGGGATAATTACTGATTTTTACGCCTTTACGGGTTCTTCCGTTAAATTCATATCCGGTACTGAAGCTATCTCCGCCACCTATGGTTACTTGTGAAAGATAGAAGAAACGCTGACTCTCCTTTCCGATTTCGTCATTACCTACCAGACCGTATGTGGCACGTAGTTTGAGTTTGGATACAACTTTTTTCAGATTGTCTGTCCAGAAGTCTTCATTGGAGATAGACCATCCAAGTCCGAATGAAGGAAAAAATCCCCAGCGGTGGCCCTTGTCAAACTTCTCCGAACCATTATATCCAAAGTTGAACTCTGCCATGTAACGGGAGTCGTATGCATAGGTAAAACGTCCTGATAATCCCAGATTTCTTTTCTGTAAAGACTCGGAAAGAGTAGAAGCATTACCCGTCAGTGAGTTACGTGCAATGGCTACTAGCATACCACTTACTGCATTCTTTTTAAAATCGCGATTGTAAGCAAGAGAAGCTTCTCCATAGAATGAACTGATAACTGTTTTACTCCCCGGATTATAGCTGATAAATTCTTCACCAGTGTCCGGATTTAGTTCTGTCAGGGTATAACTATCTGTGAGTCTGTCATAGGTTGATTCATAGTAGAACGGACTGTATGCTCGTGTCACATCAAAACCGGAAGTACGGATTGTATTACCCAACAAGCGGCCTGTCAACCCTTTTACCCATTTTCCAAAATCCTGTTTCAATTCCATCTGGGCCATCATTACTGTTTTGCTTTCCTGCTTGTAACCCTTTACCATTTCGGCATAGGGATTCATATATTGCACCCCCTCATTACCACCAAACAGGATGTGGGTAGTACCGGCATAGGTTTTATCCGGTTCGTAATAAGCAGGAAAACGTACAGGGCTTACATTCAGAATATTCCTGTACATTTCGCTACCTCCTCTGATAGGTCCCGAATAATCATCGAAAGTACCATGTACACGAACGATTGCTTCTGTCGTTTTGGTCAGATTGATGTTTATATTAGAACGGATCAGATACTTTTTCAGATTGATATTATTATTAAAGTTGTTGCGCTTGTCTACTTTCAGAATACCATTGTCCTGAGAGAAAGAACCTGCAATATAATACCGGGCTACTTTGCCACCTCCCGAAATATTCAGATTGGCTCTTTGATTGATGGCTACATCTTTGGTCAGCATCTTCATCCAGTCTACTGCCGGATAAGCATACTCATTTGTTCCGCGGATGGTATTATCGATTTTGCTGTTTGAGTAAGGTACCGGAGCCAGGGGATTCCGGGCGGTTACTGCTTCGTTGGCAAGCCGCATATAAGTGATGGGGTCTGCCATCTCTATTTTCTTGGTGGGTGAAGAAAAGGAATTTTCCACACGGAAGGAGACTTTTATCTTCCCTTCTTTTCCTTCTTTGGTTGTAACGAGGATTACGCCGTTTGCACCGCGAGCACCGTACAAAGCAGTTGCCGTGGCATCTTTCAGAATAGAGAAACTTTGAATATCGTCCGGATGTAGCCGTGACAGGTCATTGGAAGATACTTCCACATTGTCAATCAGGATAAGCGGGTCTACCTTCCCTGCACCAAAAGAGGTTACACCACGGATAAAGAATTCCGCATTGTCCTGTCCCGGTTCACCACTCGTCTGATAAGAAATGACTCCGGCTATACGTCCTGAAAGGGCTGTTGTCAGATTACTGGAGGGAACTCGCAGGTCTTTGACATGTACTGTCTGGATGGAGGAGATTACACTCTCCTTTTTTTGCTTTCCAAAAGCAACGATTGTTACTTCTTCCAGCATATCTTCCTTTTCTTTCAGTGTTACATTGATAATCTTTTTATCTCCGACAGCAATTGTCTGGCTCGCCATTCCAAGATAAGAAAAAGTAAGTTTCTCGTTCTTATTTACGTCGATAGTGTAAGTACCGTCAATATCTGTAATAGCTCCCCTGGGAGTACCTTCTACTACAACGGTAGCACCGGGGAGCTTTTCGCCGTTTATATCTGTTACCACTCCTTTCACGGTTACCTTTTGTTGAGTGACGGCCGGAATACCCGGAGAAGCCATTTTCTCCTTTTTGGTAATAAAGATTTGCTTGTCGTCTATCAGATAAGAATTATTGGTTTTTGCCAATACTTTGTCAAGAACTTTGTCTACTGTCTGGTTCTTGACTTTTAAGGATACTTTTCTATTGGAATCTACGTCTTCTTCTAAGTAGAAAATTACAAATTCACTATTTCTTTCTATTTCTCTGAATACTTCTTTTAAAGTCGTGTTTTCAACATCTATAGAAATATGTGTTGCCTGGGCATAGCTACTGTTTGCAAATGAGTCGATGATTATGCATGTAGTGGCTAAGAAAGTTATAAGACCGATTTTCATAAATTTATTTAATTGGCATCTGTTTTTGCCAATTATACATATGTTTTTCATACATTTACAATGATTTTTGTTTGAATAAAATTGGACTGGTTGCAGTCAGTCCAGTTATTAGAAATCTACAGCCGGATGATATTGCAGTATCGTCCGGTTTTTTTTAGGGTTATTGTGCTTTTCTAAGTTATCATAAATTTACTTTTTTTTAGGGTTTAACATCTACAAATATTTCATCACTTTTTGGAGTAAAGGTTATTGGTGCTGCAGCTTCTAGACCTTTTAGCAGTTTAAATATATCATCTTTTAAATTGAGTGTTCCCGAACCATGAAGTTTTCCAACTCCTTTCGTCCATACTATTTTCCGACCGTAATATTTGGACAGTTTGTTTAATATGACAGAAAACTCTTCGTTATCAAACATGTAAGTACCATAACGCCAGGAGGTGTAATTTTCTGTGTTGACTTTACTTTGGGAAATCTTACCGGATTCAAAGCAAAGCATATCACTTGGTGCGAGCGTTGCCTCCAGATTATTTTGGGTATGAATGTTTACTTTTCCGCTGACAAGTACTACTGCTGTATTACTGTCTCCTTCATAAGCAGATACATTGAAACTTGTTCCCAATACATTTATATCCAGTTGATTTGTTTTTACTATAAATGGCTTTTTCTTGTCCGGTGATACTTCCAGATATACTTCTCCCTCTACAAAAATTTCCCGCTTATCGTCTTCAAATATTTCCGGATAAACGACACGGCTATTGGCACTTACCCATATATTGGTCCCATCTGAGAGTGCCAAGAATGAGCGTTTGCATGGTGGTACAATTAACTGATTGAATTTCGATTGCTTTTTTTCCGGTTTGTCATTTTCTTTAGTAGCCACTTTTTCGGAATTGATAGAAAGCGTACCCTTTTCATCATATTGAATGACGGATTCTTCTCCCTGGATAGTCATCTCGTTGTTGTCACTTCGTATTAATTGTACTTCTGAGGGAAGCTGGGTGGGCTTTGCTACTTCTTCAATGGCCATTAAATTATCATTTGAGTAAAAATCACTGTAGTAGGTCCAACCCAATATACAGAATAATGCGATACTTGCTGCTGCTGATATAGTGATCCATAAATGCTTTTTACTCTTTTCCTTTTTAGTAACTTCAATGCTTTGATTAATTCTGTTTAGTAATTCATCTTGCGCATCTGCTGAAATTTCTTTTTTTCGGAAAGGTATTCTGCAAATAATTTCCTGTGCCCGGTTGATTTCAGAAGCTAATGCCTCGTCATTCTCTATGAGAGTATTCCAGAAACGGATACTTTCATCCGTTGGAGTAAGCTGTGATTCCAGGAAAAAATCATCCTGTAGTAGTTCTTTATATGTGCAGCCTTTATAATTCATGTATGCTTTAATCCTTTCTTGTGTTTACGGTAACATACAGAATACAATTGGTAGAGGAAAACATACTCACCTTAAGTGATTTTTTTTATGAAAAGTGAAAAAGTGGTTGTATGGGAATAGATTATACAGTCTCTATAACTTTGTATATCAATGAAATATATAGATAAAGAGGTAACCGGCTTTCGCGCATTTTTTTTAATGAGCGCTGAATGAGATTTTGTACGGACTGAGTATTCATCTGCATCAGGATGCCTATCTCTTCCATAGAGAGTTCTTCTATGAAGCGATGATAAATGACTTCGCGTTGCCGGTCCGTCAGTTGGTTCATTAGTTGCAGGATTATTTTTCTTGTCGATTCCTGTTCCAGACTTGACAACGCTTTGTTTTCATCTGAATGGTCTAATATATTATATAATTCCTGTTCTCCGAGTTTCTCGAATACCATTTCGCGTTTAAACGTATTATACAGGCTATTCTTGAGTGCGGTGAAAAGATAGAATTTGATATTAACCTCTTTCTTCAATTGTGTACGATTCTTATATATGCGGACGAAAACATCATGTATAGCATCTTTTACAATATCTTCGTCTTGAGTGAATTGAATGCCATAACGAAAAAGAACCCCGACATACTTCTTGTAAATCAGTTCAAAACTTTTATCATCTCCGTTTATGAAATCAATCCAAAGATGATTTTCTTGCCTGTTTGAGGGTGAAAATGAGTTTTCCTGTTCTTTATTTATATGCATTGGTTCTTACTCTCCAACACAAATATAGTAATTTTTGCATTATAAATGATTTTTTTTCTATCTTCTATGCAAAATAGCTGTTTAATACCGCCGCTATTTATAGTGTTCTTTTATCATTTTTGTTTAATCATTTTCTGTACTAATTCTGGGTTGTTGGTAGTAATATAGTCGGCACCATTGTCGATGCACCATTGAATCCCTTCAGGATCACTAACTGTCCAGATGTTAACTTCAAGCCCTAAATTATGAAGTTGTTTTATCCATTCGGGATTTTTCTTGAATACATTGATGTGATAGTCGGCTCCCGTTCCACCAATGCTTTTTAGTACATCCGGAGCCACTCCATTCAGGTAAAGAATTGGCCGTCGGGTTTGTTTTACAAGCTCATCAAAAGCATTTCTGGAGAATGTTATGTAGGATGTTTTCTCTTCCAAACCTTTTTCTTGTACCATGGTGAGTACCATTTTGACGGCTTCTGCTTCGTGCTCTTTATTTTTGTGAGGCTTTATTTCTAATACAAGATCTATTGTAAGGAGTTTTGCGACATCGAGAAATTGACTTAATGAGGGCAAAAATTCTCCGTTTTTTAACTTTTGACTGAGGATTGTATCAGAGGAAGTGGTTTCTATTTCATAACCATTTATAACGTCGTCATGATTTACTATAAGCTGTTTATCGGCCGTTAACCATACATCAAATTCACATGCATCGCATTTAATAGAATCAGCTTTGATTAGTGCTCTGATGGAGTTTTGTGCTGAGCCTTCGGTATCCCAGTGTCCACGGTGGGCGACGACCTTTGGCTGGGCATTTGTATTTGTAATACCAATTGTAAGAAGTCCTGTTAAGTAAATCAATGTTAGTTTCCTTTTCATATATTCTAAAATTTGGGATTATTTTTTCAATGAGATAATTACACTCCCCGGTGAGTTGCAAGGAAGATAAATAAAACCGTTTTTCCTTTTGATTTTAGAATCAGAGGAGTTTTCTATAAAGTTTATTTTCTTGTATTCTATACTTTCCGGGAAAGGAAAGGTAAAGTTCCCTTTTATATTATTGCAGAAGAAGATAGCTTTTTCCCCATCAATAAATCCGTCATAGGCGAATGCGGACTCATTGTCGAGTAGTGGTGTCGTAATCCAGGTATAAACTCCACTCCATGAATCGTAGTCACCGGCAGTACGTGGTACGTTTCCTATCAGTTTATGATAGCATTTGGTCCATGAATTACCTATGAAAATAATATCATCATCAGGAAGTTCATTGTGTGTTCCCAAACTGCGATTGAGGAGAAAGGAGGACTGAAAGTAAGAATCGCCCTTTTCAATATACCGGTTGAAACGGGGGAAATCTTTTTTCTTGAATCTATTTACTTTTTTTATGTCAGTCCAATACGGATATTCACCAGAAGGAGTAAGAAGTTGCTTTTCGTTTTTAAACATGGATTGCATTCCATAATATTTTTCTATTATAACCGGGATTCTATTGGTATAATCATGGGATAAATCCACCTGGATACTATTACCGTTTACTGTGTAGTTTACACTTTCAGTGCACAGCGTGTCGGTGAAGTATATCTGATTATCTTTTTCTTTTGCACTGAGCGGGTTAATAATATAATTTTTTACTTCAATTTTAATTGTATGCGCTTTGAGCGTAGTGTCAGTAGTGATACTACGCCCATCAGCATACAATTTGATAGAAAATGTTTCGGCTGTTTTGGTTTTTTCATCCAGGAATAGATGGTTACCGCCACACCAACCGCCTTCCAGAATGTTAAATGGACCTATATTATCGCTATAGGTTTCATTTACTATTTGAGTATGAGTGGAATCGGAAGTAATGGAAACACGGTAAAATGTAAATAAATCATTGGCCATGCATTTTTTGAACCAGTAGTTTATTTCATGACGGTCATCGATCATAGAAGATATATATACATCCTCCCCTATCTTCTTTATTATGCTCAGTTCGTTTTGAGAATAAGACGATAGGGAGATAAACACATATATAATTAATATAATCCGGTTCATCTATTTGGTTAATGCTTTCATATTTCTACGGGCAGTAATATGACGTGCCAGGCGATCCATAATCTTCTTATCTTCCGGGGAAGTAGAATTATACATGTCAATAAATCCTTTGCTTCCGGTGTAATATGCGATGGCAGAGGTTTCAAATACATTGTGCTTCTCGAATGCTTCGATGTAGGCTAACATTCTGTCATACGAAGAGTCCTCACAATCATAAAGAGCTTTGCTGTCACATTCGAATTCCATAGCCATTCCATTGCTCAAAGCAAGTTCACAAGCTTCGTCCAGCCGGGAGTCCGGGATGTCCTTTGTGAAGAAATGGTTCGGTTGTTGATATGCGATGTCAAATCCCAAGTCTTTCCACTGTTCGTATCCTTTAGCCTTCCAGTAGGGTATCCATACAAACTCCTTTTTCTTTGAGTGGATGTATTGACTTACATATTTAGGAAGATCTTTACAGGTTGCTATATCTTCATCTACCCAGTAGAAACCGGCAAGTTCCAGATTTTTGTATTTAGCTTTCTTGAAACGGGTCATGAGTTGGTCTATATACCATTGGGCTGCTTTAACCTGGTCAGACTGCAGGTTGAAATCAAGAGAATTTCCATCGATGCTTCCCCAGTCTTTTTGTTTAGGTAATGGTATAGCAATTCCTAAAATGACTTGATGTTTAAAGGATGGTTTTCCGATATTTTTTTTCTCATTTTCAATGCATTGGTTTAATGCATCCAGCGCTTTCCCTTTTTCAAACAACCTGTCGAGAAGCCATTCCCATTCTATTTTTCGTGCCTGCTTTTTGGCATATCCATAAGCATAATTATGACCTTTACCATCGGCAAACTCGAGGAACAGAAAGCCATCGAATAACCAGTCTTTCGTGCCGTTGGCAAACTGATGGGTGACATACGGGACAAACTGATCAGGAGTCCAGTCGATTCTCTGTACACCTCCCTGGTATATTAATGCAAGATCTCTGATCTTACTGGTTTTGTACTTATTTCCTTGACTGTTTTGAGCCTCTATCAAGTGTATAGGAGCTGTAATGATTAGTATCACTAAGAAATATAAAATCTTTTTCATGTTTGTTCTTTTTATAAGTAAGTTTTTATTTTTGAAATACAATTTATTATCGTACAATCACCTTCCTGGTTTCTCTGTCAATTTTTACTATATAAACACCTGGTGCGCATTGTAGCTTTCTGGTATTTTCACTGACAAGTATTCCATTTATAGTGTATATCTTAATCGATTCGGCGATTCCCTCTATACGTAATTCTCCGACACCCCCTGCCACGATAACATCAGTTTTAGGGTCATTGGTCGTTTCAATGCCTACACTCCGGCTGCGCCTCTTTAATATATGATTGGCTATTCTATCAAGAATGAGAGTATTTTCAATAGAATTTGAACGATACATATCAAGTATACCTTTTGTTCCTGAGTAATAGGCTATTGCCGAATTTTCAAAGACGTTATTCGTTTCAAAAGCATTGATGTAACTCTCCAGTCTGCTGTAATATGAATCTTCATTCTCATACAATACACGGCTATCGAACTCTACTTCCAATCCCATATTGAATTTATTTGCAGTATTGCATGCCTGAAGGAGGCGGTCATCTGCTATCTCTTTGTTAAAGAAATGATTGGGTTGTAAAAAAGCAGTATCAAATCCTAACTTTCTCCATAAGTTATACCCCTGGGCATTCCAGTATGGAATCCAGTAAAATCGTTTATCCAGTTGGTGGATATAGTCACTTACGTCTTTGGGTAAATCTCCGCATTTAGCAGTACTTTCCTCAAGCCA
Organism: Bacteroides sp. K03; assembly: GCF_019734355.1. Lineage (NCBI taxonomy): Bacteria > Pseudomonadati > Bacteroidota > Bacteroidia > Bacteroidales > Bacteroidaceae > Bacteroides > Bacteroides sp. K03. The sequence continues at coordinate 108,874 of NZ_JAASHC010000001.1, forward strand.
ATAAAATCCTGTTAGTTCGAGATTCTCGTATGCTCCTTCGTTAAACCGTTCCATGAGTTGGTCTATGTACCATTTTGCAGCTTTTATCTGGTCATTCCGATGTGCAAAGTTTAATACTTCTCCATCAAGGCTTCCCCAATCGGTTTGATCGGTGATCGGCGATACTACCCCCAATACTATTTTGTGTTTAAACTGAGGTTCTCCGATAATCGTTTTATAGTGTTCGATACACGAATTCAGTGCATCGAGAGATTTACCTTTTTCAAAGATTCTGTTGAGTAACCATTCCCAATCGCTCTTTCGGGCATTTCGTGCTCCATAATTATATCCGAATGCTATCTGCCAGCTATCTGTAAACTCAAAAAATAGAAAAGAGTCGAAAAACCAGTCCATATGCCCATCGGCAAAGGTGTGTATAACGTAAGGCCGCAGTTCGTCTTCTGTCCATTCGGGACGATGGGTACCTCCCTGATAGATAAGAGCCATATCAGATATTACATCAGTCTGGTAAGCAGCCAGTGTCGTATTTACTCCGGTGAGGCTACTTATTATGGCTATAAGTGTTATATATCTTTTTTTAAGTGTTGTGATAAACATTCTTTTCTTTTTATCAGTCATGACTTTTTTCAATAATGGTAGTAATCGTTTTTTGTAAACCGGTTATTTAATGGAGAGTTTCATAACGTTTACTTTCTCAACGGGTTTTAGTACATCATTCACTTTCCAGGTTTTATCTTTACGGATACTGAATGGAATAGTAGCCTTAAGATCATTGCTTGAAGAACCGAAAGACAGAAGATATTTTCCTTTTGACGTAAGCCATTGCGAATTGTTTTCATCGAATGAAGCTATATCATAATCGGTAAACTGAAGTTTTATTATTTCGCTTTCTCCGGGTTTTAACTCCCGGGTTTTTCCAAAGGCTTTTAATTCTATATCGGGTTTTTGAATGAAGGTTTCAGGAGCAGAAATATAGAGTTGTACTACCTCCTTACCAGAGACATTACCTGTATTGGTCACTTCAATACTTGCTACCCACTTGTTATTTGTTCTTTCGATTTTTGGTTTACTGAAAGAGAAATCAGTATAGGATAACCCATATCCGAAAGGATAAACAATCGATTGCTTTACTGTATTAAAGTAACGGTAGCCCACCCATATATCTTCTTCATAATTGGTATAATCGAAATTCTTACCACTCTTGGTCGCTCCCACTATCGGAAAGTTTTTAGAAGAAGGAATATCGAAATAATCTGTCGGGAAAGTCATCGGAAGTTTCCCGGAAGGGTTTACTTTTCCACTAATTATATCTGTTATGGCATCTCCACATTCTTGCCCCGGAAACCATGCCAGCAGTATAGCGTCCGGTTTCTCTTTCCAGGAATTCATTTCCATTACGCCGCAGACATTCATTACTACGGCTACTTTTTTCCCAAAAGCATGAAATTGGGAGGATACTTTTTCGATCATAAATTTTTCTTCGGGAGTAAGATAGAAATCTCCCTCTAACCTTCTGTCGGATTCTTCTCCGGAGCCTCTGCCGATAACGATTAGTGCGATATCAGAATTTTTAGCTTCCTGTTCGATGGTATTTTCTGCTTTTGTCAGATCCATTTCGGGAATGACTGTTCTGTTATAAGATAATTTTTCCCAGTCAGTACTTTGGGGGTGTTTATCAAGAAGATCATTCTGGAATTCTACGAATTTTGTGTAGATTCCTTTCAATCTGTTGTTGAGTTGATAGCCGCCATTTTCAAGTCCGGTAGATATATCAGTAATATGGGCTTTATTTACATTCGATGAACCTGTACCGCCTGCAATAGACTTGTATGCAGTAGCACCGAATAGAGCAATTTTAGTCCCTTTGGGTATAGGAAGAAAAGAGTTGTCATTCTTCAGTAATACCATTCCTTCGGTGGCTATACTACGCGCTAATTCTGCATTTTCGGAAAGGTCGGGAGCTTCTGTATACTTCCAGTTTTTATAAGAGATGGATTTGAAAATGAGTTCCAACGTATATTTTACACTTTCGTTTAAAGTAGCTTCACTGATCCGGCCACTTTTTACTCCGGCTATTATTTCGTCTATTTGAGATTGTTCTCCCGGCATCATTAAATCTGTTCCACCGTTAAGCTGGTCGACAGTATCCCGTTTCTTATACCAATCGGTCACTATCAGTCCGTCATACTTCCACTCATCACGAAGAATTGTTTTAAGTAACTCCGGATTTGCCTGAGTATATTTACCTCCTATTTTGTTATAAGAACCCATTACGGTCCATGGATCGGAGTTTTTGATACAGATTTCGAATCCTTTGAGATAAATTTCCCGTAGTGCGCGTTGCGAGATACGTGCGTCGTTATAGAGTTTTCCGGTTTGCTGATTATTGGCTATAAAATGTTTTAAGCTGGTTCCAATGCCTTTGTCCTGAATTCCGTTAATCATGGCTGCTCCCATGATACCTGAGAGGTAAGGGTCTTCGGAGAAATATTCAAAATTGCGTCCGCAAAGAGGATTGCGCATGATATTGATTCCCGGTGTAAGTACGATGTCGACACCATATGCCCTGGCTTCATCGCCTATTGCATTGCCTTCCAGCCGTGCTATGTCTTTGTTCCAGGTGGCGGCTAATGCGGTAGTAGAGGGGAAACAGGTGCAATAAGAGGTGTATTTTTTAGTTGGATAGGGGGAGGGGGATTTCCCGCTTGCCGGGTTTTCTGCCTTGCCTGCAGAGGGGATGCCCAGAGAATCATATATGATGTATTTCCAATTCGATGGAACAGGGGTGATTCGTACACCTACCGGTCCATCTGCCAGGTTGATGGAGGGAATACCTAAAGAATCGATAGGAAAGGTATATCCTGCAGAACCTGCAACCATGTGGCTTAAGCCGTTATCACTACCCGTACATCCTACCAGAAGCCGGGCTTTTTGCTCCAGAGTAAGTTGGTTTATAATCGAATTTATATCTTTAGGCAATGGCTTATTACCGGCCAGTACGTTGCCAAATGAAAAGACGAGAGCGTATAATATAGGTATTATGGCTTTCTTCATGGTGTAGATGGTTTCTTATAGTTAGGTAAATGTGATTGATAAAAAGAGGCTGTAGAAAGAAAATACTACAACCTCTTCTCTCTGTTATCCTGTGTAACTGGTTATGTTAAGAAAATGATATTTGAACGAATGGCATTTACTTAACCATAACTTTAGTTACATTGTTATCAGTTTTAACAATATATGTTCCCGGAATACACTTAACGTTGTTTTGGTTTCGGCTTATAAGAGTACCGCCAATGGTATAAACTTCGATAAAAGTCGGTTCTCCTTCAATGGTTATTTCACCCTTACCACCGATAATTGTTGCTTTGGGAGCTTCTACTTTTGCAACACCGGTACCACCATCCACTGTGAATAAATATTTTGCAATGTATCCACTGGGGAAGTATTGATAAATATGAGCCTGGGTTTCGCTGATAGCTTCAGCCGAAAGATGATTTCCGTAGAAAGCGTTGCCGATATACATGGGATTACCATCATCTTTTTGTTCTGAATATTTTGTTGCTATTCTTACCGATTCATCACTCTCTTCAACATCAGAAATAGCTTTCGTAGCCAGTTTTGATACGGTGAAACCATCGGCATTGTTCGAGCCGGAAGGATATACGATGTAATCTTGTCCTCCGAGTTTGAAGATATAGAATCCTGCACATCCGCTGTGGCGGGGTGTTATATAATAAGAGTCGTGCGACCAGTTTCCATCTTCATCCAATGATAGCTTCTGGATGGAATTGCAATTCGTCTTATTAAATAACGGACTTAAAATAGACACATTCTCTTTTCCTTCCCAAGCTGAGATGATCGTAGTAGTGGCAAAGTTTCCTGCAATTTCGAAGGGGCTTGCATATGTGTAAGTGTATGTGTTGGCCACATCTTGTTTACCGTCTATGATAGGTATTTCAACCAGCTGGGGATAATAGGTGGTACCCATGTATATGATACCGCCGGTTTCCTTATCAAGTACATTGCCTTGAACATGCCCCCAAAAGTCCAAACGTCCTCCTGTGATACCGCTTAATGCAATATCTATCGTTGCTGAGCCGTCGGCAGGAATAATTCTCAATTCATTGATATCCTTGTTGAAAGGATCGGGAAATGTACCGATACGTACGAGGATGTTTCCTGCATCATCGAAAGTAATGTTAGTACCTGCTCCGGAAGGAATCTCTTGGATTTTTCCGGTTTCATTCCATACTTCGATTGTCTTGGCTGCCTTGTTTTGAAGATAGAATTTTCCATCTCTACCAAAACCCTGGCGTACGTCCAATGTCAATGGAGCCACATCCGTGTTCATCCATAACAAAGTAAGATTTGAATCCATAGTAGACTTCGCATCTGCAACAGAAGGAGTCAAAGCGAACATGCCGGTTAGCATTAACGCTGCTGTAAGTAATTGTTTTTTCATCACCTTTGAAATTTAAGTTAAACAATAGAACTATTTTTGATTGAATTACTGTATCAGTAATTTGGCTATCTTGTTGGAGGTTTTACCTGATATTGAAATCATATAAAAACCTGGGCTTAGCGATTCGGTCGGTAGTGTTACCGCTGCGTCTTCGCTATTTTCACAATTGAAACTGTTTACCAATTGTCCGGCAGCATTATAAATATTTATTTTTGCACTTCCGTTGAAATTGATACGGGCTTGCTCTCCTGTTCTTATGGGATTGGGGTAGATATTCACATCCTTGTCTCCATCGGCTATGGAAGTTATCCCTGTTCCGGAACTTTCTACTGTAACAAGGACTGTTGATGTCAATTCGTCTAAAGAGGCGGTTAGTGGTTGAGTACCTGTGCCATTACACAATACCGTATTCCCGTTTTCCTGTACTTTTCCCAATTTCGCACTGCAGGAAAGCATGATTCCTTTTACATTCGTATCAATCAGCACACCCTGTGCATTGTAGCCGTATATCACCGGAGAGTAATAACTATTGCGTTCTATTTTCTTAGTATAGTCGGCAAAGCGAATTTCTGCTATTACCTTGTCTTCGGTGACGGGAGTTGTGATAAACAGTCCGTTTTTGACTGCTCTCAGGCTCCCTTCGCTTGGTGTATTGACCACTCCCAACTCTTTGACATATAAAGTAGAGGAACCGCCGCCATCGAAATTCAGAGCTTCCGTACATCCCAGATTGAGCATGATTGCAGCCAGGTCTTTTGAAGGTACACCGACCGATACTCCTGTTTGGCGGCCATCGACAACCAGTAGTATGGCTTTTGTCCCATCCGAATTATAGCCTATTGCCGTACGGGGTTCCCGGTTGGCCAGATGATCCAATGCACCTTGCGTTTCAAGAATTTTACCACCCTGCAACAGCATCGGGCATCCGCCGCACATTTCTGTGATATCTGTTTTTACTACGTTGTCAAAATAGAGGGTCGGAGTCACTTCAAACTCTTCACCCAATTGCATTTTGGCTAATGTATTTGCTGTAAATCCTGTTCCGGATAAGACAAACCCTCCTTCCGGAATCGACATATTACCAACGTCTTTGACCGGTGCAATGGTGACACGCATTTTGGTTGCTCCCTCTGCTTTCAACGGGCCGTCGACAGGTACAGCTCCTACTTCTACTCCCGCACCTTTGGTACCTGTAGTACTTCCTTTACGCGAAGTGAATAATATCAGCTCATTATCGCTACGTACTGCATTGACAGCTTTGATAGATGCCTGTCCGGCATTTGGCGAGACTAATTTGAACGTTGTATAAGGAGCTCCGGAGCAGAATTTTTTATCTTTATCAATACCTATTGCATACCAGCCGGTTCCCTTATAACTCTTATAGAGTTCGCCATCTGCCACAGTTGTACCGACAGGGCCCATACCACCAATGAAATCGGCATTCACCCCGGCAAAATATATATTTTCGGGATCGTTGTGAGAGGCCGGCATGTTCGGTACGGTTACGTTGCTTGTCAGATTATCTTTCCCCATTATTAATTTCAGGTTTACATTCGGGTTAGTCATATCGGTGGTTGTGTAGAACACGCGTAGCTTCACCGGTCCTTCCAAAGCTAAAGTTGTTTGGGTAGTTCCGGGACCTATTACTACGTGTGATAAAGTATCCACACGATATTCGACATTTTGCAGTTTCCAGGTATTGGAAGCAAAAGAGCTGAATGTGAGGCAACTCAATAAAAATAATGGTAAAGAATATCTGTTTTTCATGACTCTATAAATTTATTCTTATGCCTTGCAGGGCTTTTACAGTAATCTTTTTATGGTCAGGCAATACTATTTCATGGTCGATACTGTCCATATTCACGTAATATTGAACTTTCTGACCTTTAGAAGAGAGCCACTCGGAACCGGCGACAACATTCATCTCTCCGAATCCGGGGACATCTATTGCCGGATTATCTCCTTCCGGAATGATTTCTTTTATATATCTTCCGCCAACAAAAACGTCATGTTGTTTTTTGCGTAACGTAGAAAGAGTCTTTAAAAAATTAGCTTCTCTTTTGGCTTCGTCTTTCATTAACAGGGTAGGATCTACCCATCCTAATTGGGAGCCATACAGGAAGCATTGCATGGTTTGATACAGGAAATCACCACGATTCACTCTGTCGGTAGGAGAGTAAGTATAAGCCGAGGTGATGAGTCTGTCGGAATAAACCATCGGGAACAAAGGCACAATCTTACAGCCGTTGTGAGGAGAATTGACTGTAAGCAACAAATCGAACATGTCGATGTAGCATTCCGCATTTTCCTCGCTTATAAGTATGTTTCCCGGTTCCAGGTGATGAGTACGGAGAGAGTCCATCAGATGGCGGTAAGATTTATGCCAGTAATCACCTCCACCGCGAGCATGTCCATGGTTGGTAGCCCAGCAAGGCTGAGGGGCTGCTGCCGCTATCTGGTCGATATATACTCCGTTTGTTTTCAACTCTTTTTGGATTTTTATTACAAGGTCGGTTATAATGTTTTGCCACAGTCCGGATGCGGGACAGGTAACGGTGTTCAATACCTGTGACGTCGGATAAATTTCGGTATACAGTGTACCGTCTGGCTTTCTGCACGAGGCAGAAGCTCCGTTCAAAGCTTTATAGCTGTCACTGGCAGGATCCCACAACCGGCCGTTAATATAGGGAACGGTATGACAACCTCTTTTTCTTACTTCAGCTATCATGTCGGCAAAGCCGGCTTTGGGCGGGAAGTAGTCGGGATAATGCGTATCATAAGGATAATGGTGCCAGAAGTACCAGTGAACAAAGGTGTTTTTGCCATACAGATCGATGGCTTTATTTACGGCACTTCTTACGGTATCGTTTACTCCTTTCGCTCTAATCCAGATATCGGTATCCAGGAGCCACTGTGGTATATTACGGGATGCCAAAGGTTTACTTCCCCATTCGGTAGTAAAAGTGAAAGGACGGTACCATTTCGTTGCAGCATCCTGCCAACCGATGTTTGAATACCCGATGACTGTTGACCATGGAACAGTGAATGTTTCGGTTGTATCGTCCGACCAACCTTCGGAAGCTACAATATCTGTTAATAGAGTAACACTCTTCTCGCCTACGGCAGCTCTGAAGTCTTTGCCGCAAGCTTCTTTATCTTCGGTAGCGTAATAGACTGAACCGTCGGAATTGTGAAGAAGCAGGAGCTGCATAGAACCGGTTACCGAAGGGTAGCTTGAAGCATATACCTGAGGGTTTTTCAGGTCGTACTCCGCACCCCAGCCTGCTGAGGTGATTAATTTGGCATCATCAGGACGCGTTACGGTTATGCGTGGAAACTGGGTATTACTTATCAGCCAACCTTCGGGAGTACCCGCCTGGATATCCCAATAGACAAGTTCTGAATCGTCAGGAACAGAAACAGTCATTACCACCGGGACCAAGTCATTGTAAGTGAGTCTCATGTTCCACTTGAAAGCAATGGCAGTATTACCGTTTTTTGTTTCTTTTGACCATCCGGCATATTCTCCATGAGAAGGGAAAAGCACCGGATTTTCTCCTTGGGGACCTTTATAGGTGAGTGTCCACGGAACAGTATTATATCCTTTGCCCAATATTAATTCTTTTCCGCTAAGGGTGAGTTTCGAGATATCGAAAGCTCCGCCCTTAGGAAATTCAACTCTCACTTTGCTATTCCGGAGTGTCACGGTCGAGTCGGTTTCGGTAATTTGCGTACCTTTGGCTTGGCCCCACGATGCAGTCAAGCTTACGAGAGAGACAAGAATAGATATTAAACAACTTTTCGTCATAATCTATGAGTTTACGGGTATTATATGGTGATTATCAATAATCAGGGTTAGTAAGATTCGGGTCGCGGTCTGTTTCCAAACGTGGGATAGGCCACCATGTGAATTTCGGATCCCAATATCTGTTTCTGTCGCGCACCCTGAGTTTGTCTTTATAAGCCTCATACGAAGGAATATCATTGAGGTCGTGCCGTTCGTCAGTCTTAAAGTCAGGAATGTCGGTTGGCTCTAATCCTTCGTATCTGATGTCCGGTTTAGGTTGTCCGTAAGAAGGATGCTCATTAAGCATATCGCCTATACCCCAGCGCCGAACATCAACGAAGAGTAACCCTTCGAGTGCCAGTTCAACTTTGCGTTCGCGCCGTATTAACTGTCGCATTTTGTTTTGATCTCCTTTCCTGTCTGTCGAAACCTCCGGCATTCCGGCGCGTTTGCGTACTTCGTTAATGGCCGAATATACCGATTCGTCTAACTCATTGAGTTCAATTTTGGCTTCGGCATATGAAAGGAGTATTTCGGCGTAACGCATCAGAATTAGATTGCTCGAAGAGCTCATGAGCAGCTCGGTATTTTCATCCGCATATTTGCGCCATAAGTATCCTACTCCACTATTCACAAGTGATGGGCTGGTGGTGGTAACATCTACATTCGGTGCAGTGTACCAGGCATTTCTACGCGGATAGAACCGGGTCTTATCATCATAAATGTTGAGAATAAATTTCTGAGGGTTATTACCGTCGGTAATGGTATAGTTTATCGTGTCGCCATGTCCTGCCAGCGTGGCATTAAAACGCGGGTCTCTGTTCAATGTAGGCTGTTTCGGGTCATAAAGAGGAGATTCGTCTATACGTTTTCCATCGATACATTCGTAAGTATCTGCAATCAGAGAACTCGGGAAACGTACTGATGATGCATAGTTACGCGATGAATGCCCATAACCTACCGTATGCAATTTTTTCGTACCGTTTGTAGAATACATTAATTCCCATAACAGTTCGTCCCGGACTTCACTCTTAGCTTGGCCGGTCAGATTGAACAAGTCGGAGAATTTGGGTGCCAATTTACGTTTACCGATCACCTTACCTGCTGCATCGGCAGCTATGCTGAAGTACTCGGTGGCTTTGTTTTCTACATTAAAGCTTCCGCCAAATAAGCCCATACGTGCTATCAATCCGTATGCGACGGCTTTGTCCACCCGTCCCCGTTGGGTTGCGGTCCACGGTAGATAATCGGCAGCATCGTTCAGGTCTTCTATCAGAAAATCGAGAATCTCTCCTTTCGGAGTACGTCCTACCTTGTATTCATCGATAGTTACGGGAGCAGTAAAGAAAGGTACATCGCCGAATGCCGATATAAGGTTATAATAGGCATAAGCTCTTAGTACGCGTGCCTCGGCATAATACTGCCTGGCCACATCGCTCATTCCCGCTACGGCATCTTTGGCACCGTAAATTACAGAATTGGCACGGGCGGCTATTTGATATTCTCCGGTCCAGAACGCCTGAATCTTTCCATTGTCGGGGTTTAACGTTCCCCCTGCACCAATCGAACTATTTTCATCTTGTTCGAGTCCGTATGCCGTATAATGGTCGAGAACGATGCATGCAGGCACTGCCCAGTTCATATCGAAGTATAAAAGAGGGTAAATACCGGTAACGCCTTCTTTTAATCCTGCTTCGGTTGCATAGAATCCTTCGGCATCGTAGGCCGGATTTTCCTGGTCGAGAAAATCGGCACATGAGGTAGTACCCATGGTGATAAAAAACGTAGCTATTAAACTATATAAGGTTGTCTTTTTCATCTTTTTTCATCAATTAAAATTCCACATTGAGTCCGAATATAAATGTCTTGTTCAACGGATAGCAGCTTGCACCTGATCCGATGTTGTTTTCAGGGTCGAAACCTTCATAGAAGTTATTTTTTATGGTAAACAGATTTTGTGCACTTGCATAAATTCTCACTTTGGATAGTGCGGCTTTCTGTATCCATGTTTGCGGTAGCGTATATCCCAATACAATATTTTTCAGGCGGCAATAGGCTCCGCTTTTTACCCAAAAGCTTGATATCATATTGTTTGGATTTGTTCCACTGGGGTCTTCAAGTAATATTGGGAATCTTGAATTAGGGTTGTCTTCGGTCCAATAATCCAGTTGATATTTATATATTGTGTAATTACCGGATAAAGCACGTGCCCCTGCTCCGGAGTAATATACATCTCTTTTACCCACTCCCTGAAAGAATAAGGAGAAATCAAGGCCTTTCCAATCGCCGCCTAATGTCAGTCCGAATTCATACCGCGGAGTAGAGTTACCGAGTATCGTGCGGTCGTAGTTATCTATTTTCCCATCAGGTACTCCTTCCGGACCGCTGATATCTTTATATTTAATATATCCCGGTTTTATATTGTTGGGATTACCGCCGTATACAGGAGAGTTGTTAATCTCTTCCCGGTTTTGGAAATAACCGTCGGCAACGTATCCGTACCATGAGTTATATTCTTCGCCTTCTTTGGTTATTGTTGTGGTACCTACGTATTCTTTCCCATATAAGTCTATTACTTTGTTTTTTACATCAGAGAGATTTCCTTTGACGTAGTAGTTCACATTACCGATACGGTCTTGCCAGGATAGCGAAAGTTCCCAGCCGCTGTTTCTCATCGAACCGGCGTTTTCCCATGGAGCCGTCATTCCTACGAATAATGGAACGGGGAATTGCTGAAGCATATCTGTGATGTTTTTTATATAATAATCGAAGGTTGCATTCAAACGGTTATTAAACATGCCAATATCGATACCTGCATTAATTTGTTTTGATTTTTCCCAGGTTATTGCTTCATTGGCCAATTGAATCTGTGCAACACCTGATGCAAGCTCTTTATCAAACCAATATCCATAAGTGCTGGTGCTTCCTATGGATGAAGCATAAGGATAATAGCCGCTGATTGCCTGGTTCCCTAATTCTCCATAGGAGGCCCTTAGTTTCAGATTGCTTACTACGCTTTTAGCCGATTCAAAGAAACTCTCTTCGGATATTCTCCATCCGGCGGATACCGAAGGGAAGAAGCCCCAGCGATGCCCTTTCTTGAATCTTGAAGTGCCATCGTAGCGACCATTGACTTCAAACAGATATCTGTCGTCATACGCATAGTTGAGTCTAAAGAAGTAGGACAACATAGACCATGCATATTTTGAACTGGAATTCGATGCGGTGCTGACGTCACCATTTATAAGTTCTTCATACCCTTCGTAATAGTAGTTTTTACGGCCGGCTAACAGGTAACTGTTCTTCAACTCTTCGCTTTGAAACCCAACTAATGCTTTCAGGTAATTCTTATGGAAAGTCTTCTCATAAGTTCCCTGCAGATTATACTGTTTGGTAACTGTTTTTGTTCTTTGTTCTGACTTTGATGACCCTGTCGTTGGAAATTCACCCTTCGATACGCCATTTTCGTATACCTGGTAGGGCTTTACAAATGCATTAGTTTCTCCATCTGTTCGTTTCCATGAATATGCTCCGAAAATATTGAAACCATCAAAGGGGTCGATAGACAAGGTTGTTCTTGCAGTATATTCGGGAGCAATACTATTCGTTGTGCATCCGCTTTGTACCATAGCAATGGGGTTGGTTCCGTTAATACCATATCCCCATGTACCATCGGCGTTGATGCCCGACATGATGGGGGTCATGGTCAGAGCTTTGCCTATGATATTGGCGGGTGTATCCATTACGGGAGATTTGGCTGTAGCCTGGCGTATACCTATATCTACTCCGAGTTTCATCCATTTATTAATCTTGGTATCTGTGTTTACGCGTAAAGAGGTCCGTGTGAATTTGTTATTATCGATAAGGCCGTTTTGTGCATAATATCCTGCCGTAGCAAAAAGCTTTGTTATATTGTTGCCACCACTGATGCTGAGAGAATAATTTTGGGTTGTTGCGTGGTCTTTAATTACCTCTTTTCGCCAATCCGTATCGTAATAATTAATGTTGTCTACACCCCCATTTTTATATATATCGATGGTTTGGGTGTATAATGGCTCCTGGCTTGCGTTGACACGTGCCACATCTACTGCCTGCATGTACTCGATGGCATTTGTAGGCGTAGGCAGTGTGGTTGGTTTGTTATAGCCCATATAACCATTGAATGTAAGTTTCACTTTTCCTTCGGAACCTCGTTTAGTAGTAACCAGTATCACACCGTTTGAAGCTCGCGAACCATATATTGAGGCAGAAGCTGCATCTTTTAATACAGTAATTGATTCTACCGAATTCAAATCGATGCGGTTCATGTCACCTTCTACCCCGTCGATTAATATCAATGGAGAGGTTGCCGAGTTCAATGAGCCCAGTCCTCTAATCTTGATAGAAGCATTGTCTGCTCCCGGCTGTCCGGATGCCTGAATAGCTGTAAGTCCGGGGATAATACCCTGTAGTGCGGCGGAACCTGTGGAAACACTTCGTCTGAGAATATCTTCGCTGTTCACACTTTGTACTGATCCCGTGAGATTTATTTTCTTTTGGGTACCATATCCTACGACTACTACATCGTCGAGAAGAACATTGGAACTATCCAGAATGATATTCTTGATTTCTGATTTGTTTACCTTGATTTTTAGCGGAGTATAACCTATGTATGTATAAGTTAGTGTAGCCGGTTTATCTAATTGCAATTCATAGTTACCGTCAATATCCGTGATTGTTCCAACATTATTATCAGTTATAATGGAAGCGCCTATCAACGCTTCTCCGTCACTTCCCTTAACCTGACCTTTGATAATGATTTTTCCGGGTGATTGAGAGGGTGATTGTGTACTCCTTTTGGACAGAATGATTTGTTTCTGACTTTTAATGATATATGCAATTTCAGTATCTTTGAATAAGCTATTGAGTATTGTTTCAATGGGTTTATTCTCTGTTTTGAAACTGACCTTTTTAGTGAAATCCGGTAAGTTCTCTGCATAAAAGAACTTATAACCGGTGTCTCCTTCAATTATTTTAATTGCCTGCGCAATTGTTTTATCGGCAATACTAACTGAATGCTGTGCATGAACCGGATAGACTATAACTAACAGCACTAACAGGCATAACAGCTTGAGCGATTTTAAATTATTATTTTTCATAGGCTTAATTTGTTAACTGGTTTATTTTTATCTATGTTTTTTTATTATATCCTTTTGGGCAGAGACTGTTATTACAGAGTCGGTTACTGTGTATGTCAGCGGATAACTCAGACTCATCACGTATAAGACATTAGTCAATGAGTTATTCTGAATGGTACCGGTGAATTTCATATTTCTCAACTTCGTATCGTTGATATTGATTTTTACGTTGTACATTCTTTCGATGGTCTGTGCAATGGAAGACAAGGGTTCGGCATTACAGACAAGCTGTCCTGTTCTCCAATAATTGGCAATTGAAATATCATCAGTAACTGATGCTTTGATAGTCTGTCGTTTCAGATCATAAGTAGCTACTCCGTTAGGAAGAAGAGTCACACTTTGTTCGTTGTTGTAGACTTTGACTTTTCCTTTGGCAAGAGTAGTGGTAATGATGCTGTCAGCAGGATATGCTTTTACGTTAAATTCAGTACCTAACGCTTCAATGTCTACTCCGTTGCATGTTACAACAAATCTTTTATCAGGATTTTTGGCTACTTCAAAATAAGCCTCCCCATTAAGACTTACCACGCGCTCTTCGGAATTGTAATTACCGGTAAATGATATCTTAGATGCGGAGTTCAAGTGTACTATAGTACCGTCTGCTAAGCGCATACTTCCCTTTTGGCCGGGTTCCACTTCAAAAGTATAGATATTGCTTTCCCTACTCTCTTGATGTTCTGCAAAATTATTGTATAGTAAGTAGGCAGTAAATGTTGAGCATAATATAATTGCAATAGCGGCAGCAACTCCTGGAATAGAGTAAATTCGGCGTTTAATGATATGTTTGGACGATGCAGGTTTGGAAATAGGCCCTTTGATTTTTAACTGAATACCGTTCCATATTTCATTTTTAAGCGATTCATCAATATCTTCGGAGGCATTTTCCCATGCTTCCCTACTATTGCGTTCGGCATCTTCGGAGTTCATCCATTTAGCCAGTTCGGCACGTTCGGATGTTGAAGAACAACCTATAAGCAGATTGGTGATTAAATGTTTTATGCGTTCTATCTTCATTTTCTGTGGCTATTTATACTATATATCCACAGCTCCCACAAAAGGATTACAAGAAAGTGAAATATTTTAGAAATGAATTGCAGATACGGAAATAAAGATCATGAATGCAGAGCCCATTTTGGACTTAAGGAAACTAATAGTGCGATGAATCTGGGTAGAAACGGTTTTCTCCGAAATAGAAAGTTCTTGTGCTATTTCTTTGTTAGACAATCCTTTACTCCATCTCATCAGGAATATTCTGCGGCGTGCTTCCGGAAGTTCGGCTAATAATGAAAGAATCTGTTGTTCTATCATGTCTCGTGAGAGATCTTCTTCTATATTTGATTCTTCTCCTTCCTTTGCGGCTTCTTGTACCTTGACGGCATAACTCTTAAAGATGTTAAGACGGCGTATTTCACGGAATAATAAATTTCGGGCAATAGAATATATATAGCCTTCGATATTGCCATTAACGTCGAGATTTGATCGCGAATCCCATAATTGGAGGAATGTATTTTGAGTAATATCTTTCGCCAGATCCGGGTCATATATAAACGAATTTATATAATTGAAAATCTTTCCTGCATACGCATTATAGAGCGACTCAAAGGTCTCTCTACTGCCGGAAATAAAAGATTCTATATCGTTTTGTTTTTTCATAAAAAATGGATTTGTATGATAATTGTGACGGTTCTCTAAAAGTATTATTTATTTTAGTTTTATTGGATTGAAAAAACTGATTTTATCGCGGTTCTTTACTCTCTTGTAACTTGAATTTCGTATTAAAATTCAAAGTTATCACTGTAAAATGCAATTATTTGATAATTACTTGGCCTTTTCATCCTTTTGCGTTAATAAACTTCAATATTAGTAACTAAAAATAAATATTAATAATATATTTGTTTCCAAAATCGAGTATACCATGAAAAAATTATTTTTTATTCTTATTCTTTTATCCGCTTTGGATATAAATGCTCAAGATACTTTGAAGCTCAGAGTGATGACTTATAATCTAAGATTCGGTGAACTTGCAACTATCGATCAATTAGCAGAACACATCAAAGCTTTTCAACCTGATTTCGTGGCTCTTGAAGAAGTCGATGTAAATACTCATCGGACCCTTGCGCCTCATCAAAACGGCAGAGATATGCTCTCTGAATTAGCTGGAAAGACGAATATGTTCGGACTTTATGGAAAAACGATTAACTTCAGTAATGGTTATTACGGCATTGGAATACTCTCCAAACATCCTTATATAAGTGTAAACAAATTAATGTTACCTAATCCTCAAGGGGTGGAACCTCGCGCTCTTCTTGAGGGGTTGTTTGAGGTTGGGAAATCCGATACTATCTTTTTTGCAGCCACCCATTTGGATGTGACAGATGAGAAAACCCGCGAATTACAAGCGCAATACATCACTGATTATTTTAAAAGTTCTTCTTATCCTGTGATAATCGGCGGAGATTTTAATGCTGAACCCAATTCCAAAGTCATAAAGAAAATTATGGCTCGTAATTGGTGGGATGCAACCGATTCGTCTTTTACTTTTCCCGCCTGGGAACCTAAAGTGAAAATTGACTATTTATACGCTCGTCCTCAAAAGGGGTGGAGAATAGTAAGAACCCAGGCAGTTCATTCATTGCTGTCAGATCATCTTCCTATTATCACGGAACTCGAATATGTGCGTGAATAATAAGTTGTTAAGTTTCATTTACATATATTTTATTTATTAAATTATTCTTTATCCCAGTTCTTTTCTATTTCTTCAAGACTTTTTCCGGTGGTTTCGGGAACTAATTTCCATATAATCAGAATGTATGGAACGCACATACCTGCAAAGGTAAGGAACGTGCCTGCCGGAGTTAGGGTTTGTAGCATCCAAGGGGTAAGTTGACCGATGAGGAATGTCCCGATCCAAAGTGAGAATCCGGCAATAGACATAGCCAGTCCCCGGACTTTGATGGGATACATTTCGGATAAAAGTACCCAGATAACGGCACATATAGATATTGCGCAGCAGAATATGTAGCTTAGGAAAAATATTAATAATGCAGTGCTTGGTATCTGTAGTTCAGCTCCTTTGGTAAAGTAGAATGCAATGAGTATTAATGAGATTATCATTCCCGAAACTCCATAATATACTAATTTCTTTCGCCCCACTTTATCAATAATAACCAGTGCCAGCACTGTGGTAAGCATGTTTACCATTCCTACTAATACCTGGTAGAATAGAGAATCTCCACTGGAGAGCCCGCTTTCCTGGAAGATAGACGGACCATAGTACAGTACAGCATTTACTCCCATGAATTGGCCTAAGATCGCGATGGATGCTCCGATAATTACCGCTTTGAGTATACCGGGGCGTAGAAGCAGCGACCATTCGGATTTAGACTCTCCTCCGGCAACTTGTCGTATGGCATTTATCTGTATTTCAGATTCACTTTTGCTACCATAGATCCGTTGCAGGATACGACTTGCCGGTACTTCTTTATTTTTAAGTACCAACCAGCGGGGGCTTTCGGGAATAAAGAAAATGATAAGGAAAAAGAGTAGAGCCGGAACTGTTTCCATGCCTAACATACCTCTCCATATCTCGTCTGAAAAGACTTTAACGATCCATTGGTTGCTCGATTGGGCAGCGGCATCGGCTCCGAGCACCAATTGGTAATTGACCAGATATGCCCCCAGGAAACCGATGGTAATGGCTAATTGGTATAATGATACCAGTCGTCCCCGGTATTGGGGGACGGATACTTCGGATATATATAATGGTGAAATAATGGAAACGACACCGATACCGATTCCCCCAATGATGCGGTATATCACCAGTTCGTTGAAAGAGGATGCCAACGCACAGCCTATGGCAGATGCTGAGAATAGTATGGCCGAGAGAATCATTGTGTTTTTCCGACCACCTCTGTCGCTTAGGATTCCGGCGCAGGCTACGCCGCCAATAGAACCTATCAACGCACAGCCTACATACCATCCTGCCTGAAGAGTGTTTAACCCGAATTGTTGTGATACTTGTGCTATTGTTCCTGAAATAACGGCTGTGTCATATCCGAATAGGAAACCTCCTAAAGCGGCCACTACCGATAAAAATATGATATATCCTATATTTGTTTTTGACTGATTCATTTCTGTTTATTATTTGATATCGAAATATTCTTTATAGCGATCATACAGATGTCCGGCCTGGAGATAAGCTGATTGCGGGCTCATAAAATGAGAGAATTCAAATGTTATAGCTTTATCGTATCCAGCTCTTTGGGCTGCCTCAAGTTTAAGCCGTAATTTATCAAATTTTATTGGGAAAAACTTAATAGGCATATCTCTGTCGAAGGATTCGGCATTTGTCCAGCATTTCAATCCGTATTTATCGGCCAGTCTTTTGTTTACTTCAAAAAAAGCATCCAGTTCATGATAGTCTATCTGTCCGTCCTGGAAAGCGCAAGCGTCTACTACATCACTGATTCCGGCAAATATTTCATCCCACTCTTCTTCGTGTTCTTTTACCGAAATTGAATCTTTTCTGCTGAGTATGGCACTTGAGGCCTGTACGGCTTTTTTTCCGTCAATCCATGGAGATATGAACGTAGGCAATCCGTTTGAAATATCCTTGCATTGTTTTCCCAGTGCGTGGAATGTCCCGATTGCACCTTTGGTCTTTCGGCTGATTTCCGTACTGATATACCAGCCCTGAAAGCTTTTATACTTCTCTCCGTAATTTTTCCAGACTTCGTCAATTACATGTTTGTTGTGTTCTATTTCCCATGTAAGATCATTTGTATCCCAATATTTTCCGGAGTCGTACAAGCCGAAATAGAACTTCATGCCATATTTATCGGCCAGTCGCAGATACATATCCAGAAGATCGACCGAAGGTTTATAGCAACCCTGACCGATCAGATATTCAGATGGATAAGTAATAAATTTGCGATATCCCGAGCGAATCATAATGACAGTGTCTATACCAATCGCTTTCATGTGCCGGAAATCGGCATCCCATTCCTTTTCTCCCCAGTTCTGATGAGGGATATCATGAGATATTTCATCCAGAAAAGTTCCGGTTATTTTTAGTGCATTATCTGTGGGAACGATAAGTTTGTTCCGGATTTCATCAGTTGTAGTTTCTTGCTCCTTTGAGATGCATGAAGAGAGCCATGATGGTAAGGCAATAGCAGCAGTGCCTGCCCATACTGATTTCTTTAAAAATTCCCTCCGATTGTTGATTTTCATATTTCCTGGTTTTTATGATTGTACAGATTATTGGTTTTCTAAAAATAGTATATATTCTATATGGATAGTAGTTTGTTGCACTTTCTTTGTGCATCCTTTTTCTAATCTTCTATTTGTAGGAGATTAGAAAGATGTTTTTTAATAATATCTCGATCTTTTTGGCAAATAAAACAATAAAATTATGATCTTGCAAGTATTTAATTAAATATTTTATTAAATACTCTAATAAAATGGATATATTATATAAAAAGACCCAAATATATCAGGAAAGAAAAACTATAAGTTGAGTGGGTGTATAACTGGCAATGATATGTTTGTAAAAATGTATACTCCGGTCTTTGAGAGGTCAGATTAAAAGTTCTGTTAATTGTATTATTGAATTTTATATTTACAATTAATATTGATAATTATTTCTTTTCTTTTAATCCTGTAAAATCTTATGTATTGTCTGCTTGTTCTTCGTAGAGAATCAGCCTGTTCCTCGTAGAGAATCGTAGCGATCTCCGTAGAGTTTCGGGGTATTCTTCGTAGAGGAAAAAAGTGCTCAATGCAATGTGTTGAAAATGAGTAGTTTGTGTGATCTTTAACTGAACTTTCTTGTGTCTTGTTTTTTCTTGTGTCTTTTGTCTTTAGAAATGTTTTGGTATATTTTTGTATATTTACAAATATGCTATATGATTGGTGGCTTGTGGATATTTGGAATAATAATAGCGGCATAAATCCAAAACTGGATTTATGCCGCTATACTTGAGATTTTGGGGTTGTGACTTTTATCTGGCGTATTCTGCCCAGTTTACATTTCTCATATCTCCACTTTTAGCAAGCTCTGCATGCATACCCAATGCAGCCTGGATACAGTGTGGCGTTTGGGCTTTGCTACCTGCCAGTTTGAGGTAGTCCCAAAGTAACTGTTTGTAATCTGGGTGAGCGCAGTTTTCAATAATAGCCTGTGCACGTTCTTTCGGACTCTTGCCACGAAGATCGGCTATACCTTGTTCGGTTATGATAATATTAACCGAGTGTTCGCTATGATCGAGGTGAGACACCATTGGAACAATGGCACTAATCTTACCTTCTTTGGCCACAGAAGGACAAGTGAAAATAGAGATATAGGCATTACGGGTAAAGTCTCCCGATCCACCAATACCATTCATCATTTTCGTACCACCGATATGTGTGGAGTTTACATTACCATAGAGATCGGTTTCGATGGCGGTATTTATAGAAATGACACCCATACGGCGAACGACCTCAGGACTATTGGATATTTCCGAAGGACGAAGAACCAACTTGTCACGGAAGAAGTCCATATCATCATAAATACTTTGCAGACAGTCGTTGGTTACTGTCAGCGAGCAGGCACTGCCAAATTTAACACGGCCCTCACGAATCAGACCAATTACAGAATTCTGGATAACCTCTGTATACATTTCAAAGGCCGGAATTGTTTTATCGCGACCCAATGCACCCAATACTGCATTGGCGATATTTCCTACACCCGATTGTAACGGAAGGAATGTAGAAGGAATAATACCGCGTTTCATATCGGCAGCCAGGAAGTCGGCTACGTTCTGGCCAATTTTATCAGTCAAAGGATCAGCCTCTGCAAAGCTGCGGGCTTCATCAGGCCAGTTCGTTTCTACTACGCCGACAATTTTATTAGGATCTACTTGTATATAAGGTGTACCGATACGGTCACTTGGCTTGTAGATAGGTATTTCGCGACGATAAGGTGGGTCAAGTGGTTCGTACACGTCGTGCATTCCCATCATATTCTTGCTGTGCGCACTATTCAGTTCTACAATAATTTTATCTGCAAGGCGGCAAACAGTCGGAGCAATACCACCGGCAGCTGTCAGATAGATTTTTCCATCCGGAGTTACTTCACAGGCTTCGATGATCGCTACATTTACTTTTCCCATAAATCCATAACGTACTTCCTGCGCCATCTGTGACAAGTGGATGTCGTTATAAGCAATCTCACCATTGTTTACCGCTTTGCGGAAATCTGAGTTAGTTGTGTACGGAGCACGGTAACGGATTGCTTTTGCGCGTGATAATATACCATCGCATGAGTCACCTGTGGAGGCACCTGTAAAAATACCAATCTGGTACGGGTTTCCTTTAGCGTGTTCAGCTTCTGCTATTTTTGCAATTTCAGCCGTAACGGCTTTAGCCGTTCCGGCAGGAGTAAACCCGCTAAGGCCGATGTTGTAGCCATGTTTTACAAGGCTGGCAGCTTCCGCTGCCGAAATAAAATTCAATGCCATATAAACTGTATATTTTTCGTGTTAGAATTTACATTAATATTTTCTTTGCAATATTTCGGACCAGATAATGGCACGCCTTGCCTCTTCTACCGATTGAATGGAAAACTCACCTTTATCCACTGGGGCTTCTTTGGCAGCTTTGGGTGCTGTAGTAGGGACATAAGTACTTCTAATGCCTTCCTTAGGGAGGGGGGCTTTAGGTGGTGCTGCTACTTTCTTTTGTGGTTTTTCAAAGATTACGGATTCTTTAAATTCTGGTTCATACTCATATTCGGGAGTTGGCATAGGTATGCTTTTTTCTGGCTTGTTGGACTTTTCTTTGTTGAACTGTTTGTAAATTCCAAAAGCGAGAATACCTGCTACCAAAAGAAATTGCATAACATCTTCCATAGGTTCGTTGGATTTTTGTTCGCCAAAGGTAATTATTTAATCTGATTAGAGCTAACATTTTAGCATGAAAAAAGGGCAGCTTCACAGCTCCCCTTAATTTTTTTAACCTAAACCTTAACTATGAAAAAATCTAATGTTTCTTTCATTGCACAAAAGTGTGAAATAAAGTTGAAACCTCCAAGTTGTAACTTGGAAAATGTTTGCTTCTTTAACATTAATTATAACTCTTGGCTTCGATTACTAACTTGAAACGTTATTTTTGTTTCAAATTGCCACTTATTGACTCTGAAGCCGTATCTTTGCAACATCTAATTTAAATAATGATAAAATTATGAGTGAATTAACGGGAGCGGACTTTAAATCCGCAACTGCTGATGACAACAAGAAGTTGTTTATTGAAACGTACGGCTGCCAGATGAATGTGGCCGACAGTGAAGTCATTGCCTCTGTGATGCAGATGGCCGGGTATTCTGTGGCCGACTCTTTGGATGAAGCAGATGCTGTGTTTATGAATACTTGTTCCATTCGTGACAATGCCGAACAAAAGATTCTGAATCGTCTGGAGTTTTTCCACTCGATGAAAAAAAAGAAGAAACATCTGATAGTAGGTGTACTGGGATGTATGGCAGAGCGTGTGAAGGATGATTTGATTGAGCATCATCATGTTGACCTCGTAGTAGGTCCTGATGCTTATCTTACTTTGCCCGAATTGATAGCTTCGGTAGAGGCCGGAGAGAAGGCGATTAATGTGGAGCTGTCTACAACGGAAACGTACCGCGAGGTCATTCCTTCCCGTATTTGCGGAAATCACATTTCCGGGTTTGTGTCTATTATGCGTGGATGCAATAACTTCTGTACGTATTGTATTGTCCCCTATACCCGTGGACGTGAGCGTAGCCGGGATGTGGAAAGTATCCTTAATGAGGTGGCCGATCTGGTGTCAAAAGGGTATAAAGAAATCACGCTGTTAGGGCAAAATGTAAATTCTTATCGTTTTGAAAGAGAAAATGGAGAGGTTATTACTTTCCCGATGCTTCTGCGCACTGTAGCCGAAGCAGCACCAGGCGTGAGAATTCGTTTTACTACTTCGCACCCCAAAGACATGAGTGACGAAACGCTGGAAGTAATAGCACAAATGCCTAATGTATGTAAACACATTCATTTGCCGGTGCAAAGCGGAAGTTCACGTATTCTGAAGTTGATGAACCGGAAATACACGCGTGAGTGGTATCTGGATCGTGTAGCTGCCATCAAGCGTATCATCCCCGATTGCGGATTGACTACTGATATTTTTTCCGGTTTCCACTCAGAGACGGAAGAAGACCACCAGGAATCTCTTTCACTAATGGAGACCTGTGGTTATGATGCTGCTTTTATGTTTAAATATTCTGAGCGCCCCGGTACGTATGCTTCCAAGCATTTGGAGGATAATGTCCCGGAAGATGTTAAAGTGCGTCGTCTTAATGAGATTATAGCCTTGCAAAATCGGCTTTCTGCTGAATCTAATGCGCGTTGTATCGGAAATACTTATGAGGTTTTGGTGGAAGGAGTATCCAAGCGTTCGCGCGAACAGCTTTTCGGTCGTACAGAACAGAACCGTGTAGTGGTATTTGACCGGGGTACGCATAAGATCGGTGATTTTGTAAAGGTGAGAATTACTGAAGCCAGTTCGGCAACGCTGAAGGGTGAAGAAGTAATAGCTTAATCTCGCTTATTTCAGTATGGAAATGAGCGAAACTCACCACAGAGTAACACAGAGTTTAAATCTTTATTGAAACGCAGATGATCGCAGATTTTCGCAAAGGGAAACAAATCTAAGATAAAGAACTACAGTCTTTTAATCTGTGTTAATCCGCGTTTCATCAGATAAATAGTACTCTGTGGAACTCTGTGTTACTCTGTGGTGAAATACACTCAAAACTATTTTAATATGAGTGATTCTTTATTTTTTTGTTCAAGAAAATTTTATCTTTGCTCTAAAGCGAAGATAAGCTGTACCTTGGCATAAAAAATAAACGAGTTCATTTTATTCTGCTCTCGGTTTGCATTATCTTTGCCGTATAAACACTAAATGATTGTACTACTATGAACAGATTTTTTCTTTTGACACTCTCTCTTTTGTTCTCATTGTCGATGATGGGGCAGTTACCATTTCAAAAGACAGACGTAAAGGATGTTATGAAAAAAGTGGCCGATTGGCAGATCGCTCATCAAAAGGATGTGAAACACGGAGCACTGGATTGGACAAATGCCGCACTTTACATGGGAATGCTCGATTGGGCTGAACTGGCTGAGGCGGAAATGGGGGATGCCTCTTATTATGATTGGTTGGTGAAATTGGGTCGTCGTTATGGCTGGCAGCCTGATAAACGAATGTATCATGCTGATGACATTGCTGTGGGACAGGTTTTTATAGACCTGTATAATAAGTATAAAGATAAGAATATGTTATATCCTACCCAGGCACGTGCAGAATGGGTGGTAAATCACCCTTCGGATGGACCGATGGATCTTGACTATAAAAAGCGCGAGACACTGGAACGCTGGACCTGGTGTGATGCACTCTATATGGCTCCTCCCGTATATGTGAAACTCTATATGCTGACCGGAGATAAACGGTTTATCAAATTCATGAATAAAGAGTATAAAGCGACCTATGACCTTTTGTTTGATAAAGATGAACGTTTGTTTTATCGTGATTCAAGATATCTCACTCAAAAAGAGGCGAATGGATCAAAAGTGTTCTGGGGACGTGGTAATGGCTGGGTACTTGGCGGATTGGCGGAAATGCTTCAGGACTTTCCAAAGAATGATAAGAACCGTAAGTTTTATGAAAACCTTTTTATAACTCTTTCTGCCCGTGTGGCCGAGTTACAGAGTGCTGATGGCTTCTGGCATGCAAGTATGCTTGATCCGGCTTCTTATCCTTCGCCTGAGACCAGTGCTACCGGATTTATCGTATATGCTCTGGCATATGGGGTAAATGAAGGTTTGTTGGATAAAGATACTTATCTCCCTATTGTTGAAAAAGGGTGGAAGGCATTGGTTTCTGCTGTTGAAACAGATGGTAAGCTGGGGTATGTACAACCCATTGGAGCTGATCCTAAGAAAGTGACCCGTGATATGACCGAAGTGTATGGAGTCGGAGCTTTTCTGTTGGCCGGTAATCAGATTTATAAGATGTCCCGTTAATAAAGCGTATATAAATATAATGAAGGTATGTCAAAACTCACCACAGAGTAACACAGAGTTTTTTACTAATAATCAACGATTTAAAATCATCTCTGTGTTACTCTGTGGTGAGTTTTGACACATTTTGTGATGGTCTGGTTTCTTACTTTCCCGTCAGTTTGTCTATTAACCATTGATTGACTTTTACATTCTGTTCCGGATAGCGCCAATGCCCGGTTTCCTTTAGCAGATAAAGTTCTTTGGGGGCTTTTATAACATTATATGCACTGTAAAATGAAGTAGGCGGGCAAGTCTCATCGCTATACCCCCAGGAATAAAATCCGGGAATATGAATAAAACGTGCGAAATTGACTACATCGTAATATGCCAATGTCAGTGTTTCTTTGGGGGTAAGTTTTTCTACTCCAAACCACCCTCCTGCCCGGTTATGTGCATATCCTGCTATATCACAAAGAGCCGGATAAAAAGCCGCCAGGTATTTTACCCTGGGATCGAGAGCAGCAGTAACCAAGGTCAGTGCTCCTCCCTGGCTTCCACCATAAGCCGCCAGATTCTCACCATCATATTGTGGAAGTGAGGCAATGAAATCGTTCGCCCGTATACAACCAAGGAACACACGGTTGTAATAATACTCCTCCCGGTTATCCATGCGATGATACATGTAGTTTTTGAGTGCTCCCGCTTGTAAGTTTGCGTATGCTTCCGGTTTTAGGTCTAAAGGAATACCATGAATCCCTATCCGGAATGTGATAACTCCCATACGTGCAAGTTCTTTATCTCCGGTGTGCTTTGCCACACCGGCTCCCGGCAGACGCAAAACAGCAGGGAAACGTCCCTCTTTATTAGGAATACATAATACTCCATACAGGTAATTACCGCGGGAATAATGGGATATTTTCACACGGTATACTTTTACGTCGGCATCGCTTTCTTCCGGTATAAATGTCATTTCCGATTGCATGGGGTATTCCCTCATGTGGGATATTTGACTGTCCCAGAACGAACGGAAATCCTTTGGAAGCAGAGTGGTAGGTTGTATCTTTTCACAATTATATGCAATGTTAATCAAATTCCGATAAGGAAATCCGTCTACTGTAGCCCTGACTTCACAAGACAGGAATCCGGGAGAGCGCAGTCCTGCTGCTTCTATGGTGGCAGAACCGTTTTTTAGAAGTACGGAGCCTTTTTGTGGCGGAGACATTTTTTCCGGACCTATCTTATATTCTATTTTTACATTTTTCAGTTTTTGCTGGTCTTGAAATAAGGAAATGGTGAAACGTGCCGTTTCGCCTACTTTATAATTCCAATCATAGTGGTCGGGTGTAATCTGGATGGTTACCAGGTCTTTATTTCCTTTTGCTGCCTGTGTACTGATAGTAAAAAGAAATAGAACGGATAGAATCAATATTCTTTTCATATTTAATGTTTTGTTAGATTGGATATGCTGCCGGATACTTTAAAAAGCAGATTCTGACCGTATTGAAGCAGAGTAGTTACTTCTTCCCCTGTCTGTCCTTCTGCATAAAAACGGATGATATCCTCCGTTTCGGAACTGCGGATTAATAGCCATCGGCAATCTCCTTCAAAAACGAATTTGAGTCCGTTTACAAGATTGCGGCTACTTAAAAACGGCAGAATCTTTCGGATTGCGAAGCCTGCTATTTCATGAGGCTGATTTTGATGTAGCCAAGGTAACAGTTCATTTTTATCCGGTTGTGTATAAACCATATCAATGCGGTCATAACATATAACTCCCATCTTTTTTTGTTTCTCTTCCAGGTAGTCGGAAAGTTTGCAATAAGGGGATGCAGAAAGCATTTCGAGGAGTAATAGTGAAGAGAATATGCCATCCCGTTCGGGGATATGCATACCGTAGCCGAATCCTCCGCTTTCTTCGCCACCGAAAGCTATGGAATGGGTAGTCATGATGTCAGCAATGTATTTGAAACCGACCTGGACTTCATATATAGGTGTTTGAGGAGATTCGAAGATGCTACGTACTTTGTCTGAAACGGAAGACGTTTTTACAATACCGCCTGGTATTTGTTTTACTCGTTTCAGATAGTCTACTAACAATAATATTGTATTTTGTGCCGATAACCATTCACCTGTATCCAGGCATACCCCTACCCTGTCGGCATCTCCGTCTGTTGCTACACCAAAAGCAAAATCTCCTTCTTTTAATGCTTTCTTTAGTGGCAGCAGGTTTTTCTCAATCGGTTCGGCCAGTCGTCCGTGAAAAGTTTCGGACGCTTCGGAGTATATGGTATCCGCCGGACAGTTATGGGCATCCAGAATCTCCTGGATGAGCGTAAGCCCTACCCCTCCCATGCTATCTGCCAATAGATGTAACCCTGCTTTTTTTATTATTTCAAAATCAATTAATTTTTCAATATGCTCCGTATAAGCTGGTATAAAATTCATCGGATGTATGTTCGATACAGAACGCCTTATGGGGGATGCATATAAATAACTTTCTACTTTTCGCGTGTCGTCTGAATTGAACGGACCTCCTAAACGTGATTTGAATTTGATACCGTTATATGAAGGAGGATTATGTGAAGCAGTAATCATCACTCCGGCACAACAGCCTGCATGCAAAGTGGCATAAGATAATACCGGTGTCGGAGTGATGCGATCGGATAATAATACTTCTATATGGTTGCCTGATAGTACTTCGGCAAAAATCGTAGCAAACAATTGTGAGTTCTTGCGTGTGTCATAAGCCAAGGCTACCCGGGGGAATTCTTCTTTATAATTGTTATGTATGAAATCTGCAAATGCCTGGGCTACCACTGATACGGTCTCTTGATTTATTTCCGTATCGATGTGTGCTCTCCAGCCATCTGTTCCAAAAAATATATTCATGTTTTTTTATTGTTTAATGTTTCTGACTGTTAGAGAATATTTACCTGTTGCAGGGCTTCCGAAAACCATTTTGTGATAAGGTGGGGGCGTGTAATGGCTGAACCCACAACGACTGCCCAGGCACCGTTCTCAATACTTTTTGCAGCTTCGAGAGGGGTATTATAGCGTCCTTCGGCAAATACAGGGCACTGGGGAAGAGCGTTGACACATTGGCGCAGTATTTCCAAAGAAGGTCCGTTGTGGGATTCTTCTGCCGTATACGGAGTATAACCGCATAGGGTAGTTGATACACAGTCAGCACCGGCTTCCCGACATGCAATGGCTTCGTCAACGGTTGATATGTCCGACATTATTTTTACTCCTGTATATTTCTTTTTTAGATTCCGGATATATTCCGGTCCGGTAAGTCCATTTTCCCGTAGGCGGAATGTTCCATCCACAGCAATCAGTGGCGTACCAATTGCAATCAGTGCTTCTACTTCCCTGAATGAACCGGTAATACGTACAAATCCGTCCGGGAAATAAGATTTTGTCAGACCGATTACCGGCAAATGGCTATGTCTGATGAGATAGTCCGTTTTTTCTATACCACAGGAGCGGATACCGGCAGCACCTCCCTGGGCCGCACATTGGGCAAATGCTCCTACTCCTTCGGGTGAATTAAAGGGTGAGCCTTCCTCGGCCTGACACGAAACGATGAGTCGGCCTTTAACTTTTTGAAATATGTCAATCATTGTTTTTCTGTATAGTAAGTTCTTAAAAATCAACAGTAATAACTATAGGATAATGATCCGACATATAAACCGGATCTGAATTTTTAGTGATGGTTACTGCTTTGATTACCGATATATATTCATTTACAAAAATGTAATCTATCTGTGAAGGCGGATACAATTTACCATAGCTGTGTGCTGTTCCTGCCGGCCCTGATTTCTCTGTTGCAATTTCCCGTGAATTGCTGAATTCACTGAGAAAAGTGTGAATGGGGGGAGTTTCGGGAGTACTGTTCATATCTCCTGTAATGAACACGGCTTCTTCGGTTGCCATTTCTTTTATTTTCCGGCAGATTAACCGGGCACCTTCTAACTTGGCTATCTCTCCGACGTGGTCGAGGTGAGTGTTAAACACGTAAAAGCTGCGGCAATTTTCTATATCCCTGAATTTTGCCCACGTACAAATGCGGGGGAATTTACCATCCCATCCCCGGCTGACAACATCCGGAGTTTCGGATAACCAGAATGTTCCGTAATCTAATACATTCAGTTTTTTCTTGTTGTAGAAGATGGGAGTAAATACATCGTTGTCCGGTGTACCCTGGCCGGATACTCCAAGCCACTCGTAAATACCGATGGATAGGAAATCCTGTATCTGGTCGATGAGTGGTTCCTGCATGCATACAATATCATACTGATAATTGCTGAATTCTTTGATTACCATTTTTTTCCGGTTCGACCAGGCGTTCACTCCGGTGTCCATGTTTGAACCACGAATATTAAAGCTGCAAATTGTAATTTCGGTTTCGAAATTTTCACCATGTACCGGCAACCATGACAGGCTCAGGCAAGCAAAGAGGAATATATATATTCTGAAAGCCATATTTGAGATCTTTTTATTGAATTATAAACGGGCGTTGATAAATACAGCATAATGATCAGATGGGAAAAAGCCGTTTGGATAATGTTCGTCGTCGGCTTCGTATTCTAACACTGTGATTTTATCATTTACAAAGATGTAGTCGATACGGACGGGCTCTACCTGCCCGAAATTGTGAGCTGTACCTACCGGTCCTGAGATATGGGGAGCAATAACCCGGGAATCTTTATAGTGAGAAGTATACTCTTTGTATGCATCGGTTGTATCGAAACTGTTCATATCTCCGCATATAAAGACCGGGGAGTTTCCTGCAAATTTCCGGGCTTGTGCACAGACCAGGGCTGCACCTTCCTGTTGTGCTATACGCCCTTTATGGTCGAGGTGAGTATTGAAAACATAGAATACCTTTCCGTTTTTACGGTCACGAAACTTGGCCCATGTACAATAACGATCGTACTTTCCGTCCCATCCTTTTGAAAAAGGCGTCATTGTTTCGGACAACCAGAACATTTCATTATGCAATAGTTCAAAACGCTCTGCTTTATAGAAAATAGGGTTGTAAAGCCCTCGGATTCCTACAAAAGCATAGCCTGTGGCCTTTTCTATATCTTCAAGCTGATTGGCCAATACTTCCTGCATACATACGATATCAAAATTGTGATGTTTGATTATTTTGCATAAGGAGTCTTTTCGGAATTTCCAGGAGTTAATACCATCATTGGGCAGATCCCCCCGGATATTATAAGTACAAAAACGGATGTTACAATCGGTCGTTTTACTCTTTCCCTGAACGGAAGAAATAATTCCTGTTGAGACAAATGATAAGATAAATAGGATTTGAAATACTCTTTTCATGATTTGTATTGTTTAGTAGTTAATTTTTTCTTTTTGCACTCCAGATTATTATCAGGAATAATAGGGATATGAAAGCTGCGGAAAGCCAGAAAATACGTATGGCGGAGAAATCATAGATAGGGTTTCCATCGATGATAACTTTACGTGATTCTATTAGAAAACCACTGACTACGTCTTGCAAGCCGGCTGCTATATAACTGGCTATTCCGATGACTCCTACTGCTGCGCCGGTTGCTTCTTTGGGAGCTATGTCTATGGCCATGAGCCCTCCCAAAAAGCATAACAGAATACCAATGGATATGCCAAACAGTATCATAGAAATAATGTCCAAAACCTCACAGTGCTGCGGACCGAATAGAAATAGTACCAATGCAAGCAGATTGAGCAAGCTGAACAAGCAAGCCGGTATGGTTCGGTTACTGTGGAATAGCTTGTCGGATAGGAGACCGGAAAATACAGTACCTACAATGCCACAGACCGAACTGACGGATACGAGGGTACTGGCGGTTACAATATTATATCCTTTTTCTATCTCGAAATAATATACTCCCCAACTATTTACAGCATACCGACTGATATACATGAATGCACTGGCAAGTGCAAGCATCCATATCATCGGGCTTTTTAAGACTTCAAGCTGCTTACTTTTAACGGATGAGGCTGTTTGCTTTTCTGCGGAACCGGATGGGATTGCTTTCCATTCGGGAGGAGCCGGTTTTAAGAAAATGAATATTAGAGCAACTCCTGCAGCTCCCAGGCATGCAGCACTCATAAATCCCCACTGCCATCCTAAAGCACCAACGATGAATGATGTAAAGATAAAGGTAAGCGCTTCTCCAATGTTGTGACTGGCACTCCAGAAGCCATATACCGTTCCGCGTTCTTTCTCTGTAAACCACCGGTTTAACGCAATAACACTACAGGGGCCGCCTACTGACTGAAACCAACCGTTTATCGCCCAAAGTATGACAAATGCCCAGAATGGTACGGCAAATCCGAGTGCGGCATTTACCAAGGTCGCTACGAGAAGTCCACCCGCCATCAGATAACGCACATTTACCCTGTCGGCTAAAAAACCATTGACAAATTTCCCGATTGCATAGGAGAAAAATAAAGCCGAACCGATTATGCCTAATTCTGTCTCAGTAAGATAACCGGTGTCTACTATTGGCTTTTTAACCACATTCAGACTCAGCCGGCAAACATAGAAAAGGCCATAACCTAAAGTTGCTGCTGTAAATACAGCCCATTTGGTCTGATTCGTTCGATTTTGTTGAGTATGATTCATCTTCCTACTTTTTGATTATTTTCTTTGACAGGATACTCTGTTCTGAAATACATTTGATAATATAGACTCCCTGGGGGAAATGAGATATATGAATTGCTTCGGAAGTATCTTGAAGGACATGGTCAACCATTAACTGTCCTTGTGTAGATATAATCTGAAGTCGTATTTTTTCCGTTAAGCCTTTAATGAAAAACTTATCTTCCACAGGATTCGGATAGACTTGAAATGTGGTTTCTTCAGTTTCTGCCCAGCCTACTCCTCCATTGGATTCTACCTGTAATATACAAGCAGAGTCCGAGCTGTCTCCAAGTTCGTCGGTACCTCGTATTACCAAAGGAAAAGAACCGCTTTCAGAAGGAGTACCCGACAAATCCCCTTGAGATGAAAAATACATGCCGGAAGGTAAATCACCGGAAAGTAATTGATAGGTCACTTTTCGTGAACCACCCCGGTGATAGACGCAATTGCGGTAAGAAACTCCTTCCTGTGCCGGTATCACATGATTGGTGAATATCCGGATATGTGCGTAAGAAGCTAAAATGACATTATTGCCCGATCCGATTGCTTCTAACGGGAATGTGGTTGTTCCGGATAGAGTCAGGTTGGTAGTATTGTAAATAGTACCGTATTCGTTGGCTTCTTTGAAATTGGTCAGCGTAAATAAACGGTATTCTTTTGCATCCGGTATAAATAATAGATCGGTTATTTCCTCGTCTGTTTTATTACCGAAACGTTTCACATTCAATACTTGATTCTCTGAAGATAATTTTACGATAAAGGCATCTTTCGCACCTTTATCAGGGAGGTTATAGCGATTATCTCCGGATGGGTTGAATATTACTTTCCCCATACAATAACCTCCTGCGTATATTTCATCGTTATCGTTGACGTATAAGGTATTGATTGCCGTATTTTTGCCTGTAGATGTTCCTCCGGCTGTATAGATGGATGAGTAGCTACCGTCCGGATTGAGCATAATACACAAAGCATGCTGTATCCCTGTGGATGTAGTGGTTTGTGTGGAAGAACCGATAGAGAGCTGCTGACTGGTTGTAGAACCGGACAAAATAAGTTTGCCGTCACTCAGGCATGCCATATCGGAAATTGTTTCATTTCCTGCTCCTGTTATCGGGCATGTCCATTTTTTTTCGCCGGATATATTGAAACGGCTGACAAATATATCTGTGTTGTTTGTAGCCATTTCCTGATATGTTCCTGCAAGAATGATATCCCTACCATCGGTCTCTATTTTTTTTCCGGAGGCGGATAAATAGCCCTCTTCAGCAGAGTACCACAGTTGTTTTCCGGATAGAGTATAAGCAGCCAGAAAGCACCTCTCTTCCGAACTTCCGCAGAGATATACTGTTTGGTTGAATAATATAAAATCCTGAATGATGAAGTCTGCACTTTTTTCAAACGAAACGGGTGAAGATACTACTCCTTTCGGGGATACCGAATATAATTTTTCGTTTCCGTCATTTCCGGTAAGAAGCCATAGTACTCCCGCCTCATCGGATATTGCGGATTTCACTTTTGATTCGTTTTCGATTCTGATTAAACATTCGCGGATACCTTGTACCGAATATCTGGCAGCAAAAATAGCCGGGAGTTCGGATACCAGTCCGGTTTCCGTATTGGAAATGAGCTCTCCGCTAAATTCTCCTGTTAACCAGATGTTATCACCGTCCGATACTATTTGCCGTCCGCATACTGCCGCTATACTTCCGAAATGATGAACCGTTTCGGGCTGTTGGGCATACGATACAGTACAAATAGAGAATATAATGATGATTAGAATTTTGTTCATGATATACATATCGTAGGGAAAGAATACCCGGAATTCGGGCGTACCGGGCATTCTTCCATTGATTAATATTAGTAGACGCTTGCTTTATGTACCGATTTCTTTCCCGAGATACTATCTTCCACAACTACGGTATAGATACCATTGTCTACAGTATAACGGTCATTGCCTTTTAAACGGTTTTGTATTATTAATCTGCCGGACAGGTCGAATATCATCACTCTGCAATTCGATGTACTTGTTGATACTTCGATGGCACCGTGGTCTCCCCATACCCTGATAGTTTCCTGTTGATAGTCTTTCAGTCCGGTACCGGTAGAAACAGTAAGTGTATATTCGGCAAATCCAATGTTTCCATCAGCGTCTTTCATGCTGATCACAATCGGATAAATTCCCGTAGTAGTACTTGTTCCACTTAGTTCGCCGGTTGCCGGATTCAGATTGAGCCCTTCGGGAAGAGTACCATAATAGAGTGTGAATTCGGCATCACCATTGGCATTTTCTGCATTAATAACCTGACTGAAAGCCGTACCGGGTTTAATGACAGGTAATACAGCCGGAGTTGCATAGATTTGCTGATAGCATAGTAAAGCTACGCTGTAGTTGCTGCCGATAGTTGGTATTGTAATCGGGTCGCCAAACAGGTTTACGGGAGAAGCCGTACCGCCGCTACGGGTAGATATCATATCGGCCACATATAATAATCCTTCATTTCCTACTACCATAGCCATCGCACCTTCCCGGGTAGCATCTCCTATGCGGTGTCCTATCAGTACTTCGCCTCTTGATGATAATTTCATCAGATACATATCCTGTCCTCCTTTAGCTTTAGAAGGGAACTGTCTTGCCTCGTCTTCTGTATCCGGATTAAAATAATAAGTTCCAAAAGAAGTACCGGCGTTCCATATCGAGCCATCTTTGTCTATGGCAACTGTTTTGACATCTGTCGGTTGGTTGATACTGCCTGCTATATAATTCCATTGATAGTTTCCGTTTGTATCGAAAGAGACAATCAGCATACTGTTCCAACTTCCGGAAGTGTCCAGGGTCTTCATGGTTACTTCGGGTGCATTATCCACAACCAGATCTTCGCTTCGTATCACACCGCCGATGACTACCTGATTGCCGGCTACATCCATGGCATTGATATCGTCTAATTTACTACCTGTTAAACTGCGTGCCCAAATCAGATTTCCGTCAGCTGAATATTTAATCAGGAAATTGTCTGTGTTTTCTACAGAAGCCGCCGTCATAGACTGTGTTCCGAATTGAATGGTTCCGCTGAATGTTCCGGCTGCATATATTCCCCCTTCTTCGTCTACAGATATAAGATTTCCCGTTCCTGTTCCGCTTCCTGACATTGTTTTTGCCCAGATCAGATTAGCGTTACTATCGTATTTAGCGATAAAGAAAGCGAGTTCGGAATCACCGGATGAAATTTCTGAGTTACCTCCGTTTATATCCATATTTAAATTTCCGGTGAAAGCTCCGGTAATGACAAAACTTCCATCATTTTGATTTACTGCTATACTTTTAATAACAGGTTCTATACCGGAGGCGGTACCTTTCAGCCAGACAGGATTTCCGGTCGCATCGTATTTAGCGATCAGGAAATCTTTATAGTCGGATTCTATTTTAAATGTTTCGGAGATTTGAGCGTCAGACTCAAAATTACCTACGACGTAAGAGTTGCCTGAGGCATCTGTGGCGACACTTTGTATGATTACCGAGCCCGATGTACTTTTAATGGATGAGGCAAATACGCATTGTTTATTGGGGGTAAACTTGGCTATGTATGCATCCATTACGGTGGAGGTTCCTTTTATTTCTTTATCACCGATTGTCATTTCTGCTCCGGTGAAACAACCTGTGAGGTATACATTGTTGTCGGCATCTATAGCCATACTTTTGGCTGAAGTTTCTACATCGGCAATCCCAAATTGGCTACTCCATAAATATTTCTGAGAAAAACCGGTTAAACAGTTCATTACCAGTGCTGTGAAAAGGAAAAGTCTTGTTTTCATAATTGTAATAATTTTAATTTATAGGTATAGCAAGGACCAACAGAGAGAGTTGACTCCCTGCGGAAAAGTTTTTAAATAAAATAGTATTCGGATTTTAGTATCCGTCGTTCTGATACATTCCGGATGGATTTATGGACACTTCCCGCCAAGGTATAGGAAGTAATAAATCGCGTTTGGAACACCCCTGTACCGATTTACTGCTTAGGAACTCTACCAGGTCGCCGGGCTTATAAAACCGGAGAAGATCAAACCAACGGTGGTTTTCAAAAGCCAATTCGATGCGGCGTTCGTGCAGAATGACCTCTTTGAGAGTAGGATAGGCTGCTTTGTACGTTTCAGAAGCCTGATCGTAAGGTTTTAATTTGGCACGGGTACGAATCATATCAATATAAGTAATGGCTTCGGGTTCTAAGTTGAGCGCCTCATTTACTTCGGCAAGCATCAGAATAACATCGGCATAGCGCAATACTATCCAGCAAGAACCGCCGCGCCCTTGAGAATCTCCCAAATCTACATATTTGTTGACATAGGGAGTTGTTCCATAGGTCTTGTACGAAACCACTTTGCGCATATCGCCGGTTTCGTATTCTTTAGTCAGGTCATTTTCCGGAATATTGTCTCCCAAACCTTGTGATTGTGAAATGATTCCTGTGGCATTGAGTGGCTGAAAATTTTTCGCAAAGTAAGAGCCTTCGTCGGTTCCCTGTAAGTACATTACCTGAAATATGATTTCATTGCAGGCAATATTGGCGACACCGAATACTTTGCCATAGGCGATATCTTCCAGTTTTCCGAACGGGCGAACGTTGTAAGCGGCTTCGAGGGCTTCTTTAGCCAATTGAAGATAGTCTTGAGTGGCCCCATCATTTAACCGTTTGGCCATTGTAAGGTATACTTTTCCTAATAAAGCATATCCGGCTGTTTTTGAAGCACGTCCGAAATTGGGATTGTTTCCGTCAAATCCCCAATTGTCCGGCAGTTGGCTTTGAGTTACGAATTTCAGGTCTTTTACAATAAAGTCATAAACTTCTGCTATCGGGCGGCGACCGTATTTGAGGACTTCCGCTTCACTGTTTAATTGTTTGTCTACAATAGGAACATCACCAAACAGTTGTGACAGGTTATAGTAGGATAAAGCACGCAAAAAACGGGCTTCTGCTTTGTATTGGCTCTTCTTCTCATCACTCATCGGTACGGCATCGATGTAGTCGAGCACTACGTTACTGCGATAGATACAAGTGAACATTCCGTACCAGGCCCGTTGTACCTCTGCATTGCTCGATGTCAGATTGTATACGTCAAAATCATTGTATATACCCGAATTGGCTGTTTTGGATGCTAATGTGGTATTGTCGGATCTGATTTCAGTCCAATAATACATGTTATTGTAATAATTTGTTTTTAATCCGTCATAGGCGGCGTTTAACGCCTGATACATATCATCCTCAGTTTTATAGAAGTCTTTCTTATTGAGTTTATCAGGGTCGGAACGTTCTAAGAAGTCACAGGCGGTAAATCCCGTAATCAAACAACTAAAGAGAATTATGTTCTTTATTAATTTTATCTTTTTCATAATGCGATCCTGTTTTTTAGAATGATAGTTTACAACCAAAATTATAGGCTCGTGCCAGTGGATAAGTTCCCCAGTCGAAACCCGGCATCAGATTGCCCGACTTGTAATTTACATCCGGGTTATAGCCTATGTAATCGGTTATCGTAAATGCATTGTCAACGGAGGCAAAAAGTGAGATACCTCTTAATTTTATTTTTTCTACCCATTTTTGAGGCAGATTATAGTTTAAAGTGATGTTAGTACAACGAAAGTATGATGCATCGTTCACCATATAGGATGACACCCCATAGGTGTTTTTGTTAGTGGTGGCAATATTGGCACGATACATAGCCGGATTGGGATTAGTGACGGCATTGTAACGGTCGGCTGCCAATGCAAATTGATTGCAGGTACCTTCCATATTCAGCAGGTAGTAATTCTGGAAACTGATGACCTGTGCTCCCTGTACTCCTGAAAAGGAAGCGCTTAAGCTTAATCCTTTGTAGCTGATATTGGTGCTGAACCCATAAGTAAAATCTGGATAATTATCTCCTAATATCTCCCGGTCATCATCTGTGATTTTACCATCATTATTGACATCTTTCCATTTGGCATCACCCGGTTGTACATTTTCGTAGTTCCATACGGCCGGGCCGGTGAGCTGATAACCTTCTTCACCTATGTGTTGTTTATCTACCAGTATCCGTTGATACTCTTCTTCTGAAATTACTCCGAGACTGTTCAGCCCGTAAAAAGAACCGATGGGTTTTCCAACCATTGTTATGTGGCTGATAGCACTTCTTTCTCCAATGCTGACAATGGATTGAGAATCGGGTAACGAAAGTACTTTATTTCGGTTCAAGGAAAGATTGGCTCCTATATTCCAGTTTACAACCCCGGTGAGGATGCGTCCGTCAACTTGAATATCGAAGCCGGTGTTGCGTATTTTGGCATTGGACAGGTTTGATTTATATTGAGTTGCTCCGGCAATGGCCGATACCGGTTTATTGAACAATAAGTCATTCGAGGTACTGTTGTAATAGTTGGCGGACAGGGTGATGCGGTTTCTAAGGAAACTCAAGTCCATTCCTACATTATACTGATCTGTTTTTTCCCACCCCAGTAAGTTGTCGACGAAAGCGCTTGGATAACGTGTGGGAACTATTTGGCCGCCTAATACGTAACCGCCTAAATCACTCATATACCCTACATGCTCGTAATTTCCGATGTTATTGTTTCCGCTGATACCCCAGCTTACTCTTAATTTTGCTCCGAAATTTTCTCCGATGTGATTCGTCCAGAAATCCTCATTGGATATATTCCAACCTAAAGCAACGGATGGGAACATTCCCCATCGATTGTCTTTTCCAAAGCGGGATGAACCGTCACCACGCAGAGAGCCGGTAAATGTATAACGGTCCTTCCATGAGTACACTACACGCCCGAAAACAGACATCATGGCCCAATCGAATTTATCAGTATCTCCCCAACTGTCTCCGGGAGCAGTTCCATGGGCACTTAATTCCCGAATCGTATCATCTACAAAGTTGCGGGCACCGATGGAAGAGTTATCATATACTTTTTCCTGCATAGAGTAACCTCCTAAAATGTTTATCCCATGATCTCCGAAGGTACGGTTGTAATTAAGGGTTGCTTCCAATATCCAGTCAAGATTGGTTTGTGTACTGTAAGAAGCCCTTGAAAGCCGCTGATCACCCACATATCCGCTACCGGCCGTTGTGCCGTCGGTATTCATAATGGTACCTCCTACTGTTGAGGGGCGATAATAACTTTCTGTCTGGGATATATATTGCATTCCGGAATAGATCTTTGCTTTTAGGCCTTTTACGATTTCCAAGTCCAGGTATCCCGAGACGGATGACATATATCTTTTCTGGAAATCTTCAATCTCATGTGCCAGGGCAACCGGATTTTCAGCCGGTGCTATGGAATATTTTTTGGCATATTGCATCTGCTGATCGACAGCGTATGAACCATCTGTGTTATATACCGGGAATTGCGGGAACATCACGAGGGCACTCATAATGATACCGTCATTGTAATGACGTCCTTCTGCCTGTACGATTCGGTTTTTGGTATAGGAGGCTGCGGTGTTGACTCCTATACTCAAACGGTCGGTCAGTTTACCGTCAATGTTGAAGCGCGTCGTAAACCGGTGATGATAAGATGGTGCGATAATACCGTCTTGTTCCAGATATCCGGCACTGGCCATATACTTTACCCGGTCATTGCCACCGGTAATATTCAGATTGTGCTTCATAATAGGAGCTGTGGAGAATATGGCATCCTGCCAGTCTGTATTATAAGCCGGTTCAATGGGTTGTCCTGTCTCAAAGTTGAAAAAGATATCCGGTATCTGGAAAATCTTTCCACTGGTTGCTCCGGCAACAGACATACGGTACTCGTTATTATGTAGCGGACTGTATTCCTTCCCGTTTTTGGTACACCAGTCACGATAAGCATTGTTAGCACTTTCTATTGAAAAATCGCGCATGCCGTAAGCGTCCAGCATTTTTATTTTGTGATCTACCTGTTGAAAACCGTATTGA
Organism: Bacteroides sp. K03; assembly: GCF_019734355.1. NCBI lineage: Bacteria > Pseudomonadati > Bacteroidota > Bacteroidia > Bacteroidales > Bacteroidaceae > Bacteroides > Bacteroides sp. K03. Next base: position 147,938 of record NZ_JAASHC010000001.1, read on the forward strand.
AAATCATATTCTACTTTTGCCCGTCCGCTGTTTGTACCTCTTTTGGTTGTTATTAAAACAACGCCTCCGGCTGCACGTGAACCATAGATAGCTGCTGATGCTGCATCTTTCAGAACTTCGATGGAAGCCACATCGTTCGGGTTGATATATACATCTTTTGATGTGGGGAATCCGTCAACTACATACAGTGGTTCTGAACCGGCATTGATAGAACCTACTCCACGAACACGCAGTGATAAACCTTCACCCGGGCTTCCGGATGTCTGTTTAATTTCAACACCGGCAGCATGCCCTACCAATGCTTGCTCGAGTGTTGGTGTAGTGACACTTAATTCATCCATTTTAATACTGGAGATAGCTCCTGTCACATCTGTTTTGCGGACTGCGCCGTATCCGATTACTACTACTTCTGAAAGAACTTTGGTATCTTCCGACATGACTACCCGTATCGGTTCTTTCCCTTTTACTATTAACTCTTTCGAAGTGTACCCCAGATATGACAATACGAGAATATCCCCTTTCTCCGCTGTAATGGTGAATTCTCCGTCCATGTTGGAGCTTGTTCCTTTGGTGGAACCCTTGATCAGGACGTTGACGCCTATCAAAGGGAGATTATTTTCGTCATAAACGGTTCCGGATAACGAGAAGTTTGCTTTCTCTTTTTTTTCTTTTTGGGGAGGTTCTTTCAGAAAAATGTAGATACTTCCGTTCCGTATTTCAAAATTTACATTTGTTTTTTGAGTTAACTCGGAAAGTACTTCTTTTACATCTTTTGCAGATGCCTGTACCGAAACCTTCACTGACAAATCCGTAAAACTGCCGCTGTATGCCAGGCGGAGTTTAGATTGTTTGGCAACATCATTTAGTACGGTTTTTAAGGGTACGTCTTTGTACCGTACCGAAACCTTTTGAGCGCAAAGTATTCCAGTGTTGAAGAGGAATAGTATCGCTACTGTGACTTTTAGAACGAATGAATGTGATTCTTTTTTAAGAATATTAAAAAATCGAATCTTTATCATTCGTTTTCTGATAAAAACTGGCAAAATTTTCATACTTTTGTTTTGAATTTTACATATGAATAAAATTGGTAGTCAATGGAAGGGCCCTATTCCTTTATTGGCTACCTTTTTTTATTTTCTCTTGTATATTAATATCTTGTCGTTGATCTTTTCATATCTAATCGGAGAAATGCGTGTTAAATCTTCCAGAATTGAATCCAGAGGCATGTTATTAAATGATATTGTGTATATTGAATTCTCCAGAGACTGATCCATCAGCACAATTTCTTTGTTGAATTTGCGGGATAATTCTTTGGATATATCATCAAGGCGAGTGTCTGTGAAGTATAGGCTGTTTGTCTTCCAGCCTGAATAGTCCGACACATTTTCAAGAGAATGCTTATGCATTGTCCCGTTTTTCTTTTCATAGATAATTTGTTCTCCCGGAAACAGTTCCAGGCTTTTTCCCCGGATATCGCTTACCCGGACATGACCCTGATTTAGAGTGGTAGTAATATCCGATTCATCGGTGTATGCTTTTACATTGAATTTTGTTCCCAGTACTTTTATGTCAATTCCTGAGGTGTGTACTGTAAATGGGCGGATTTTATTTTTGGCTACTTCAAAGTAGGCTTCTCCTTCCAGTTCCACTTCCCGGCTAAATAATTTGAAACCGGGGGTATACTTTAGGCGGGAGTCGGCATTCAGGATAATTTTAGTTCCGTCCTGAAAGATAATTGTCTGCATATCTCCTTTAGGAACGTATATTTCGGCAAATCGGGGTGATTGTGTTTGATTGTAATATACGTATCCTCCGGCGGCTAATAATAAAATAGCAGGGATCCATATTGCGACATGGCGTAACCATCTTCCGATGGTTGTTGGAAGATGTTTTTTGTTTTTTTCTACCGGGTCTGGTATACAAAGTGGCTGTATTTTTATGGTTTCTGAGCTTTGCAGTTCCTCGCCCATCAGAATACGGGCAACATCTTCATCAATTACTTCAGATAAATAAAGTTGTCCTTCTTCAGTACCGAACCAGCGACGTATTTCAGCCCGTCGCTCCGGTGACAAAGCATCACATAAATAAAGCCGGATATCTTCGTCCGTGATTGGGTAGTGGTTTTCTGTTGTCATTTTATTAGTTTTAGGTTGTAATGAGAAAATACTCTTTACTTTCGCCTTGTATATAGAGTAAAATCGTAGTGAAGAAAAGTATTACCCGATTTTTGATATTTAACGTTTATAAACAAATCAGGGTGTGGTTATAGTTTAGGAAAAGGAGGCACTAAGCAATACCATGCAAATACAGATGAAATCTTTTTCGTTCAGGCTTTCACGCAATGACAATATAGCTTTATAATAAGATACTTTTACGGTGTTGACGGTAATATTAAGTTGTTCGGCTATTTCGGCATTGGATAAGCCTTCGAAGATTTTCATTTGGCAAATACGGCGTTTTTGAGGTGGTAACTGGGCTAAGGCTTTTTGTATAGCTTCGTCACGCTGTTTTCTGTACAGGGTTTGTGTAATATTCTCTTCTTCAAAAAGCGGCATTCCCAGTATGATTTCCTCTTTTTTTTCAAGAGTCAGCTGATGAAACTTATATGTATTTAACAGGTGATTTTTAAGGATACCGTATAGGTAAGGTTCCACTCCTTGCTCTACATCGATCTGCGTGCGGGTTTCCCACAGTCTCATAAATGAGTATTGCACCGCATCTTCTGCCATTTCTTTTGATTTCAGATAGCGTAATGCCAGCAGGAAAAATTGCCGGTGACACTTTACGTATATTTTGGAGAAGGCCGAATGACTACCGTTGATAAGTAATAAAACTATTTCTTTGTTTATCTTTTCCATGTCTAAACTTATTAAGGCATTCTGGTTGAATATGGCTACGAAGTTAAATAAAAAATCTAATATTCGTCATGCTGATACTGATTTTACCTGTGTGTAGTGTATCAGAGGAATAAACTTTTTATAAGCATATTGCATTTGGATTGCATTATCTGTTAAAAGACCTCAAAGAAACTACCTTACATCACTTTTTATTTGTTTCTTTGCACCAAATTCGGGTGAAGTGCGGTCTTGTGACTCAATGCCGCACTTAATTTATGGCAATAATCAATGAATAAACTCTCTATAAATGCTTGTCCGCTATGCGGTGGCACGCACTTGAAGCGTGTCATGACTTGTACGGATTTCTATGCATCGGGTGAACAGTTTGATGTGCTTTCCTGTGAGGACTGCGGATTTACTTTCACACAGGGTGTGCCTGTAGAAGCAGAAATAGGACGCTATTATGAAACTCCCGATTATATTTCCCATTCTGATACAAAAAAAGGAGTAATGAATGCTATTTACCATCAGGTACGTAAGTACATGTTGGGTAAGAAGGCACGTCTTGTGGCCAAAGAGTCTCATCGCAAATCGGGGCGTTTACTTGATATCGGTACAGGAACAGGCTATTTTGCTTCGACAATGGAGCAACGTGGCTGGAAAGTGGAAGCTATCGAAAAGAATGTTCAGGCACGTATGTTTGCCAAAGAGCATTTCGGACTGGATGTGAAGGCGGAAGAAGAATTGCAGGAGTTCGAAGCGGGTTCATTTGACGTGATTACTTTGTGGCATGTGATGGAACATCTGGAGCATCTTGATGAAACCTGGGAACGTCTCCGGGAGCTTTTATCAGACAGAGGTGTTCTTATTGTGGCTGTACCCAACTGCTCTTCGTATGATGCCGGTAAGTATGGCAAATATTGGGCGGCGTATGATGTACCCCGCCACTTATGGCATTTCACTCCGGTTACAATACAGCAATTTGCTTCCAAACATGGGTTTATTATGGCAGCACGCCATCCGATGCCGTTTGATGCATTTTATGTATCAATGTTGAGTGAAAAGCACCGGGGTAGTTCTTTCCCTTTTATGAAGGGTATGTGGGTAGGAGCAATGGCATGGCTTGGTACCTTAACGAAGAAAGAGAGAAGTAGTTCTATGATTTACGTATTTAGAAAAAAACGCTGATGAAGAATAAAAACAAAAATAATTCAGTGTCTTATTTCGACATGCAATTCATAACGTCCAGTATCAGTACTACGTTGGTATTGTTGTTGTTAGGACTCGTTGTGTTTTTTGTTCTGGGGGCGCATAATCTTTCTATTTATGTCCGCGAAAATATTAATTTTTCAGTTCTCATCAGTGATGATATGAAAGAGGCTGATATTCTGAAGTTGCAGAAGAAGCTGGATAAAGAACCTTTTGTGAAGCAGACAGAATACATATCAAAGAAACAAGCTTTGAAAGAGCAGAGTGAAGCCATGGGTACTGATCCGGAAGAGTTCCTGGGTTATAACCCTTTTACTGCTTCTATTGAAATCAAACTACACTCTGATTATGCTAATTCCGATAGTATTGCCAAGATAGAGAAAATGATAAAGAAGAACACCAATATACAAGACGTACTCTATCAGCGCGAATTAATTGATTTGGTGAACGATAATATACGGAATATCAGTCTTGTACTGCTTGCTCTGGCAGTGGTACTGGCTCTTATTTCTTTCGCATTGATAAATAATACCATACGTTTGGCTATCTATTCCAAGCGCTTCCTCATTCATACCATGAAGTTAGTGGGAGCCAGTTGGGGCTTTATCCGCCGTCCGTTTTTACGACGGAATATATGGAGTGGTGTGTTGGCAGGTATCATGGCCGATGCTATCCTGATGGGAACTGCCTATTGGTTGGTATCTTATGAACCGGAACTGATTCGTGTGATAACTCCTGAAGTGATGTTGCTGGTTTCTGGTTCGGTATTGATATTTGGTGTCGTAATTACGTTCTTGTGTGCCTATTTGTCCATCAATAAATACTTGAGGATGAAAGCCAGTACGCTGTATTACATATAACACAACGTGTAATTTCAATCGTAAATTGTAAATCGTAAATAGTAAATAACATTATGGCTGACAAACAAAAATTTGCCTTTGACAAGACCAATTTCATTTTACTTGCTATCGGAATGGCGGTAGTAATTATTGGTTTTATCCTTATGACGGGGCCTTCTTCTACAGAGACCGTTTTTGAACCGGATATTTTCAGTGTACGAAGAATAAAAGTGGCACCGGTAGTTTGCTTCCTGGGCTTTATTTTTATGATATACGCAGTGTTGCGCAAACCTAAAACCAAAATAGAAGAATAAGTATGGGAGATTTAACGACGATACAAACTATTATTATTGCTATTGTAGAAGGATTGACTGAGTTTTTGCCTGTTTCCTCCACCGGACACATGATTATAACACAGGCTTTGTTAGGGGTGGAAAGTACCGAATTTGTAAAAGCGTTTACGGTAATTATTCAGTTTGGTGCTATTCTTTCGGTAGTTTGCCTTTACTGGAAACGTTTTTTCCGTTTAAATCATACTCCATTGCCTGAGGGTACTTCAGCCCTTAAACGCTTTCTGCATAAGTTTGATTTTTACTGGAAGCTTTTGGTGGCATTTATTCCTGCGGCAGTTCTTGGCCTATTGTTTAGTGACGAAATAGATGCATTGTTGGAAAGCGTGGTAGTGGTAGCCGTAATGCTTGTGATAGGTGGTATATTTATGCTGTTTTGTGACAAGATATTTTCTAAAAGTGATAAAGACTTTAAGATGACGGAAAAGAAAGCATTTAATATCGGATTGTTCCAGTGCATTGCTATGATACCGGGTGTTTCCCGTTCAATGGCTACTATTGTGGGTGGAATGGCCCAGAAGATGACACGAAAGGATGCTGCCGAATTTTCTTTCTTTCTGGCTGTTCCTACTATGTTTGCAGCTACCGGATATAAGGTGTTGAAACTCTTTTTGGATGGCGGAACAGAAGTCTTAATGAACAATATGTCTGCCTTGATCATTGGTAATATCGTTGCTTTTATAGTGGCGCTGCTGGCCATTAAGTTCTTTATTAGTTTTGTTACAAAGTATGGATTCAAAGCTTTCGGTTGGTATCGTATTATCGTAGGAGGAACAATTCTGGTGCTGTTGATGTGTGGATATAATTTAGAGATTGCTTAATGAATTTTAAAGAAGGAGAAGTACTTTTTTTCAATAAACCTCTGGGGTGGACATCGTTTAAAGTGGTAGGCCACATACGTTATCACATCTGCCGGAGGATGAAAGTAAAGAAATTAAAGGTAGGACATGCCGGTACGTTAGATCCTTTGGCTACGGGAGTCATGATTCTATGTACAGGTAAGGCGACTAAGAGAATAGAAGAGTTTCAGTATCATACAAAAGAGTATATTGCTACCATACAGTTGGGGGCTACTACTCCGTCTTATGACCTGGAGCATGAGATAGATGCAACTTATCCCACGGAGCATATAACCCGTGAGAAGATCGAAGAAGCATTGAAGCTGTTTTTGGGAGAGATTCAGCAGATTCCTCCGGCTTTCTCGGCCTGTAAAGTAGATGGTGCCCGTGCTTACGATCTGGCACGTAAAGGGCAAGAGGTAGAGTTGAAGCCTAAATTGCTGGCCATTGACGAGATAGAGTTACTGGCATGTGATTTGGAGAAGATGGAGATAAAGATCCGGGTGGTTTGTAGTAAGGGAACGTATATTCGTGCATTGGCCCGTGATATTGGTGAAGCGCTTCACAGCGGTGCCCATCTCACAGGATTGATTCGTACCCGTGTAGGTGAGGTTAAATTGGAGGATTGCCTTGATCCCGAACGCTTTGCAGACTGGGTAGACCAGCAAGAGATTGAAATAACAGAAGATAATTAACGTAATAAGGAGAATAGATATGAAACTGTCACAATTTAAATTTAAGTTACCAGAGGATAAAATAGCTCTGCATCCGATGAAGTACAGAGATGAATCGCGTTTAATGGTACTCCACCGTAAAACGGGTGAGATTGAACATAAGATGTTTAAAGACGTCTTGAATTATTTTGATGATAAGGATGTGTTTATTTTCAATGACACCAAGGTATTTCCGGCTCGTTTGTATGGTAATAAGGAGAAAACCGGTGCACGTATTGAAGTGTTCTTATTGCGCGAACTGAATGAAGAACTTCGCCTGTGGGATGTATTGGTAGATCCGGCCCGTAAAATCCGTATCGGCAATAAACTTTATTTTGGTGACGATGATTCAATGGTGGCCGAAGTAATCGATAATACCACTTCACGTGGGCGTACATTGCGTTTCCTCTATGATGGTCCTCATGATGAGTTTAAGAAAGCGCTCTATGCGTTGGGCGAAACCCCGCTGCCCCACTCTATCATTAATCGTCCCGTAGAAGAAGAAGATGCAGTACGTTTCCAGTCTATCTTTGCAAAGAACGAAGGAGCTGTAACGGCGCCTACTGCCAGCTTGCATTTTAGCCGTGAATTGATGAAACGGATGGAAATAAAAGGCATTGATTTTGCTTATATCACATTGCATGCCGGTTTGGGTAACTTCCGTGATATTGACGTGGAAGACCTTACCAAGCACAAGATGGATTCGGAGCAGATGTTTGTTACCGGCGAAGCTGTAAAAACGGTGAATCGTGCCAAAGATTTGGGCAGAAATGTATGTGCCGTAGGTACTACTGTAATGCGTGCTATCGAGAGTACTGTAAGCACAGACGGGCATCTGAAGGAATATGAAGGCTGGACAAATAAGTTTATTTTCCCACCGTATGAATTTACGGTAGCCAATGCGATGATCTCTAATTTCCATATGCCATTGTCTACCCTGTTGATGATTGTAGCCGCTTTTGGTGGATATGACCAGGTAATGGATGCTTATCATGTGGCAATGAAGGAAGGCTACCGTTTTGGTACCTATGGGGATGCAATGTTGATTATAGACTAGGAAAATAACGATTAGTGATTAGTGATAAGTGATTAGTGCCATGCGGCGTATGCTTATCACTCATCGCTAATCGTTAATCACTTATCACTCATCGCTAATCACTCATTATCATGGTTTATTTGGGGCTTGGAACTAATTTAGGAAATAAAGAGCAGAATCTCCGGATGTCTGTACAAAAAATAGAAGAGCGGATAGGGAAGATTGTTTCCCTTTCCGCTTTTTATGTGACTGCTCCCTGGGGATTTGCTTCTGATAATAGTTTTTTGAATGCTGTAGTTTGTGTAGAGACCCCTCTCCGGCCTTTGGAGGTATTGAAGGAAACTCAGGCGATAGAACGGGAGTTAGGGCGTACAAGTAAGTCTATGGGTGGAGTATATTCAGATCGGCTTATAGATATCGATTTGCTGCTTTATGGCGATACAATTATGGATGAAGAAGGCTTGATCCTCCCCCACCCTCTAATGACCGAACGCCGGTTTGTAATGGAACCTCTGGCGGAGATTGCTCCCGATGTGATGCATCCTGTGCTTCACAAAACAATGAAACAACTTTTTACTTCTTCTTTTTCTCCGCAATAAACTGAGGCAGATAGGCGATGCAGCCTATTAATGCTGCATATAGATAATGCAGCTCTGTAAATGGCTTGTGCATCAGCATGCAAATGACATAATAGATTCCTATCGTTACTCCGATGTATGCCAACAAAATAAGTACTCTTTTTATTCTCTTCTTCATACGAAAATGATGTTAATATGGACCAAAGTTAGTAATTAATCAGAAATAATCTCTACCTTTGTGTCCGAAATGAAATGTGGAAAGATTTGAGTAGCTTGCAACCACAGAAAAAAATGCTAAAACAACATTCCTTTCTGTGTGCCGGATGGCACTCCCCTACTCATCCTGTCTTTTCTCATTTGATTTTTAATTTTCAATTTTCAACTTTTAATTTTTAATTAAAATGGGATATTTATTCACGTCCGAATCGGTGTCTGAAGGACACCCCGACAAAGTGGCCGATCAAATATCGGACGCTGTACTTGACAAACTGTTGGCATTTGACCCCAGTTCGAAAGTAGCTTGCGAAACCTTGGTAACTACCGGACAGGTAGTACTGGCGGGAGAAGTGAAAACCAGTGCATACATTGACTTGCAGCTTGTAGCACGTGAAGTAATTAAGAAAATCGGTTACACCAAAGGTGAGTACATGTTTGAAAGTAATTCCTGTGGTGTATTTTCTGCTATTCATGAGCAAAGTGCCGATATCAACCGTGGCGTAGAACGCGAAGACCCGATGAATCAGGGTGCAGGCGACCAGGGAATGATGTTTGGTTATGCTACTAACGAAACAGAAAATTATATGCCGCTTTCTCTTGATCTGGCACATCGTATCCTGCTCGTTTTGGCAGATATTCGTCGCGAAGGGAAGGAAATGACCTATCTCCGCCCCGATGCCAAGAGCCAGGTGACTATTGAATATGATGACAACGGCAAACCCGTACGCATTGATACAATTGTGGTATCTACCCAGCACGACGACTTTATCCAGCCGGCAGACGACTCTGCAGAGGCTCAGTTGAAGGCTGATGAAGAGATGCTTGCTATCATCCGTAAAGATGTTATCGAGATACTGATGCCTCGTGTGATTGCTTCTATTCATCATGCAGACGTATTGGCTTTGTTTAATGACAATATCATTTATCATGTGAATCCAACCGGTAAGTTTGTTATCGGCGGTCCTCATGGCGATACAGGTCTTACTGGGCGTAAGATCATTGTAGATACCTATGGTGGTAAAGGTGCACACGGTGGTGGTGCTTTCTCTGGCAAGGATCCCAGCAAAGTAGACCGTAGTGCTGCTTATGCTGCCCGTCATATTGCTAAGAATCTGGTTGCTGCTGGTGTGGCCGACGAAATGCTCGTGCAAGTGTCTTATGCTATTGGTGTGGCTCGCCCTATCAACATTTATGTAGATACTTACGGACGCAGTAATGTGAAGATGAGTGACGGTGAAATAGCTAAAAAGATTGACGAATTATTTGATCTTCGTCCGAAGGCTATTGAAGAACGTTTGAAGTTACGTAATCCTATCTATAGCGAAACTGCTGCTTATGGACATATGGGACGTGAACCCCGTGTAGTAACCAAAACTTTCTCTTCTCGTTATCAGCCCACTAAGACTATTGAAGTAGAGCTCTTCACTTGGGAAAAACTGGACTATGTAGACAAAGTAAAAGCCGCTTTCGGTTTGTAATCAGCGTAGCTTTACAGCTATTTATTTATAGAGAGCCGCTCTTCTATGCCATAGGCTATAGAAGGCGGCTCTCTTCTTTTTTAAGAGATAATTTGAAAGTATTCAAGTATAAACACAAGATCTCATTTGGATATAATTACATAATATCATTGATTTTATTATTGGTATTTGCTTGATAAACAATGATATAATATACCCTCCTTTAACATAAAATTCCACCTGTATTCCATACTCTGTCCCATCGATTAGTCGTAATTTTAAATTTGATTCATCCGGATACATTTTTTCGGATTTAGATCATTTTTACTGACCTATTCTACACATTCCTTGCATTTTTTTAATTACCACAAAAAAATCTCCCTGATAAATATTACCTATATATTTTGAAAGATAGTACCCAATCCGGCTGTGTAAAAAGCCATATACTTGCATTGGAAGGCTATGAATAAATCATCTTTAGATAATAGAAGAACAGGAGATCATAGCTTTCTTAAGGAATAAATAATTTAATATTTACTTAATCACATGAGACTTCATTTTATATTTTTACTATTTGTTTTGCAGAGTACAAGATATGGTGGTGCATATCCTGGTTCTCTATCCTCTGCTCAACTGGAAGGGGAGGAATATCTTACAGATCAACATCCGACAGTTTCCATTATTGTTGAATCTTTATGGTCTGCTTTATGGTTTTATCCCCTTGAAGCGCTGGTGATAGGAATACTTATCTCCCTAATGACCTATAATAGGATAGTACATAATAAAGAATTACTTTCCCATGAAAAGTTAGGAATTTCATTGGGTATAATTGATAAGGCACAGACTCCAATGACACTTATACAGAACCTGCTGGAGGATGTTACCTCTGACAATATCTCTGAATCTGCATCAAAAAAAGTAAAACGGGCACTTGGACACACTAACTATGTCATGGATTGTCATAAAAATATTATTGCATTGAATGCTATGGAGAAAAAAATGCATTCTGGTTTTACTACTACTGAGTTTGAACTTTACACGTATCTGACTCTGCTTACTGACCAATGCCGTGTATATGCCAATATGCACCGGATACAATTAAATGTCAGTAAGAGTTTCAATTATCTCAGTTGTCAGGTGAATGAAATTGCTATGACTGCTGCTCTTCAGTGTCTTCTGAACAAGATAATTGATATTACACCTTGTGGTGGTTGTATAAATATTAGAGTATCTCACCTTGCTGATTGCTGGAGTCTGCAAATAACCAACTGTCCAGAGTGTGACAATAAAGAAAAAAGAGTGTTTGCACCAATCTCCGGACTGGGATTAGTACATTGTTACGGAAGTCTTCGGCTTATAAAAAAGATAATCCACTTGCATGGCGGAAAACTGATAGTAAATAGTCGTGGACGAATAGTTACTTTTCAAATAGTCGTTCCTTTAAATTGTAATATAACGAAACATCCGGTGGCGAAGAATTGTGTACAGAAAAGTGATAAAGCTATTTGTTCTAATAATAATGAAGTTGATGATGTAAAGTTATCGCTCGGATCCAATAAAGCTCCGTATGTTCTACTGGTGATGGCCGATAAAGAATTAAGCAATTATCTGAATGAAACTCTCTCGGTATCTTTTCGGATGACAACTCTTGAAAAGCCGGAACAGGTTTTCTCTTTCTTTGATCAATCCATGCCGGATGTTATTATTATTGATGAAACTATTGATGGTACGTATGGGGATGAGCTTTGTTCCCGGATAAAGTCGGATATCAGTATGATTAATATCCCTGTCGTTCTCCTGATAAACTCCGATGATAATGAAAGTTATCTCACCCACACCCGTTGTGGTGCCGACAAACTGGAACGACGTATGGTTAATATTTGCAGGCTCAAAGCAGACATCCGGATGCTCATTGCCAGGCATACTTTACAGCGTGAACAGCTCAGAAAGCTTCTGGCAGAGAATTCATCTGCCATTCTTTCTGAAATAACAGTGAAGAATGATGACAGTGCTCTGTTTATGGATAAGGTACAAAAATTCCTGGAGGAAAACCTTTTTGAAAGGAAGTATACAATTAAAATGCTGAGTGCAGACATGGGGATGAGTCGTACTAAATTCTATGGCAAGATGACGGATATTATAGGGAAGGCCCCCGAAAACTATATACTTGCTTTTAAGATGGATAAAGCCAGAGCCTTACTTGCCACGCAGCGATACAGCGTTACAGAGGTAGCAACAATGGTAGGCTATTGTGATGCCAAGTATTTTGGAAAGAAGTTCAAGGAGTTCTATCATGTTTCACCATCGAAATATATTGAGAATGCTATAGGGTAGGATCAGGTTGTTTTAAGCGTTATACTTCTATGTATCTCTGTTATGTAAAACAACTGTTCTTTATAACTATAAGATGTACTCTTCTTATGTATATCTTCTTTATGAGATAGATTCAAAACATCCGGATGTTTTGAATAAAAACATGGGGATGTGCTGATTTATAACATCCGGATGTTGTGTATGATAACATCCGGATGTTTTGAAACTTAAACTCTTGTATTCATACTTGTAGATAGGCTCTTGTACCTTCTTTTCAAGTATATAAATTTATACCCTTAAAGAATATATTCTTAGGCATTTATCTTTAAATAACTAAAGGTTTTCTATATTTGCATCTATGACACATTTTATACGACGTGCTATTCTGTTTGCCCTGATAGGGTTATCTTTATCCTCTTGTCACTTTTCTGGTGGTAATAATCAACTTGCTGTATTGCAATATGCTGATTCACTGATGGAAAACCACCCCGATAGTGCTCTTTTATTACTTGAAAATATTGACAATACAGATACACTTTTACGGGCAGGCAGGGCATATTATGCATTATTGCTAACGCAAGCCAAAGACAAGAATTACATAAAACACACCACTGATTCAGTGATGTATAAAGTAGTGGACTATTATGATTCGGGAAATAATGATGTTTTGCGAATGAAAGCTCATTATTATTTGGCCCGGGTTTATCAGGATATGGATAGTGTATCTGCTTCTGTAGGTGAATTCTTGATTGCTTTACAATTGGCGGAGGGTGTGAAGGATTCTGATTTTATCTGTTTGTCTGCTGCTAATTTAGGGTATCTTTTGAAAGAACATGATTTACCTGATGAAGCCGATTCTTATTATCAGAGGGCAGAAGAAGTAGCGATGCTGAAGGGAGATTCTTTGTATTGGGCATTAGTGTTGGTTAATCGAGCTGATATCGGTATACATAAAGGAAAAGAATATTATGAAGAGGCTGAAATAAAGTTGTTGAAAGTACTTGAACTTACAAAAAACAATGATCACATATCCGTAAAACGAGCTGCTATTAATTCGTTGTTATTTTTATATAGTAATATGGAACGATATGATGATGCTATACAACTCGGGCGAGAATATATTCCTACTCAGTCGGATTCTATTAAAAAGATGGATGCTTGTTTAATCTTGGGTGATGCTTTTTATCATTTGAGTCAAAATGATTCTGCAAACATCTATTTAAAGAAAAGTTTGCTTTCGCCTAACTATCATACAAAGTACTGGGCATATAGGCTTCTTAGTGATATAGCAGCAGAGAAAGGGCTTTTGCTTCAATCGCTTCAATGGAAAGACTCTTGCCTTGTTTATGATAATTTGGCTTCCACTTTATCTTATCCGGTAAAGACAATTAAGAGTCTGGAAAGAATGATACACCAACGTTATCTTATTCAGTATAAATCTCTTGCAAAGTGGCAATGGTTCGCTCTTTCTTTCATTGTTACTATATTGTTATTATCGTTGATTTATTTTGTATATAAACGACAAAAATATCATAAGAGGCTCATGCAATTGAATGAAGAGCGATCTTCGATGAAAGAACTTTTTAATAATAAATTGGCTGAGATACAACGTTTGCACGAACTTATAGGGCAGTGTGAAGGAGATAAAGCGAAGATCTATGTGTTGGATAGGCAATTAAAAACGGTATATGCTGAGAGAGACAATTTGCTTGATAAACTAATTCATGCTCTTCCCGTCTTTAAGAGCTTGACCTTAATGATAGAGAGAAATAAGGATGAGAAAGGATCAAAAGAAATGATAGATATTAAGCTTTGGGGAAAGATAATATCAGAGTTAGATGATGTTACTAATAACTTTACCATAAGGTTGTCCGATCAATTTCCTATGTTGAAGAAAGATGATATTCACTTTTGTTGTTTACTGAAAATGGGATTTAAATATTCGGATATTGCTTGTCTTTGTGACCGTACTATTAATATGATGTATAAGCGGCGTGATCTGGTGATTGAAAGAATTGAGTTAGATACTTCTTCATCTTTGGAGGCTTTTATTAAGGCATATTGATTGAATTTGAAGGAGTATTCATGTAAATTACACTTATCTATTTTTGCTTATTTTGTTAATTTGTTGTAAATCAGCTATTTGTTGGTTTGTGCTTTAACAAATAACTACACATGTATTATACCCTGATTTATGAATAAATCGTGTAATTTTGACAGTAAATATAAAACAAATAATATTATGGCAAAATTATTCTTTTTTTTATTCATTATTTCTACTGCATTGTATAGCCAGCCGGTTGCGGCTGAAGAAGTTCTAAATGATGATGTAACGAATGGGCTGGTATGGTATTCGATTCCTTTAAGAGGGCACTCTACAAATTCTGGTGACGATAAAATACTGCGTAGTCCAGCCCTTACTCCTGTTAAGGCTTTCATGTGTGAGAAAACGATGCGTCTTGACTTTTCGTCTTCCATTAAAGATGTTATTATTACAGTAGTTAATGCTTCTACAGGCGAGGTTGTTTATTCTGAGAATTTTGCTACGCCGGAGGTGGTATTTATAAACTTAGATGCAGAAGAGGCTGGTGATTATCGATTGGATGTTACGGGGGATGCTACTGCTTTATGGGCTGAATTCTCGTTATAATGATGTATAACTTTAAAATTTAAGATTATGAGAAAAGGAATTTGTTTTTTATATGCAGTATTTGCCTGTACATCAGTATTTGCGCAATTAACTGTTAACTCTAATGGTAATATTATTGTAAAAAGCGATGCAACTCCTTTATCTTCATTTGCTGTAAATGGGGTTGGAGAGCCAGATGTGGATTTGTTTGTTTTCTCAAAAAATACAGGTATCTGTGTGGAGCGTACTGTAGTTCCTTCTGCGTCATGGGGATTAGGAGTTAAAGGATATTCAGTACCATTTTCATCTAAATATACTGTGGGCTTACAAGGTATAGCTTTGACTGGTTCTCCGTTAAATAGCGGTCGTTCTTATGGAGTGATGGGACGTGCTGGAAATTCAACTGGAGGGTATAATTGGGGCGTTTGTGGACTTTTAGCAGGTACTTTAAATGGTGCTGGGATATATGGCTCTTCTGTTGAAACAGATTATGGTGATTATGTTCCAGGACGTTATGCCGGATATTTTAGGGGTGATGTTCGTGTTACTGGTAGTATTTATGGACAAGTATTGACTGCTTCAGCCACTTCTTTACGACAAAATGTGATGGCATTGTCAGAAGTTTCTACTCCAAATGAAAAAGTTGTTGATAAATTGAGTTTATTAAATGCTGTTCAATATAATTTGAGTCAGCCGAATACGCGTATAGCTCCTTTAGCTATGGGAGATGCTGATACGTTAACTGTTTTTCCTGCACCTACAACAGAGGAATTACAAGCCTATTCTAAAGCACATTATGGTTTTGTGGCACAAGATTTACAGCTGGTATATCCTGATTTAGTATATGAGAATACACAGGGTGAATTAAGCATTAATTATATTGAGATGGTGCCACTACTTGTGCAATCTATTCAGGAGCTGACAGCAGAGATTCAGAAACTGAAGTCTGGGAACCAAAGTTCCGTTTCAAGAAGTGCAACAATAGATGAGAGTGTAGAAGATAATTCTATTGGAGATATAAAATCAGAACTGTTTCAAAATGCTCCTAATCCTTTTAAGGATAATACTGTAATCAAATATACTATTCCACAAAATACACAAAACGCAAGTCTGCTTATTTATGATATGAACGGTAAACAAATTAATCAATTTGTTTTATCCCAAAGAGGGATGGGGGCTGTTACCATAGAGGGTAGTCAATTAGAAGCAGGTATGTATCTATATTCTTTGATTGTTGATGGTACGGTAATTGATGTGAAAAGAATGATTTTAACTAAATAGGTGGAATTATGAGAAGGATAATAATAATATTTTTTGCTATATTATTGTCTTTGTCTGCCAAATCGCAAGTGACGCAGTCTGAGGCTGGTGGTATTGTGGATGAATATATGAATAAAAATATTAGTGATTACTATTGGCTGTACATGGAGGCACCTTCCATGGTACGTACTAATGGTGAAATTACTACATTGTCAGGAACAACTTTAGCTATTCCTCAGAAAAATTCATGGGTGTATTTTGTGGATGAATTACCTTACTCAAACTGGTCTCATAAGTGTCGGTTTTTATTTGTAGACAAAAGTACCGGTGAGTTGAGTTCAATTGCTGCAGTAAATCCTCCAAAAGATTTGAAAGAATGGGTTATGTTAACTGAATATCCAAATGTACCAGAAGGATCTTTATTTAATTTTGAGAATATAGGGAGTTTGCGGGTAAACGGTCAAGCTTCAAATTGTTATGCTGTAATTATAAGTGGAGGTGCTGATTCTTACAACAATTGGGTTAGATATTGGAATGATTGTTCGGCAATTTATTCAACGTTAATTAGAGTTTATGGATACTCAAGAGATCATATTTCTGTTATAATGTCAGATGGCACTAATCCGGGAGCAGACAGGCATCATAATAATGGGACTTATGATTCTTCTCCTTTAGACTTAGATGGAGACGGTACTAATGATATTCAATATGCTGCGACTAAAACAAATATAGCTTTGGTTTTTAATGCATTATCTCAAAAAATGACCTCGAATGATTTCCTTTTTATTTTTACAACTGATCATGGAGGACAAACTTCAGGGGATAATGTCTATCTTAATCTTTGGGGGGAAACAATGAGTGATGCAGAATTTGCTAAAGAAGTGAAAAAAGTTAACGCAGGGCAGATTAGCATTGTTATGGAGCAGTGCCATAGTGGAGGATTTATAAGTGATTTGTCTAGTGAAGGACGAGTGTTGGCAACAGCTTGTACAGCTAATGAAAACTCCTATGCAATGCCTCCCAATTATACATATAATGAGTTTGTTTATCATTGGATCGGTGCAGTTGCAGGAATCAAACCTGATGGTGGGGTAGTAAAGGCTGATGTAAATGGTGATGGAGTTGTATCTATGCAGGAAGCCTTTCAATATGCTCGAACTGCTGATACGCAGACTGAAACGCCACAATATAACTCAATAGGAGCTTCACTAGGAAATAGTTTGTCTTTATGGGGAGGAATTTCTACAACGGTTTATGTTCGGAATCGTATAATACAGGTTAATGAAATCATAAACGGTACTAATATAGAAGTTGAGAATGTAACAATCAGTAATAATGCTAATGTTGTGTTTGATGCTGCTGGTATTACTAAGTTTAAAGGTGGATTTAAGTGTGAAAAAGGTAGCTCAATGAAAGTGAAATAGTTCTAAATTATGAGTGACTTTAAAAAGATGTCTGAAATATGGGTGCTAAAAGAAAACTGGAGGAGGGATATTTAGATTACTTTTAGTGAATTATATTAAGACATCTTTTGTCACTCTTTTTTTTAAAATATTGTCTATGGATAAATTCAATCTTTCAGAGAAGCTTCAATCTGATACTATAACGTGGCTTCGTTTTCCATTAATCGTGGGAGTGGTTTTTATTCATGATAATATAACGTTGGGACAAAATAGTGGAGTTATCAATCCTTTTTGGTTTGATTGTGTCATCCGCTTATTTAGTGATGTGCTACCTCGTGTATGTGTACCTTTGTTCTTTATCATATCCGGTTTTTTATTTTTTCATGGTGTTAAAAATTTGAGATTATCTTATGTAAATAAGGTCAAGCGTCGTTTTCGGACTTTATTTATACCATATGTTGTGTGGAATGTGATGGCCTTATTTATTTTAATTATAATGAATTCTCCTTTTCTTAGTAACTATTCGGCGGCTAAGGAGTTTCATTTTTCAATAAAATTTTTCTGTAGTATATTTTGGGACTTTGATGGGACTTCATCACCTTTGAACTTTCCTTTGTGGTTTATACGTGATTTGATGCTTTTGGCTTTGTTTTCTCCTATTATTAAACTACTTATTAAATATCTTCGATGGGGTATTATCGCAATAGTGGGTTTGTGTTGGTTTTTCAATTTAGAAATGGGTGGTATTATTCCACGATGTAGCTCTCTATTTTTTTTTATGCTTGGTTCCATTATAAGTATCAATGGAGAAAACTTGTTGAATTTTTCCAGGCAATATGGAATGTGGGCAGCAGTGATTTATCCGTGTGTAGCTTTGATTGATATGTTCACAAAAGGTGGAAGTTTTAATATGTATATTCATCATGCCGGAATTATTATAGGAATTATCGGAGTTTTCTTTGTTGTACCTTTATTTATTGAAAGGGGGAAATTGATTGTTCATCCAAGTTTGTCAGAGAGTAGTTTTTTTATTTTTGCTTTTCATGCGCTGGTGATATATAAGATTATTATGTTTATGTATCGAGTGGTGAATTTACAGTCACCCTATTTACTCATCTTTATGTATTTTTTAATTCCTATTGTAGTTGTTGGTTTTTCATGGGGACTTTGGTGGATGCTTAAAAGTAAAGCTCCTTCGTGGTTTACATCGATTTTTATAGGGCCTGTATGAAACGATTCGAGATTTTTAAATATACTGATCGGATATGAATATCAACTAATAAGTCTTTTGTAAGATAATGATAGGATATAAGAATTTATTGTTATATTTGTAGGTAATGATACTTTTATACTAGTAGACTATTAACTCGGGGATTGAATATGAAAAATTTACTTCTATTATTTGTACTTCTATTTGCTGTCATAATGATGGGATGTGATAAAAATGATGAGAAAACAGGTAATGAGAAACTGCCGGGTAATGAAGTGTTGTGTGTTACAGGTTTGACAGGGAGTAACTGTCTGAATAATGCATATACTGCTATCGAAGATGAAGAGGAGATTTTTTATGCTAAATTGCAGGCTAATATCCTCCAGATAGAACATAGGAACTTGTCTACTAATTGTGATTATCAAGGTATAAAGGTTTCTGCAGAACTGATTGGTGATTCAATTATTATTGCAGAGAATGAATTGGGAGAGGGAGCTGCAAACTGTATCTGCCTTAGAAATATATCATTCTCTCTTAATGATATAAAGAAAGGAACTTATATCATCAAATTAAGTTTTAAAGAATCTTTGGGAGAGGTAGACTATGCTTGTTTTACTGTTGATTTAGAAAAATCGGATATAGTTTCCTGTGCTCTGAAGAGGAAAAATGTAGAATATTAAGTATCTCTTTGGTGGTTATCTTGATGAAATCCTATGTTTTTGCAAGCGTAACTAATGAGAGAATCAATTTATGAACCAGATGAATTCCGTATACGTCTATATTGCATCAAGTATCAAGATAGATGAGGTTTACTTTTAGTACCGCCTGGCAGCTGGGACAATTATTTTGCAAAACGGCGTGTCCGGTTCATTAATGAGGCAGGTATGTATTTGTATTCTTTGATCGTTGATGGAAATGTGATTGATGTGAAAAGAATGATCCTAACTAAGTAGGAGAAATTAGGGCTAAACTATTGCTATTATTAATAACTTTAAACACACACACTCATGAAAACTAACAATGCAATTTTCATCTCAATTATTCTTTTCTTCTGCTGCTCAGCGAGTCATGCACAATTGAAAGTGCTTTCAAATGGTAAAGTTGGAATTGGTACTACTACTCCCAAGTACAGCCTTCTGGATATTGGAAAGGCAGGTACTGCCGGCGGATTGACCATTTATAACAGCGCATTGTCCAATCCTCTTCTTTTTAAATTATATTCTAACGGAGATTATGGCTATTTAAATTTTGGAGGAGTAGCAAAACATGGAATAACAATCTGTAAAGATGGTGGTATTGGTCTTGGAGCCGATCCTTCTATAGAATTAGAGACTCCTGAGTATATTAATATATACACTTATGGAGAGAGAGCTGCATTAATGGCTTATGCGAAGCACCCCTATGATTATGGTGATATCATAAAAGTTTATTCATGGCGTGATACCGATATGGCTTATGTTGTAAGAGACGTGCGTAATGGTGGGAGTCCGCTTGTTTTTTATGTAGCCGGTGATGGAAGTGTCTATTCAAAGGGTAGTATACTGACAGCTTCTGATGAATCCTATAAAGAAAATATAAGTTCAATAAACAATAGCCTGAATACGATCAGACAAATGAGAGGTGTTACCTATAAGCTAAAGGAACAGACTGATGAATCAACTACTGCAAGCACTCTTCAAAGTGATGTTTCTTCCAGAGATACTTTATCCGCTCAGTCTCCTGTACCGGTTGAGATCGTTAATAAGATAAAAGCTGAAAAGAAAAGAAAGAAGTCCGGTTTTATCGCTCAGGAATTGGAAGAAATATTCCCGGAAGCTGTTTATACATTACCCAATGGAAAGAAAGCCATTGCTTATTCTGAAATTATTCCTCTATTAGTGGAAGCCATCAAAGAACAACAAAACGAAATAGATAAGCAGCAGAACGAAATTGATGAATTAAGACAATCTAAGATCGTTCAAACCAGATCTGTTATTGGTGCTGTAGATGAACAATCGGATGTAAACTCATTGCTGGATGAAAAGCTGAAAGCCAAACTTTATTCCAATATACCCAATCCTTTCAAGGAACAGACTACTATTTCTTTCTTTATCCCCGAAACATCTTCCAGAGCCAGTATTCATATCTATAACCTTCAAGGAAAACAGATAAAACAGCTCAATATTGAGTCACGAGGAAATGATTCGGTAACTATCAATGGCTATGAGTTGACTCCGGGAATGTATATGTATTCATTGATTGTAGATGGCCAAGATGTTGATACGAAAAAGATGATATTAACCGAATAAATGTGAGGTAATTATGAATAGAATATTACAGTTTACAATTTTTATATTTTGGAGTACTTTGTTGTATTCTCAAAATATAGTGGTTGATGGGGTTACCTTTTCAGCAGATGGAAGGACTCTGATTAAATATCCGAAAGATAAAACAGACGAGGAGTATGTGGTACCCGAAGGTACGGAAATTATAATGTCATATGCAATTGATATGAATGAACATTTACGCAAGATTACTCTACCTTCATCTTTAATGAAAATGAATTCGCAAGCTATAAAATCTTGTTCTTGTTTGGAAATTGTAGTTTTTAACACATATCCTCAGCAAATAGTAAGTCCCATATTTGTTAATAATCCAATTAAAGAGTTTCAGACATCAGAAACGTGTCTAAATTGTATTGCAATTGATGGCGTACTTTTTTCATCTGACAAAAAGGTATTACTCCATTTTCCTACATATAACAGTCTTGAACCTAAAAATAAGTATATAGTTCCCGAGAGTACAGAAATTATTTCTGAATATGCTTTTGAAGGGGCTCATGTGAATGAACTTATACTTCCTTCTACTTTGAAGGAGATTGGAGATTATGCATTTTCCTGGTGTCAAGCCATTTCGGTTACTTGGAAGCAGTTCCCTGCCAATAGAGGATTGGGGATATTTGCGGGAACTAAAATTTCTTCATTTAATGTCATGGGAGATGATTGTAATTGTGTTTCTATCGATGGTGCTCTTTATTCAAAAGATAATAAGTGTTTGCTTTTAGTGCCGGCATGTAAAACATATGATAGAATTCCTGAGGGGGTTAGAGAAATTGGTACAAAGGTTATGGGAGGAGCTAACATTGAGAAAATGATACTACCAACCACATTGACTCACATAAACGATTCTGCTTTTTATGATAATATCTCTTATAATTCTTTTTTGGTTGTTACAGGACAATTTCCAATTCTCGGGAAGCATATTTTTTATGATAAAAGTATTTCTATTATTACTGATAACGATAATCCATATTGTCATACATCAGAGGATGGGAGTGTTTATTCAAATGACGGAAAAGTCTTACATTTTGCTCCAAGAGATTTCCGGCATTATTCTTATTGTTGTGTTGAAATAATAGACCGGTATGCATTTCAAGATACTTATTTTCGTTATGGAGATATTTATATTCCCGGTAGTGTACGTTTGATTAGAGAGCATGCTTTTGATGATATTAAACCTAATTTGCCAACACGTTCAGAGCCTTCGTATTATAATTTCAAATTTGCTTGTGATGCATTGACCCCTCCCGAATTGGAAGGTGAAGTGTTTACTGAAAACAATGTTGGCAATAGTACTTTATTGGTTCCAAAAGGATCTGAGGAATTATACAAAGCCACTTCTCAGTGGAATACATTTGGAACTATAAAAACTCCTCGCCCTCCACAGGGAATTTCTGAAGATTCGGTTTCTTCTTTGAAAGTTGATCGTGTGGATGGAACAATTTACATAGAAGCTTTAAAAACATTGGATACGGTAAGATTAATCGATTTAAATGGAAATGTTGTACATGAAAAGAATCAGGTGAATAGTTGTCATACGATTTGTGATATTTCTTCTCTTGATGGATTTTTCGGTTTACTACATGTGATTTTTAAAGACGGAGATAGTGAAGTTGTCAAATTAAACTTTTAATTAATTTAATCGGAAAGAATTATGAATAGAATATTACAATTTTTGATTTTTATGTTTTGGAGTACTTTATTGTATTCCCAAAATATTGTGATTGATGGGGTTACTTTTTCGGTAGATGGAAAGACTTTGATAAAATATCCTACAGATAAGTTTTATAAAGAATATATAATACCTGAAGGTACTGAAATTATAGGTAAAAAAGCATTTGCAGGAGCTCAAATAGGGAAAGTGACAATCCCGACTACATTAACTCATATAAATGATTCTGCATTTTATAATGGTCCATCTGATTTTATTCTTATGGGGAAGTTCCCCATTATTGGAAATCGTGTTTGGGCCAATGATAGGCATTTTGAAATTACTGAGAGCAATCCTTATTGTCGAGTATCGGACGATGGTTTTATTTATTCTAAAGATGGAAAAACAGTACATTTAACTTTGGGGGATATGGCAGGGAATATGGGGTATGTTGAAATAATTGACAGGTATACATTTCAGGATTGTTATTTTGCTTATGGAATTATTTATATTCCTGGTAGTGTGCGTTTGATTAGAGAGCATGCCTTTGATGATATTAAACCTGCCTTGCCAACACGTTCAGAGCCTTCGTATTATAATTTTGAATTTACTTGTGATGCACTGACTCCTCCCGAATTGGAAGGTGAAGTGTTTACTGAAAACAATGTTGGTAATAGTACTTTATTGGTTCCAAAAGAGTCTGAGGAATTATATAAAAACACTTCTCAGTGGAATACATTCGGAACTATAAAAGGGTATACTCCTGGACCTCCACAAGGAATTTCTGAAAATTCAGTTTCTTCTTTGAAAGTTAATCGTGTGGATGGAGCAATTTACATAGAAGCTTTAAAGTCGATGGATACGGTAAGATTAATCAATCTAAATGGGAGTGTTGTATATGAAAAGAATAGGGTTAATAGTAATAACACTACTTGTGATATTTCTTCTCTTGATGGATTTTTCGGTTTATTACATGTGATTTTTAAAGACGGAGATAGTGAAGTTCTCAAATTAAGCTTTTAATTAATTTAATCGGAAAGAATTATGAATAGAATATTACAATTTTTGATTTTTATGTTTTGGGGTACTTTATTGTATTCTCAAAATGTAGTTGTTGATGGAGTTACCTTTTCAGCAGATGGAAGGACTCTAATAAAATATCCTACAGATAAGTTTTATAAAGAATATGTAATACCTGAAGGTACTGAAATTATAGGTAAAAAAGCATTTGCAGGAGCTCAAATAGGGAAAGTGACAATCCCGACTACATTAACTCATATAAATGATTCTGCATTTTATAATGGTCCATCTGATTTTATTCTTATGGGGAAGTTCCCCATTATTGGAAATCGTGTTTGGGCCAATGATAGGCATTTTGAAGTTACTGAAGGCAATCCTTATTGCCAAATATCAGGAAATGGTTTTGTATATTCCAAAGATGGTAAAACTATACATATAGCTCCTATAGATATACGTGGTTATTTGGAAGATATTGAAATAATTGATAGATATGCTTTTCAAGATTGTTACTTCCGTTATGGATATGTTGATATTCCTAATAGTGTGTATTTAATTAGAGAACATGCTTTTGATGATATAAAACCTAATTTGCCAACACGTTCAGAGCCTTCGTTTTATAATTTTGAATTTACTTGCGATGCATTGACTCCTCCCGAGTTGGAAGGTGAGGTGTTTACTGAAAACAATGTTGGCAATAGTACTTTGTTTGTTCTAAAAGATTCTGAAGAATTATATAAAACTGCTTCTCAGTGGAATACGTTTGGGACTATAAAAGGGTATACTCCTGGACCTCCACAAGGAATCTCTGAAAATTCAGTTTCTTCTTTGCAAATTAATCGTGTGGATGGAGCAATTTGCATAGAAGCTTTAAAGCCATTGGATACGGTAAGATTAATCAATCTAAATGGGAATATTGTACGTGAAAAGAATCAGGTGAATAGTTGTCATACGATTTGTGATATTTCTTCTCTTGATGGATTTTTCGGTTTACTACAGGTTATTTATGAAGATGGGAGTAATTATACGATTAAATTAAATTTTTAAGGATATGACACGCTACTTTTTTATTGTTATATTTATTCTGATTTCTACACAGCTTAAAGCTCAGTTATCAGAAACAATCCGTGTAGAGGAGTCGGATCTTTCGTTTTCGCGCATGGAAGAATTTGATTGTGTTACGTGGGAAAAGAGTTCTGAATTTACGGAACAGGTAAATGCCCCTAAACTTCCGGTCATTATAGAATCATTCGTTATTCCTTTTGATGCGCAAGTTACCAATATTGATGTGGTTGTGAAAGGGAAAAACTTGTTGAATAGAAGTTTATTGATTGTACCTGTTAATCCTCCTATTTCAATAGGAAATGATTTTGCAACATCGTCGCTAAATCCGGATGGTGCCATTTATAATTCATCTCTTGCTTACCCTACAGAAAATGTGAAGATCATTTCTGATGTATACGAACATGGATATCATGTAGTGACAGTTGAAGTTTGTCCTTTCGAATATGTTCCTCTAAATAAAGCACTGTCCTTATTGGATTTGACATTTACAATAAATTATATGCAATCACGTGGAGTTACTGAATATCCACAATGTCAATCTTCTAAATCGGCAAACCGTGCCTATCGTTTTGTTCATTTTAAAGTGAAGAACAAGCAAGACATCAATCGTTTTTCAAATCAGAGAACTGGAATAATATCCAATGAATCATTGAATATGAATGAAAGGAGTTTAGGTGCTTCTAATGCGATAGTAAATATAATTCCTGAGTATTTGATTGTGACTAATAATGAGTTAAAACCCACTTTTCAACGTTTGGCAGATTGGAAAACGAAAAAAGGTGTACCATCTGTTATTGTGACAATAGAAGAAGTACTGGAGCAAAATGAAGGATGTGATCTTGCTGAGAAAATAAGAAATTACCTTAAGAAATGTAGACAGAATTGGGGAAATGATTTCTTTGTTCTTTTAGGAGGAGATACTAATATTATTCCAGAGCGAATGGCTACCAATGGTCCTGACCGAGATGATAGTTATAATGAAAAGACTGATGTGTATACAAAAGATTCTACCATGCGGGCACAAGATTTGTATTTTACAGCATTAGACGGAAATTGGAATATGAATAATAATCATGTTTACAATGAGTATTATCAATTTTTAGATCCTAACACGAAAAAGATTAAAGCAATCAATATTGATTATGCTGATTTCGGAAGGGATATATATTTAGGGCGCGCTCCTGTAAAAAACATCAGTGAAGCTAAGAACTTCGTAAATAAAGTATTAATGTATGAAAAGGCGAATGCTAATATTGACTATTCTTATATTCTCAACAATCTTAGTGTATGTGCATTCCTTGAAAAATATGAGAGTGGGAATTTTGGATATGATGTAAGGGGGAGTATAAATAGTTATTATAAGTCAGATTATAAGTCGGGTTATAAGTATCCCCAATTGAAGCATTGGTTTCTTTTTGACCATTATAATTGTACTTGTGGTAAACATTCACCATATAAGGCGGATTTTCCTGGAGAAGAACTGAATAAAAATAATTTTATGGCTGCGCTTCAAAACGGAGGAAATTCGGGATTTAATCATTTTCATTTGGTATATCATATAGATCATTCTTCACCACGAGGAATGGGGGCTTCTTCTTTGGATAAAAATGAGGCAATACATAATACGGATGTAGATCAGTTGACAAATGGAAACTATTTACAAATAGTGTTGTCGAGTGGTTGTGAACCGGCCACTTTTAATGAAGACTGTATTGCGGAACATTTTATCAATAACCCCAATGGTGGTGCGGTGGCATATATGGGAAATGCAGACAGAGGATGGACAAATGAGCATTTTCAACTTGATAGTCTATTGACAGCTTTGTATTCCGATAAATTAGTCTATCATAATTTGGGCTATGTTTTTCAATATACGATTGGTAAAAGGAATAGCAATAATTGTCGGTTAACCCTTTTGGGAGATCCGGAAATGCCTGTATGGACAGCAGTGCCACAAACGTTGAATGTATCTGTCACTCCCAATACCATAACCAATGGTGAGAACACAATTTCTATACAAATCAATAATTTGCCTGCAAATCAGGAGGCACTGGTCTGTTTAATGAAAGAAGGAGAAGGATATTCTACTTTAACTATAAATGATCGGGCGGTACATTCTTTTACTTTTACTCCGTATACATCCGGTGTGGTTGATGTTACGGTTACTACAAATAATTTCCGTCCTTTTGAAACAACGATTCCCGTCAGTGTAAGTCCGAAAGCGGTTCTTCATATTTCAGATTTGGTATTTGACGATGATAAAACGGGAGGTAGTAATGGGAACAATGATAAACAATTGGATGCAGGAGAAACGGTTGAACTTTCTGTTGCGTTAAAAAATGAAGGGAGTACGGTTTCGGATGTTGTGACAGGAAAATTAACTTGTAATTCTTCGGAAATCAGTATGATTAATGATGTGGTTTCATTTGGTAAAATCAATGCAGGAAGTAGCCAGGTGTCAGGTACAAAATTTGTATTTACTATTGATAAGAACTGTAGAGAGCATCTCAAGAGTGCTCAGGACCCGATAGAGTTTACTTTAAAGATACAAAATGGTACGAATTCCGTTAATGAGAAATTCCTGGTGGATGTTTTTGATCCTAAAATAGAAATTGGTAATCAAAAGATTACTTGGACAAGTAATGGAAATACGACAGTTGAGGCAGGAGAAACAGTGAAGATGAATATTGATTTAATGAATATAGGGAAGGCTGTGGCTACAGGAGTGAAGGCTGTGCTTATCTCAAACAATGCCCAGATATCGTGTTCGTCTACACCAATTGTGTATCCGGCTATTCCTTTTGCTGAGATAAAAAGCAATACGATTGCTTTCCAATTTCAAACAGCAAGTAATTATATAGGAGGGTTGAACCTAACATTACAGCTTAGTAATGAGTATGGAAAGACCTGGAGTTTTCCGGTGAATCCATTGTTACGACCTGCTGTGATAGATGTATCAACCATTAATACCCTCTCTTATAGTTCTTCGATAAATGTGTATTGGACACCAGTAAGCAATGTGGCCGGTTATAACATATATCGTAGTAATAATGGCGAAAATGGTGTATATCAGAAATTGAATAAATTCCCTCTAACTGCTGCCTATTACTTGGATGATAATCTTGCTAAACTTGCTACTTATTATTATAAAATCTCAACAATCTCATCTAATGGGAATGAAAGTAGCTGGAGCCCGGCTTATCGTACATGGACTTCGTATCCGGTGGTAAGTCCGTTCCCACGACGAATTTCTACTGGTGCTTATTCATCTGTATCCAGCCCTAATATTGCAGATGTAGATAATGACGGTAAACAAGAAATATTTTGGATTTACGAAGATCGGTATGAAACTCGTACCAGCTATTTGATGGGATTCCGGCCTACGGGTGAGGAATTGTTTGATATCGATGGAAATGTAACTACGGTCAGCGGTTTTGCTAAAACACCAACAATGCTGACAGGCCAAGTGGCTTTTGGAGACTTAGCTGGGAATGGGGAACAAAACATTGTAGTATCTACGTGGGACGATCTATACAGAGATAAAAACGCTGTTCGCTGTTATTCTCCATTTGATAAGGATGGAGATCATAAACCGGACTTGTTATGGGAAAAAAAGATTCCTTATTCAATGTTTCAGAGTCCGGTAATAGCCAATCTGGATGGAAGTTCGGATGGGACAATGGAGGTTATTATTAAGTCGCATCAGACTTCTGATATTTTTATTCTGGATCATAATGGAAATGAGTTAAGACGATTGAATCCGAATGTTGCTGATGAAAATGATCATAACTATTCTGCTTTAACTGTTGCTGATCTGGATAACGACGGCCAAATGGAAATCATAGCTTCTTATGATTCTTTGGGTATTTATATCTGGCGGCAGGATGGAACTCCTTTTACAACGAATCCATTCTGGGGAGCAGGTATTCTTAGGTTGGCATCTGCTCCAGTAGTATGTGATTTGAATGAGGATGGAAAAAAAGAAATATTGTTCTCGCAGCGGCAAATGGCCGAAAGTCATATTTTCGCCATTAGCCTGGAGGGCGATAAAACGGTTGCCGGCTGGGATGGTAGTCAGACTATTCCGTATACGGTTAATGTTGTTGGGTCTACTCTTGATCATACTCTGTCTGTGGGTGATATTAATAATGATGGTCACCTGGAAGTGGTTATATTAGGTCATGAAATGGTGAAGGCATGGAAGCATACAGGTGATTTTCTTTTTAGTAAACCTATTAATGGATTGTTTCCACAAGAGAATTATGCTGCCAATATAGATGCTCCTGTTTTGGCCGATGTGGATGGAGATGCTATACCGGATGTTGTTTTTTGTTGTAAAAACTTTATTTATGCTTTACATAATGACGGAAGTGATATTGTAGGGTTTCCAATAATATCGGATGAAGGATTTCTGGTGGCCCCTTGTGTGGCAGATATTGATAATGATGGTAAAAATGAGCTAATTGCCGGTAATGAAAAAGATTTGTATGTGTGGAAGACCGAAGGTATTCCTACAGCAATAGAATGGGGCGTTTATCGTGGTAACCCGCAAAATACCGGAGAGTATTTTCCGGCAGTTTGTAAACCGATGTTGATTAATGCCAATGAAACATGGGACGGGGAATCTCCGTGTGGAAATGTGGTATTGCAGTCGGGGCGCTTGGTGGTTCCAGGTGGTAAGACGATGACGCTGAATAATACTTCATCAGTGATAGTTCGTTCGGGGGCTACACTTGAAGTAGATGGAGGCAATATCCTGAATGCACGGCTTATGGTGCAGAAAGGAGGTACAGTGGTTGTCAAAAACAACGGTCTGATCAAGTTACGAAGCGGTGCCGGATTTGAGATGGAGAATGGCGCAGTGCTGGATTTACCTTGTGGGGCGATTGATGTACCTTAAATGATATTTATAGAGTGGACTTAAAAAGATGTCTGAAATATGGATGCTAAAGGAAAACTGGAGGAGGGATACTTAAGTTTCTTTTAATTATTTGTATTAAGACATCTTTTCTTTTTGCTTGAGACATACGTTTTCTTGTATATGAGTTACTTTCTGAATTAATATTTCTGTTTTTAATTCTTGGCCTCTTTTGTGGTTATCTTGATGAAATCCTGTACTTTTGCAAGCGTAACTAATGAGAGAGCCAACTTATGAACCAGATAAATTCAGTATGCGTCTACAGCGCATCAAGTACTAAGATAGATGAGGTTTACTTTAATGCCGCCCGACAGTTGGGACAATTGCTTGCTAAACGCCGTATCCGGCTCATTAATGGGGCAGGTAGTCTCGGGTTGATGCGTTCGCTGGCAGATGCTGTTCTTGAAAATGGTGGAGAGGTGACCGGAGTGATTCCGAAGTTTATGGTAGAACAGGGATGGCATCACACAGGATTAAGTAAACTGGTAGAAGTGGAAAGTATGCACGAGCGCAAGCAATTGATGGCTGATTTGAGTGATGCTGTTATTGCGTTGCCCGGTGGTTGTGGTACATTGGAGGAGTTACTCGAAATTATTACCTGGAAGCAGTTGGGGCTTTATCTTAATCCGATTGTTATACTAAATACAAATGGTTTCTTTGATCCGTTGCTTGATATGCTTACGCGTGCTATTGATGAAAACTTTATGAGGCGTCAGCACGGAGAGATCTGGCATGTGGCTACTACACCGGAAGAGGCTGTGGAATTGATATATACGGTTCCTGTCTGGGATGCGTCTATTCGAAAGTTTGCTGCGATATGAGTATGTGGTTAATGCTGACATCGGGCTTTGAGGGAATGCCCCTCCCCTACTCTCCCCGCACGGATGATGTAGTAGCATTGATATTGCTGACTTGTTTCTTTTTGTCTTCTTTTGCACTGGCGCGTAGCAAAAAGTTTCTTTCTCAACAGGCGAAGGATTTTGTACTTCATCGGGAACGTACCAGTATCTTTGCCACTTCTACGGCAGCTGATGTGCGGTATCTGTTATTGTTGGTACTGCAGACTTGTATTTTGGGTGGTATTTGTATTTTTAATTATTTCAATGATGTACAGCCGGCTTTGATGGAGGAAGTCTCTCCCCGCCTGCTGCTTGGAGTCTATGTACTTGTTTGTTTGCTTTATCTATTGTCCAAATGGATGCTCTATTCTTTTCTGGGATGGGTGTTTTTTGATAAAAACCGGACAAGTCTTTGGCTGGAATCCTATTCTACATTGATCTATTATCTTGGATTTTTCCTTTTTCCATTCGTATTGTTCCTTGTTTACTTCGATCTGAAAATCATATTTTTAGTATCAATCGGATTGTTTCTGATAATTTTTACTAAAATATTGATGTTCTATAAGTGGTTAAAGCTTTTTTTCGATAATATTAGCGGCATTTTCCTTTTAATTTTGTACTTTTGTGCCCTTGAAATCATACCCTGTTTGCTTTTGTATCAGGGTTTGAGAGAGCTAAACAATATATTGGTAATAAAATTTTAGGACGTTGAAAATTAAGAAAGTACTTGTGTCGCAGCCAAAGCCTGCTTCGGAGAAATCTCCATATTACGACATTGCTGAGAAGTATGGCGTAAAAATAGATTTCCGCCCCTTTATCAAAGTGGAAAGTGTTTCTGCTAAAGAGGTTAGACAACAGAAGGTGTCAATACTTGACCACACAGCTGTCATATTTACTTCGCGTCATGCGATTGATCATTTCTTCCACCTTTGCACGGAGCTTCGTGTGACGATTCCGGAGACGATGAAGTATTTCTGTGTGACGGAGCAAATCGCGCTATACATACAGAAGTATGTGCAATATCGTAAGCGTAAGATCTTTTTCGGAGCTACGGGCAAGATTGAGGATCTCATTCCTTCTATCGTAAAGCATAAGACTGAAAAGTATCTTGTGCCAATGTCTGATGTGCATAATGATGACATTAAGAACCTGCTGGACAAGCATAATGTTCAGCATACGGAAGTCGTAATGTATCGCACTGTCAGCAACGATTTTGGAGAGGGAGAAGAGTTTGACTATGATATGTTGGTATTCTTTAGTCCTGCCGGTGTTTCTTCATTAAAGAAGAATTTCCCGGATTTTGATCAAAAGAATATTAAGATCGGAACATTTGGTTCTACTACAGCGCAAGCTGTTCGTGATGCCGGCCTTCGTTTGGACTTGGAGGCCCCTACTGTGCAGGCTCCTTCTATGACAGCTGCACTGGATATGTTTATTAAGGAAAACAATAAGGGAAAATAAAAGAAAGGAATAAGTTACGGGCTACGAGCTACGGGTGCTGCGTATTGTACGTGTGTTAGTGCTTGTAGCTCGTAATTTTTTTAACTTGTAACCGGAGAAGATGAATACATTGTGCAAGGCCGAAAGGCTCTATAGTAAGATTGTTATTGAGAAGATGTTTGCAGGCGGGGTTTCGCGTTCATTTTCTGTCTTTCCTTTGCGTGCAGTGTATATGTCTGTTGACAGGCAGGAGGTGCCTGCATCTATTCTTATCAGTGTTCCTAAAAAACGGTTTAAGCGTGCTGTGAAACGCAATCGGGTGAAGCGGCAGATACGCGAAGCTTACCGGAAAAATAAGGGTGGATTGTGGCAGGCTTTGGAAGAGAAGGAACAGGGGGTGGCTGTTGCTTTTATCTATCTGTCGAATGAATTGTTCTCCTCTGCTGAAATAGAGAACAAGGTGAAGATTTTGCTTGCCCGTATAGCAGAGAAGCTGGAATGAGGCGCTTTTTGTCTTACATATTGTTGCTTCCTATTTACTTTTACCGGGTCTGTATTTCACCTATGACCCCTCCTTCTTGCCGCTTTACTCCTACCTGTTCGCAGTATGCTATTGAAGCGATCAAGAAACACGGACCTTTCAAAGGGCTTTATCTGGCTATAAGAAGAATTCTACGTTGCCATCCATGGGGTGGTTCCGGCTATGACCCTGTGCCTTGATTGCTTATGGAACTATTAGATATACATACCCATCACCTGACGGAAAGTACGTTTTCTGCAATTAAGAATATTCGTTTTCTCAAAGAAGAATTTTCTCCGGAACCGGGGCGATATTATTCAATAGGCATTCATCCCTGGGATGTAGAACTGGAGGATGAGATTGATTGGGGGGTATTTGAGGAGTTAGCTATGCATCCCCAGGTATTGGCTGTTGGTGAGTGCGGTATTGATAAACTGGTACATAAAGAATTGTTACCGGCTCAGGAACGTATCTTCTCACGGCAGTTGGGCATTGCAGAACGTCTGCTGAAGCCTGTTTTAATTCATAATGTGAAATCTACGGAAATCATCAGTTTGATGAAAGGTCGTAGTTCTGGTCTTGTTCCCTGGATTTTACATGGTTTTCGAGGGAAAGCGCCTCTTGCTTTGCAACTTATCCGACATGGATTTTATCTCTCATTCGGTGCCAGATACAACGAAGATACTTTACGTGCTATACCACTTGACCGATTGTTTCTGGAAACAGATGATGCAGAGACGGATATTCATGAAATTTATAAGAAAGTAGCTGATACACTGAATATGTCTGTGGGAGAACTCACAGGGCGGGTACAGCGCAACATTAAGAATGTATTTTTTAATGAATAAGAGTTGTTTCTTCGAAGAAAGAGTCGTACTTTTGCCCAGACTAAATATTTAAAAACTAATATCATTCGATGAATTTTGTAGAAGAATTAAGATGGCGTGGCATGTTACAGGATATGATGCCAGGCACAGAAGAATTGTTAGCTAAGGAGCAAGTAACGGCTTATCTCGGAATTGATCCGACTGCTGATTCGCTGCATATTGGTCACTTGTGTGGCGTAATGATGCTCCGCCACCTTCAGCGTTGTGGTCATAAACCATTGGCACTCATCGGTGGTGCAACAGGTATGATTGGCGATCCATCCGGTAAATCGGCAGAGCGTAATCTGTTGAACGAAGAGACGTTGCGTCATAATCAGGCTTGTATAAAGAAGCAGTTGGCTAAGTTTCTGGATTTTGAATCGGATGTTCCGAATCGGGCTGAGCTGGTCAACAATTATGACTGGATGAAAGAATTTACTTTCCTTGATTTTGTTCGTGAGGTGGGCAAACACATCACTGTAAATTATATGATGGCAAAAGACTCGGTGAAGAGACGTCTGAATGGCGAAGCTCGCGATGGTTTGTCATTTACTGAGTTTACTTATCAGCTTCTTCAGGGATATGACTTCCTGCATCTGAATCAGACAAGAGGTTGTAAACTTCAGATGGGTGGTTCGGATCAATGGGGCAATATCACTACTGGTGCTGAGCTGATACGCCGTACGAATGGGGGAGAGGTTTTTGCCTTGACTTGTCCGTTGATTACAAAAGCCGATGGTGGTAAGTTCGGTAAGACGGAATCGGGAAATGTATGGTTGGATGCAAAATATACTTCTCCGTATAAATTCTTCCAATTCTGGTTGAATGTGAGCGATTCGGATGCCGAACGTTACATCAAGATATTTACTGCTTTGTCGAAAGAAGAGATTGATGCGTTGATTGCAGAACATCAGCAGGCTCCGCACTTGCGTGTACTTCAAAAACGCCTGGCAAAAGAAGTGACAATCATGGTTCACTCTGAAGAGGATTATAATGCGGCTGTAGACGCTTCGAACATCTTGTTTGGTAATGCAACCTCTGATGCGCTGAGAAAACTTGATGAAGACACGCTATTGGCGGTTTTTGAGGGTGTTCCTCAGTTTGAAGTATCCCGTGATGCATTGGTGGAAGGTGTAAAGGCAGTTGATTTGTTTGTGGACGATGCTGCTGTATTTGCATCCAAAGGTGAAATGCGTAAGCTGGTGCAGGGTGGGGGAGTTTCTTTGAATAAAGAGAAACTGGCTGCTTTTGACCAGGTTATAACTACTGCAGACCTGCTTGACGAGAAGTATTTACTTGTTCAGCGTGGCAAGAAGAACTACTATCTGATCATTGCTAAATAAAAAAAAGTAGCAAAATATTTGGAGAATTAGACGTATAACACTATCTTTGCACCGCTTTTTAACAGAAAGCACAGTTAGTTTGTCCCATGGTGTAATGGTAGCACAACAGTTTTTGGTTCTGTTTGTCTAAGTTCGAATCTTGGTGGGACAACAAAAAATAAGAATAAACGCCCTGAAAGTGAATAGCTTTCGGGGCATTCTTTTTTTTAATGTATGTTGTGAAACCTTTTGTGCTCTTATCTCTAATTTTAAATGCCTTTCTCCTTTAATTCGTATTATATATTGTTAAACAACTGCCTTATTGTACATCTGTGGACAATATTGATAGATAATAAGAACAAAAATGCAAGGTTTTGCCGTTTTCTTTTCTTATTTTTGCATCGTGTACGCAAACGACGTGCATTTGAGAGTATGATATTATGAACTATTTAAATAAATAAGGTATGAAAACGAACTATGAAATTCGCTATGCTGCGCATCCTGAAGATGCAAAAAGCTATGACACCAAGAGAATCCGTCGTGATTTTCTGATTGAAAAAGTATTTTCGGCAAACGAAGTAAATATGGTGTATTCCATGTATGACCGTATGGTAGTAGGTGGTGCAATGCCGGTAGGAGAGGTGCTGAAGCTTGAAGCTATCGATCCGTTGAAGGCTCCTTATTTCCTTACTCGTCGTGAAATGGGTATTTTCAATGTCGGTGGTCCTGGTGTGGTAAAAGCTGGCGATGCTGTATTTGAACTCGATTATAAAGAAGCACTTTACTTAGGCTCAGGAGATCGTGAAGTGACCTTTGAAAGTAAAGACGAAAAGAATCCTGCTAAGTTCTATTTTAACTCGCTGACTGCTCACCGTAACTATCCTGATAAGAAAGTGACAAAGAAAGATGCAGTGGTGGCTGAAATGGGTTCACTGGAAGGATCTAACCATAGAAATATAAACAAGATGCTGGTAAATCAGGTATTACCTACTTGCCAGTTGCAGATGGGTATGACGGAATTGGCTCCGGGAAGTGTTTGGAATACAATGCCGGCACATGTTCACAGCCGTCGTATGGAAGCTTATTTCTACTTCGAAGTGCCCGAAGAACATGCTGTATGTCACTTTATGGGTGAAGTAGATGAGACACGCCATGTATG
This sequence comes from Bacteroides sp. K03, assembly GCF_019734355.1. NCBI lineage: Bacteria > Pseudomonadati > Bacteroidota > Bacteroidia > Bacteroidales > Bacteroidaceae > Bacteroides > Bacteroides sp. K03. The sequence goes on from NZ_JAASHC010000001.1 coordinate 183,942, forward strand.
GATGAAAGGCGATCAGGCTGTATTATCTCCTGAATGGTCTATTCACTCGGCTGCTGCTACTCATAACTATACTTTCATCTGGGGTATGGGGGGTGAAAATCTGGATTACGGAGATCAGGATTTCTCACTGATTACAGATCTTAAATAATGAGGCATGTGCTGATATGCCCTGTGTCAATTTAAGAAACGACTTAATAAGAACAATTAATTAATAACCTTCGTGCCACATGTGTGAATAAGTGCTTTCATTGGCACTCTGTACATTGGCACATTAATAAATTATTATAATGGTAAACTTTTCATTAGAAGGTAAAGTTGCACTTGTTACTGGTGCATCTTACGGAATCGGTTTTGCTTTGGCTACTGCTTTTGCTCAGGCAGGTGCAAAAATCGTGTTCAACGATATCAAACAAGAACTGGTAGACAAAGGTATTGCTGCTTACAAGGCTGAAGGTATTGAAGCTAAAGGTTATGTATGCGATGTAACCAATGAAGAACAGGTGAACGCTATGGTTGCTCAGATTGAGAAAGAAGTAGGCGTTATCGATATTCTGGTTAACAATGCAGGTATCATTAAGCGTATCCCGATGCACGAAATGTCGGCAGCTGAATTCCGTCAGGTAATTGATGTAGACTTGAATGCTCCGTTTATTGTGTCTAAGGCTGTTATCCCTTCTATGATTAAAAAAGGTCACGGTAAGATCATCAATATCTGTTCTATGATGAGTGAACTGGGTCGTGAAACAGTATCTGCTTATGCTGCTGCTAAGGGCGGTTTGAAGATGCTTACTAAGAACATTGCTTCTGAATATGGTGAATTCAACATCCAGTGTAATGGTATCGGCCCGGGTTATATTGCTACTCCGCAGACAGCTCCGTTGCGTGAAATCCAACCGGATGGTTCACGTCACCCATTTGATTCATTTATCATTGCTAAGACTCCGGCTGCCCGTTGGGGAACTCCGGAAGACCTGGCAGGACCTGCAGTGTTCCTGGCTTCAGATGCTTCTGACTTTGTAAACGGACACGTATTATACGTTGACGGTGGTATCTTGGCATATATCGGAAAACAACCGAAATAAGAGATAAAATACAGTTATGCTGTAGGGCGGAGGAATACTCCGCCCTTTCGGGTTTTATTATCAAACTAACGACAAAAAGATGAAAAAGTTATTTTTCTTTATTGCAATTGCTCTTGTAAGCTTTGCTTGTACTGAGAGCAAGACAGTTACTGTTACAGTAACAAATCCCACCGCTATGGAACGTGCCGGTGAAATGGTAGAGGTATCCATGGGTGATGTCTCTTCTAAACTGCAATTGGCTGACACTGCTCAGATTGTTGTGCTTGATGCTGATGGCCAGCAAGTGCCCTATCAGATTACTTATGATGAGAAAGTAATTTTCCCGGCTACTGTAAAAGCTAACGGAACAGCGGCTTATACTATTCAGGCCGGTACTCCTGCCGTATTTGATACAAAGGCTTGCGGACGTTACTATCCTGAACGTGTAGATGACGTGGCATGGGAAAATGATCTGGTTGCTTTCCGTACTTACGGCCCTGCTTTGCAGGCAACTGGTGAGCGTGCTTTCGGTTATGATATTTGGACTAAATACAATACAACAGAGCCGGTGGTAGAGGCTCGTTATGCAAGTGAGTTGAATCCGGAAACCAAAGCTAAAATTGCTGAATTGAAAAAGACAGATCCTAAAGCAGCAAGTGAGCTTTATCGTTCTGTATCTTATCATGTAGATCATGGTAACGGTCTGGATTGCTATAAAGTAGGTCCTACGCTCGGAGGAGGTACGGCTGCTTTGATGTCGGGTGATTCGATTATCTATCCGTATTGCTATGCAACACAGGAAATACTTGACAATGGTCCGTTGCGTTTCACTGTGAAACTGGTGTACAATCCGCTGACAGTAAAGGATAATTCTGACGTTATAGAGACTCGTCTGATCTCTTTGGATGCTGGTTCACATATGAACAAGACTGTTGTTGCTTACAGTAATCTGAAAGAAACAATGCCTGTTGCTACCGGTATTGTTCTTCACGAACCGGACGGTGCCGTTGTGACAGATGCTGCCAACGGTTATATTACTTATGTAGATCCGACGGATAATGTGAACAATAATAACGGAAAGATTTTTGTGGGTGCTGCTTTCCCTGCTACAGTGAAAGACGCCAAAGTGGTTCTTTTCCCTGAAAAAGAGAAGAAAGAATTGCGTGGTGGTGCAGATGGTCATGTACTGGCTATCAGTGACTATGAACCGGGCTCTGAATATACTTATTATTGGGGTTCTGCATGGGATAAAGCTGATATCAAGACTGCCGATGCATGGAATGAATACGTAGCTGCATTTGCACAGAAATTGCGTGCTCCGCTGACTGTAACAGTGCAGTAATTAAAGGGAGTTAAGAGAAGGGAGAGGGGAGAATGGAGAAGGGAGAAGTACTATGCAGCGTAATAGCGCAGCTCCTTCTCCCCTCTCCATTCTCCCTTCTCCCCTCTCTTTAATCATCCTGCATAATGCCTTTTATCTGTTCCCATTTGTTGGTCGCATCGTTTTTCTGAACTGTTCCCGGGGTACTTCTTCCGTCTTGTATATACTTCTGTAACAGCTGTTTTAATTCTTGTACTACCTCCGGATGTTCCTGATATACATTGTTTTTCTCTCCCGGATCTTGTTTCATATTGTAGAGTTGAATAGGAGGCAGTGTAGCAATGACTTCTTTGTCTACATTTGGTTTCGGGTAACTCCAACCTCCTGAACTGGGTGAACAAAGTAGTTTCCATTCGCCTTTGCGTATAGCAAACTCACCACGGATGGAATGGTGTACAACGGCTTCCCGGATTGTTTGGGGATAACCGGGATTCTCGATCAATGGCAAAATGTTGTAACTATCTTCTGCCTCATTCTCTTTTATCTGATATTGGTTCAGTGCTGCGAACGTTGCATAAAAGTCGTTTAGGCAGACCGTTTGGTTGCATTTGCCTTTTCCGGCTCTTTTGGGCCATTCTACGATGGTAGGGACACGGTGTCCTCCGTCGAAAAGATCGGCTTTCATACCTCTCCATATGTAATTGGCGCGATGTCCTTTCTGTGCCATCTTGTCAATACCTCCGGCCGGTGAGCAACCATTGTCTGTGGTAAATATTAGGATGGTATTTTCTGAGATATTATTGTCTTTGAGCGCTTTCCGGATCTGCCCTACCACATCATCTACCATTAGCACAAAGTCTCCATAATCTCCTAACCCGGTTTTCCCTTTAAATCTTTCGTCCGGAAGGATAGGGGTGTGTGGTGCAGGAAGAGGCAGATACAGAAAGAACGGCTGCTTGTTTTGGGCGTGTTGATTTACATAGTCTACGGCCCGGCGGGTAAGGTTGGGCAAGCACTCCTGATGTGAGAAGTCGGAACCTATGGCACCTGCCCGCCACATGGCAGATCCTCCCGACTTGGCGATGGTTTGTATCTGAGTGGTAGTAGGCTGGCTATTTTCTACATAGACATAAGGAGCCATGTCTAATGAACCACAGAAGCCGTAAAAATAATCAAATCCTAAATCGGCAGGGCCGTTAGTGATGGGTTTACTATAATCCACATCTTCCTCTGCCAGTGCATTGGCATTTGGTTTTTCGTGTCCGGCTTTCGTACCCCAGTTCCACCCCAGGTGCCACTTGCCGATGCAGGCTGTGGTATATCCGCTTTGTTTTAGCATAGAAGCTATTGTGTTTCGTGTGGTAGGGATAATGGGGCGTGAGTACCCATATAATACACCGCTTTTAAGGCTCGAACGCCAGTTATATCTTCCGGTGATAATCCCATAGCGGGTAGGCGTACTAACGGACGAGCAGGAGTGAGCATCGGTAAAAGAGACTCCGTTATCGGCCATTTCATCCAGGTTCCGGGTAGTAATGCCGGAATGTTCATTGAATGCCGAGACATCGCCATAACCCATATCATCTGCAAGGATGAAAACAATATTGGGGGAATTTGTTTGCCGGGAGTTGTTTTGTGCCTGTAGGTGCTGGCAGAAGCATAGGGGAACCGATAAGAATCCAAGATAAGTCATTGTCTTCATGATGCGTTGTTTTTAGGATTAAAGTAGATCCTAAAAGTACGGCTTCTGTTTGGCATTCTATGTTTACATTTTCTCAGATACTGTTAATCCCGTCTCATGTTTATGTTTACACGTCTGGCAATGTTTGTACTTCGTCTTTGTTGTTACTCTCTACTTGATGTATGTTTCTCATCAAGCCTGTGTACTTGGCTCTTTTTACCGCACTTCCTTTAAAGATTACTCTGTATTGTTCTTCTGTCAGTGCATGCCAGTTCTCTTTTTCCATCTGCATGAAGGCATCAGTGGGTTGCAATTCCGGTGTCTGGCAGGGAGTGGAAAATCTGTTCCAGGGACAGGCTTTCTGGCATTCGTCGCAGCCATATATCTTATTGCTCGTTTTTTTGCCTTCTGCGGGCGGAATAGCTTCCCGGTGCTCAATGGTAAGATAAGACAGACAACGGCCTGAATTGAGCAAAAAAGGGGCTTCCAGTGCTTTTGTCGGACAGGCATCAAGACATCGGGTACAGTTTCCGCAGCGGCTTTTTAACGGTTGGTCGTATTCGTCTGCTTCTGCACTGAGAAATATTTCTCCTAAAAAGAAGCAGGAACCGGCATGCGGAATAATAAGCTGGGTATTTTTACCTATCCAACCCAATCCGGCACGCCATGCCCAGTAACGCTCTAATACGGGGGCTGTATCACAGAATATACGGCTTTGTAAGGGTAGGGGAGAGTGTGCGGAGATATATTCCTGTAAGGCGGTCAGCCGGGCTTTCATGATATCGTGGTAATCTTTGCCGTATGCATACCAGGCAAACTGATACTGATCTTCTCGTAAGAATCGGGCAGGGTAATAGTTGAGGGCTACGGATACAATGCTGCGTGTTCCTTCTACCAGTAAACGGGGATCGAGGCGCTTTTCGAGGTGGTTGCCCATGTAATTCATTCCTGCTTGCATGCCGTGCGAATGCCAGTGGCAAAAGGCATTGGAGACGGTTTCATTTACCGCTTCTGCCGGTGCCACTCCACAAGCAGAAAAGCCGAGGCGCAGAGCTTCGGCTTTTATTTGTTTAGCAGAAAGAATAATTTCTCCCATCCTGTCTTTTTATTTTTCGTTACCTGTCCGCTTGCCGAACCTCTCCATGCGGGAAGTGTGGAAGCATCTTGAATTCGTAGCCTTGTTCTTTCATAAACTCGATGGCACGCGGCAAAGCGTACTGAAGGTTTCCGTTATTCCAGGATTTCAGCGAATCGTGAAACGTGATGATAGAACCATTCCGTACATAGCGTTTTACGTTTGCCAACACCTGTTCGGGACGCATTTTCTTACTATAGTCACGTGTTACCAGATCCCACATGATAATGCTGTAGTACTGTTTCAGCGCGTGATATTGCTTGAATCCCATGTGTCCGTGTGGCGGGCGGAAAAGATCGGTCTTCATCTCTTGATTCGCACGATCCGTATTTTCCAGATAATCATTTGCGGAATACTCGAATCCACGGATGTGATTGAAGGTGTGGTTACCGATACGGTGCCCGTGCTCAATCACCATCCGGAAAATATCCGGATACTTCCGTACATTGTCACCTACCATAAAGAAAGTGGCTTTGATCTCATACTTATCCAGCAGATCCAGCACCCAGGGAGTTACTTCCGGAATAGGCCCGTCATCGAAAGTCAGGTAAACTGCTTTTTCGGCAGGGTTCATCCGGAAGATAGCTTTCGGGTATAAAATGCGGAAAAACCACGGTGGTTGCTCTATAAACATCTTTCTATCTCGTTCCTTTTACACGGGAGACGTACATGCCGTACAGTTCGTCCAGTTTGCCGGAATAGTTTTCTGACAGTTTCGATTTATATTTCTCCATGAGTTTCAGCTCTTCATTCAGTAAGGCTATGTGGTACTCGAATTCCCGGGTTGATACGAAGAATTGTGAGTCGTCCAGACTGAGATACCAGGTCATGTATTCGAGTGCCTTATTGGCCAATGCATCCATGATTTTGTCTGCTTTCTCGGTTTGTCCCAGCTGATAGTAGGCTTCCGCCATTTGTACGGCGCCATTCTGCCAGTCATAAGGTACGTTGTAAGCAGGAATCATCTTCTCGGCATAATCCAAAGCAGCGAGGGCTTTGTCTTTTTGACCTTCCTTCATCAGCTGTTCGATGAGTTGCGCGAAAACACGGCGGTGTGTATAGCACATACGCATCACGTTTTCATCGATATAGATGCCGGGCTTGTCGATACCACCAAATTTAAACTTATTCATCAGGTTGTCGTACATCTTCTCGCTGTCTATGGTTGCCTCCAATTTCTTGGTTTCAAACGGTGTGAAGCGAGAGGCGAGTCCTTCCTGAACGAAATGCTTGTCCATACCTAACTGATTTTCTCTGCCTACGGTAATGGCCATGTACATAGGGCGTTCCCAGTTGGCATTTGCCAACATCTCAAGCATCATCAGTTCACTCTTATAGAGGGCACGTTTCGGGTTTCCATTGTCATCTCTCAGCAGAATATTCATATGATCGGGGATAGAGTCGCCCAAAGCTTCCGGAATCTTCATGCCACTGCGGCGTATCGCTTCTTTATCAATCTTGATGACGATACTGTCTGTCGGGATAACATGCAGGCCCTCTTTGTCTGAACGTATCCAGTATTTAAGGATGTTTTTCAGTTCATACGGATCTTCACCGAATTCATTGTGGATATTTTGCAATGCTTCCGGGTTGCCGCTACTGTCTGCCTGTGCGTAAAGAGCGTCGATTGTCTTTTTAATCTCCGGGCGTATCTGTATGTATTCGTTCGTTCCTTCTACGTATTCAACACGGTCCCAGGTGATTGGCAGTGACGGAGAGTCATAAGCAGGGCGTTTCATCTGGTCAATATACCAGTCTGTTTGCAGATAACTCAGGTTACAGGTGCGGGCATCTGTGCGGAAGCCTTCTGTCTCCTGGTTGTACCACAACGGGAATGTGTCGTTGTCACCATTGGTGAAGATAATCGGATTGCCGCTTTCCTGCAATGACATCAGATAGTTTTGTCCGAAGTCACGGGCTACATAACGTCCTGAACGGTCGTGGTCATCCCAGGTCTGGCCTGCCATCTGAATGGGTACCAGCAGGCAGAGTACAGAGACAAGAATAGCAGCCGGTAATTCTTGCATCTTGGTATAGTCGCGCAGCAGTTTGATGATACCTGCTACACCCATACCGACCCAGATAGCGAATGCGTAGAACGAACCGGCATAAGCATAGTCACGTTCGCGGGGCTGGCTGGGAGTTTGGTTGAGGTAGAGCACAATGGCAATACCCGTCATGAAGAACAGGAAGAATACTACCCAGAATTGTTGTACGCCTTTCTGGCCTCGATATGCCTGCCAGAATAGTCCGATAAGACCCAGCAACAGGGGCAGGCAGTAGAATACATTGTGCCCTTTATTGTCTTTCAGTTCCTGCGGAAGCAAGCTTTGATCGCCTACCAACCAGTTGTCGATGAAAGGAATACCTGTAATCCAGTTACCATGTTCTATTTCGCCGCTGCCCTGGATGTCGTTCTGGCGTCCGGCAAAGTTCCACATAAAGTAACGCCAGTACATGAAGTTGAGCTGGTAGCGGAAGAAGAACTTGATATTTTCCCACTGTGTGGGGATATTGACCATAATTGCGTTGCCACATTCATCGTAGGGCACGTCATATCCTTTGATGTCTACCCAGCCTTTGTACTGCGGAATATGTGCACTACTATACATACGCGGGAAGAGCATGTTCTGTGCATATTGATATTCTACACGTCCCGGTACTTCAACATACGAATCTTTCTCTTCCGGTGACGTTTTTTCTTTGCGGATGTATTTGGTTGTACTGTTTGCCTCTACAGGGATGCAGTATCCGTCTTTCACTTCCAGAGCTACCTTTGAAGAGTAAGCTTGTCCGTAGAATAACGGGCGTGTACCATACTGTTCACGTCCTAAATATTCGCCCAACGTGAAGATATCTTCCGGAGAGTTCTGGTCCATCGGAGTATTGGCAGTAGAACGGATTACGATAAGTGCATACGAAGAGTATCCTACCATAATCATCATTGTACAGAGCAGTGCGGTGTTCATACTGCGGGCCGAAATCTGGTATTTCTTATTGAGGTTTTTAGCAAACAGATAGAGTCCTAATGCGGCGAGTACGATGATACCGATAATAATACTGCTTGCTCCGTGTCCGTAGAACGGGATTCCTAACAAGGCAATAGTCAGCATGAAAGAGATATTCATACGTGCACGGCTGGCTTCGGTATAGCTTTCGTATACTCCCCAGATAATGCTGGCGGCAAGTATGATGATATAAACAATGACGCCGGTATTGAATGGCAAGCCCATGCTGTTGACGAAAAGCAACTCGAACCATCCGCCTACTTTTACTACACCTGGCACGATACCGTAAAGCACGATTCCTACCAGCACCATAGAAGCGAAGAGAGCTAACAGAGAACCTTTTGCGTTGGCATTAGGAACTTTTTTGTAGTAATATACCAGTACGATAGCCGGCAGACAGAGCAGGTTCAGCAAGTGGACACCGATACTTAATCCGGTCAGATAAGCAATAAGAATAATCCAACGGTCACTATGCGGTTCATCGGCTACATCTTCCCACTTCAGAATGAGCCAGAATACAACGGCTGTGAAGAGGGAAGAGTAGGCATAAACCTCCCCTTCTACGGCACTGAACCAGAAAGTGTCACTGAATGTATATACCAATGCACCAACAAGGCCACTACCCATGATGGTAACTAACTGACCGGTGGTAATATTGTTTTCGTCTTTGATAATCAGTTTACGTACCAGATGGGTGATGCTCCAGAAAAGGAACAGGATACAGGCCCCACTCATCAGGGCACTCATGTAATTTACCATTTTGGCTACAGTGGTAGCATCTGAAGCAAACTGTGAGAACAGATTGGCTGTCAGCATGAAGAAAGGGGCGCCGGGCGGGTGGCCGACTTCCAGTTTATAGCCGGTAGTAATGAACTCGGGACAATCCCAGAAACTGGCTGTCGGCTCTATTGTCATGCAATAGACCGTGGCAGCAATAATGAAAGTAAGCCAACCGATTAGGTTGTTTACGGTTTTGTACTGTTTCATTAAGACGATAGATGTTTATTCATTAACATGTTAAGTGGGCGCAAAGATAATGATTTACGTGTACAATAGAAGTAAAAGTAATAATTATTATAAGATTTTAGGAAGGGGACAGGAGGTGAAGTAGTCTCCTGCCTCCTGTAGGACTGTTTTATGCAAAGTTCTGCCTGCGGTCGGGTTTATAATAGTGCTGCTATTTTACGGATATTATTTAGTTTGTCCATGAAACTTGCATTTTGCTTCGCTATTTGCATATTATAGTCAGTTTGCATGTTGACGAGCAACTTTGCATTGATGCCTAAGGCTGCTTCAAATAGCAATGCATACTCAGTTGTAATAGCACGTTTGGCATTCAGAACTTCATTTAATACGGAATAAGACATACCGATTTGCGCAGCAAATTTTCGTTGTGAAATACCACGATATTCAATTTCTTCTTTCAATATATCCCCCGGATGTGTAGCCATACATGGTGTGAGGTTGTTGGCTATCATTTGGGGGGAAACTCCCTTTATTGTAATCATAATGAACTTATTTATAATGGTTTGACAACTCTAATATGTTACACACTGTTATAACAGGCTCACTCTCTTGATGTGTTACAGTAAACTCAATTCTATATTGATTGTTCACTCTTATTGACGAGATTCCTTGCTTGTCACCTGTGAGGATTTCGTAATTCAATGAATTGATACTGAATAGGTCTTCTATTTCATCAGCTTCTTCAAGCGTTTTAATGCGACGTATGTAGTTTTTGATAATTTCGGGTTGAAACCGATGCTTTTTATCAGGGGATATACCCTTTTCGTACAAGTCACGCAAATATTCTTTTTCAAATGTAACGACCATATTAGCTTGTTTGTTATTACAAAGATAGTACTTTTTTAAATTGTTTGCAAATTTGCGAACACTTTCTTGTGCTATTTTATCTTTTATAAAATGATACACCCAGATAGAAGTGATGTCTATTCCATCTGGGTGCAGGCCATTTCTTCATTCAGATGAAGAAAGCATGATTTATCGCTATTTATCAATCATTCCAGGCTATAGAAACTGACTTGTTGCTTGTATAGGTAATCCCCTGAGCATTTTTTGCATACGCACGCACATAATAATATTTAGAACCTGTATCTGGCTTAGGTAGTGCAAGCTTCTCTGCAAATTTTCCAGTGTTAGTCAGATTCATTATTCCCTCATTACTCTCTAAAATAGGATTAGAAAGAGTACTGCTATATACAAATCCATATTCAGTGACTGTAAATCCTCCGGATGAATCCACCGAGCAGGAAGCTGTCACTTCACCATTCGTTTTGGTTAGTGTAAAAGTTCCTAGAACAGGCGTACATTTACTTAAATCCGTATAAACTCTAATTGTTAAGTCGCTATAAATCACATAGCTTCCAGACATTACATACGCTCTAACCAAATAAGAAGAATTCGCTTCTAATCCCAGAATAGTTGTACTAATATTCTTTCCGGAAGGACTGATTTTCTTACGGATCGCCCCATTGGTATCCATTGTCAGCTTGATAGTAGAATTTGTTTTCACATACAGGAATCCAGCCTCCGTCACAGGATAAGCATTATTATTCAAAGTAGTAGTAGCTGATATATAGAAAGAGTTTGTTGTCATATTTGTGATGTCATGACATACTACGGAAGGCAAATCTGTACGGCTTAATGTAGTAAAGCTTTTCGTGTCTCCATAATAAGTACCGGATGAGCATACTATATATGCACGAACCTGATAAATGCTCCCCTCCTGTAATCCTGTAGCTGTAAAAGTTACTGTATTGCCAGAGATAACTCCTTCCTTTTGGGTCCCATACGAAACAGAAGATGGATTGGAAGACTGATAGTATTGGAAACCGGCACTCAGAATCGGATAAGTAGCTGATACTTCTTTTACTGTAGCCGAAAATTTAACAGAACTCATTAATAAGTCGGATGTTGTAACTGCAGAGGCAGTAGGTGCATAATCGGATATCGATTTGGTGGTCACTATCTGGGTTTCTCCATAATAATAAACTCCCTCACACAGGGCATAGGCGCGTATATAATAGCTTCTCTTATCTGCAAGCTTCTCTAAGTGAAGCGTTAATGATTTTCCATTCAATATGCCTGGATGCTTCGTATCATAACTTCCTAGTGAACTGGTCGAATACTGAAATCCTGCTTCTGTGACAGGATGTGTGGCATCATAAGGTATCACCTCAGTGCCCAGATCGACGGTACTATTTGTGAGATTGCTGAATGTTAACTCTGAGAATTCGGGAATATAATTTGTAGTGGTGAATGATTCCGTATTACCATACACAGTGCCTAATTCTGTAGTAACATAGGCGCGGACATAATATTTAGTAGTCTTCTGAAGTCCTGTCAAATCAAGTGTCAGATGCCCTTGGTCAAGTATTCCTTTTACAGAAGTGGCATCATAACCCATGTAGCTGGATGTTGAATACTGAAATCCGCTCTCTTTTACTATATAGGCCTCATCTACAAGCTTTATTGTTGCCGACAGATGTGCACCTTGCGGAGTAATATCGGATACCACAGGAATGGTTGCGGTAGGCTGGCTCTCAGAGGTAGAAGAGGTGCTGACACTTAAATCGCTTGAAGTAGCTTCCCCATAACTGTTTTTTGCATATGCTTTGACAATATAATAGGTCGAAGCTTGCAGACTGGTAATTTCGGCCTCCATTTTATCGTCTTTTATGGAGGCTTTTATGCGTGTAGTAGTAGATGAGGATGATTTTCGATAGTTAAAATAGGCTTCATTAATCTCATCTCCTTTTCCCGGCACTGTCACGTGACAAGACGCTTTTATATAAGTAGGTCCTTTTTTTGTTACGGTTATCCCACTCAGCACAGGGGCATATTCGTCACCAGAAGTACTTAATGTAGCTATTTTCCCATAACAAACTCCGGCTTTGCTCTTGGCATATGCACAAATATAGTAAGTAGTAGAATGTATGAGATTTGTGATTTCAGCTGTTAATTTGCCGCCCTTCACTTTTGCCGATATAGTTGGTGCCTTTCTATTCGCCACGTCTGAATAGTTGTTAGAATAATAAAAGCCGGATTCTATAATTGGATATTCCGGTGCTTTTATCTCAACCGAAGCAGATACCAGAAGCTTGTCTAAATTCTTTTCCGAAGATTCTATATTACCCAGGACGGGCAGAAAAATCTCTGCGGCGGGAGTGGAGAACTCTGTTTTTTCACCATATACGCAAAAACCGTCGGCCACTATATAGGGACGTACATAGTAAGTTTTGTTGTCCTGCAAATTGTCCAGATGAATTTCAAAAGAATTCTTTGTCGTTTCTGCTACTTTATTTCTCTTTTCTCTGGTCAACATCTCCTCTTCTTCATCGTAACTTTTCCAGCACACCCCCACTTCTGTTACCTGAGGCGAACCTTCCAGTATCTCATAGTTTCCTTTAATATTAGCACAATACAATCCTCCTTCGCTATAGGATATCTGTACGTTCGCTTTAAATCCGAAGTTCTCACCGGGATAACAGCCCCCTAATAAAACTACGGAAAGTATTCCGATTACTAATGCTATTCTTTTCATTTTATTTGCTATGATTTATAGTAAAACCGATCCCAATATGTACATCCCCAAAGCGTTTCTCACCTGCCGGCACTGAACTGAAAATGGTAGAATAACCACCTGACAATAAAAGTGCTTTCCATTTAAAAATCGCTCCGGCTTCTGCTTCCAACCCCTTGCAACGTAAGGGACAGAAACTGATTCGATAAGAGGTATAAGTAAATGAACTGTGGTCTGCTGAGTAAATGCGCCCATAATCGCCATATCCGGCTCCTGCATAAAGATAGAGCCATTTAGCCAGACGCACCATCGGTCCGGTAGTGACAGACATACGATGACGGGTTCCTTTTTCTATCGTTTCATACTTTACATCCGATAACTGAAGGTTCCAGTCAACATCGGCTTTTTCTCCTACCTGGCATTTACCATACCATCCGAAAACGCGGCACATGCCAAACATGCCGCCATAAGGAGCCGAGAGAGAGGCGTCGTACATCCAGAACGAATACAGGTCTTTGGGGCGTTTAGTTAATTTATAATGTTTGCGTACAGTTTCCGTAGGAGGTACATATACTTTTTCCGAGTGGCGGTAATACTTGTCTCCTTTGGAGATCAGTATCTCTTTTGTACCAAATACGTCTGCTGACACGGGTGTTGTTCCAATATAGGAAGAATTGATAAATACAGAGGCTCTGGAGGGTGAAGAGGTAATCAGCAGTTTCCCTTCTAACGGATAGTTGAATTCATTCTTTTTACCAGCTATAACGGTGATCACCTCTGTTTTTTCATAAGAATCATATGCTATCTTTACAAGATGTTCGCCCGCTTTCACCTTTTTGTCAAATGTATTGAGACATCTGTCGTCATCTACAATGATGGTAGCCTCCGAAGAAGAGGTAGTAATCAGCAAATGCCCCCACAACTCTTTTTCCAATTCGGCTTGTATCTTATGCAGGCGTCCCTCTTCTACGACAATTTCCTCTTGGTAAGGCTTGTATCCGTCTTTGCTTAGCTGCAAAGTATGTTTTCCGACCAGTACATCCGAGAAAATGTTAGGGGCAGTGCCCCATTTTTTTCCGTCAATGGCTACGGTTACATTTGCCAGACTGCCTACATTTACATCTATTTTTCCATAGATAGGTGTCAACGCTTCCAGATGAATGGTCTGCGGCTTCCCTTTCCGCACGTTAACACTACGAAAAGCAGTACGATATCCGGGCTTGCGACCTTCAACTTTATACAATCCTTCTATCAGTCTGCCTTTCCAGTTACCAGTCGCCCTATTCTCGTCATTGACATAAATAGCTACATCTTGCGCAGCAGCAGCTATCTCAACTTCTGCAAAATTGGCAGAGAGTACGATGGGACAAATGAGTGTATCTCCACCGGTGGGTACGGTAACTAACTGTTCCAATGGCTCAAACATCGGACTCACGGCACGTACGGTCACATTGCCATTGGGTAGGCGACCGGTCAGGATCGGTGCCTTTCCTATCTTATTTCCATTGATATAGATATCGGTAGTTTCTGCTGGTACGGTAGAGATGCGCAAGTATCCGAATGCGGGAGTCAATTTCACATCTGTAGTTACTTTTTCATGTCCGATGGAGATTTCTCCGCCGGTCGATTCATAAAGCGGTGCTTTCACTGTGTATGTATGTCTGCCGTATTGAAGTAATTTCTGCAGAACTCCTTCTTGTAAAAGTTCGGGTGATCCTCCGTCTATTGTTACTTCGGCATCTTTTGGGAAGACGCTCAGTACCCAATACTGTCCTCCTGCATCTTCTTCAACTATCGTACGTACCTTTGCCGTGGTGATTTTTAACTCATACACCGTAGCACGGTCTATGCGTCTGTCAAAATAATAATCACGCAGCAATCCTAATGTGGGGTGTTTGATGGTTATTTTTTGGATTCCTGACGGCACATATACCCAGATTTCTCCGTCTTGTTGCTCGGTAGCCACTACTCCTAACGAACCGACATCAAAACTAAATCCTTTCTCGGGTGTTACTACTTTAATGATGGCAGCTTTCTTCCCGTTTTGGTCATTTTTAGGATGATGTACCTTGGCATCCAGATCATTCTGTAATAGCTTGAATGATTCCACCTGAATTTCCTGCGCACCGGCTTGTAATATTGCCAATAACAGGAGAATTGTCATAAACACACTTTTCATATTTCTATTCATTTTAAGATCAATAATTCGGGCTTTGCACCCTGATAGTCCGGCATACACATTCCAATTCCCGCTCCGATGTAAGTGGGGTCAGTTATATAAAATGTTTTTCCATTATACATGTAGTGACTGCCGGTACCACCACTTTCTAAAGCTACTGCAACGGCAATATGGCCCGGATAGTCCAGTAAGTGGCAATCCAGCCGTAAGAGTTGCCGTACTAAAAAGGAAAAGAAGATGGCACGATCTTCGCAATCGCATTTAGGATAGTAAAGTATTTCTTCAAAAAAGAAGGGCTTTTCACGGTTAAACTGCTCCTGGTCTGTGGCATAAGGAAAAGCATATTGAACAAAATGCAAAAGAGCTTCCAATGCTTCTTTTTGTCCTTTCCTTTCCAGTTGCTTGCGAAGTTCGGTCAACACTTGCTGACGACAGGCTGTATCCAGCACTGGCATGGCATAAGTAATATTGTTCATTTGCGGCAATTCGTCCAACAGCTTTATCAGGTTGCGATTTACTGTTCCTGTAATAGAAAGCCGGCCGTCACTCCACGCAAAGTTTTTCGCATCCATCGGTAACCGGATGTCATTGGGGAGAAAGGTGCTGAGAGGTTTCAGGTCATTGTCGTCGTCTGGCAACTCATACGAAGATATGCTGCTTGTGTAGGAAACTTTATGTTCTGAGAACAGATAGTAGTTCATCCCTCTTTCACGAATGAAGGTACGTGCGTATATCTGCTCCGAAAAAGGCAACAATAGTACGGGTATCCCATCACAAGTTCCCATACGGGCATCAAAACCGCTGTATACCATCAGAAAGAGCATCTGCACAAAACGTGCAGACTCATTGTCGGGTATTGTGGTTGAAGTGTATTCTTTCACAAGTAGATAGTACATATAGTCGTTCCATCTGTTTTGCTGTTTGTAAAGAAGCATGGAATGTGCCACCTGATCCATTCTGTTCTCTTTTAATTGGCGCCAGAAGCCTGCTATCTCTTTATTTCCTGTGAGTGGAATAGAGGGTACCGTCTTTTTATCCGGTAAAGTGAGCTGTAATCCATAAAAGTTAACTGTCACTTGCTTTTCTGCCAAAGTGGGAGGAGGGATAGAAGGTAAGATAGGGGCTGGCTTTACAACGGGCTTTGCTGGTGAATACACTTCGGGAGCATCTACTCTGATTTCTTTTCCTTCCGGAGTGATTGTTGTTTCATCCGTAGCCGCAGGTATTGTTGACGGCTTAGGGGTTGGATCTGCTTTTTGGCCGGCAAATCTCTTGTATTCTTTCCATGTGCCTTCAAGAAACTGGTCGTAGTCCGACAAAATAGAATGTCTGAAGTCTTGATATTCGTTCATCATCTGGCTACGGAACTGACCGTATTTTTGTTGGCTCTCTTGTGCATGGGGCATTGGAGTGCATGCTGCCAATAGAATAGCAAATGTTAGTGTGTTTCTTTTCATTTTCTTATTCGGGTTAAAAATGTCCCGGGCCTATTACTCCAAAGTCTGGATCGCGTTCCGGTTGCCAGGTTCTCACATGGATGATCGGCTCTTCGGGCTTGTTCAAATCAACCATCAGGAAGAGGTATCCGGTGTCACCATAGTATGTGGAGAAATAGTCTTGCTTAATCTGAATGCCATATAATTCACCGCTTTTCCCCATTTTTGTCAGCTCATTATCGGCAAAGCGAAGGTTGATAAACTCATTCCGCTGAAAGGTCTGTTTCAGACGCTTCATGTAGTTCGTCTTGTTCTGCCGGGTGAACTCTACATATTTATTATTGCCCATCATCTCTTCTTTGCCCAGAGCGGCGCGTTTCATTACGCGTCCGGTAATAATAAGTGCATCGTCGCTGAAGATGCTATTAATATAGTCCCATCGTTTTAAAGCATAAGCCGTTTTATAGTTTTCCAGAAAGTTAATAAGCACCATCTTTGATGCATTGTCCCAGGAGTCTTTTCTTAAAATGTCATCCGTAGCCTGCTTGTCCAGCCCGAAGGTGATATTGGTGATTTTGTGCTGCGGATTGAAAGTAAACGTGACGTTCTCTACGAATTTTCGGGCATTATTAGCAAAGGAAAAGCTCATCATCAGATTGCGGCAATATACTTCTTTATCTGTAGGGAAGTAGGCTAATTGCGGAGTTCCTACTAATCTGGCTTGTCCATACTTTATCAGCTTTTCAAAGATTCCGTAGCCTTCTGCTGTAAAATAATCTTTTACGGTGGCATAGCTTTTGGCAAGAATCGCTTTACTGACTTTGCTTACAATATCTCTGTAGATTCCGGTACTACTATTGTCCATGCTCAGAGTAGCACTTGCATGTGTCTCTTTTTTAGTCATGTGTTGTGAATGATTCGGTTCTTCCTGTGCATTCGGTGTCATCTGGTGGTTACCCATATTGACAGAAGCATAGGCTTTGCGAAATACTTCTCCTTTCACAGCTTTCAGCACTTCACCGATTTCGCTGTCTATCAAAGCTTCTCCGTAGCACTCGTACTCAAACTTCACCTGAATATTATCCGGCGATTGTGGACGGAGTTCTATGATCCCCACACCGTCCCGGGCACTATAGACATTGCTCCAGTCTATTCCGTCAAAGAAGGTGTACTCTACGCTCCGTACCGGTTGCCCTTTATATGAAAAATAAAGTTCGGCCACATTCTGGTCTGAATCATTCCGCTTTCTGTATTCTACCGAAAGCGCTCCCAGAATCTGATTGATGCGGTAGGGTAGCCAGGTAGCCAACAATTGTTCGTCCGAATCTGCATCCACATATTTTACTTCGTTGGGATAGCGCATACTTTTCAATAATACGTAGCTCCAATAATAGTAACGCAATGCATCATCCACTTGATTCTTTTCGTCGGCAGCCTCGGCAATACCTGCCAGTTCTATGATTTTATTTTTTCTGCCTTCAAAGATACGGTTAATTTCACTTTTGCGAATATAGCGGAAGACGTGTGCATCGGGCTCGTTTTTGAGCACAATGCGCTCTGTGTTGGTCAATGTAGATTGAGAATAGGTGTTGATCACTGAATGATAGTCTGTTTCTGAAATGAAGGAGGTTCCTTGTGTACCTTCATGCTCTACAGTAGAGAAGTCACTTTGAACATTGACCGATATTTTGCTTGTCAGCTCTGACAGTGCAGCATTATCAGCCAGTTTCAGTGTTTCTCCCCATCCTTCTCCATAGAGAAAGTGCTCTCTATCGGCTTTTATTTGTTCTATGTTCTGGGCCATAACCATTGGGATGGATATAGCCCAAAATAGAATTATGAGAGTTTGTTTGCGATTCATTGATTTAAGACTATGCAAAGATTATTCCACGGGAAATCCTTCGTTAATAAAGTCTGAAACTTCGGTAGCATACTTCTGGGCAGCTTCCGATTCTTTTTTTGCATTTTCCCAGGCGCGCACACGTGCTTTAGTGGCGGCATCTTCATTCACAATATAATAGGTTTGCAACTCTTTCTGCCCATCTTTGCCTGTGCGTGAAATGGTGTAGCTTTCTTGTATTTCTCCTTTTATTTCTTTTTCTACCAGGCGCTCATAAGCGGCATACATTTTGTCGAATTCCGCACTGCTGTCTGTGCCGGATTGGTCTGTTGCCAGGTCGGTAACAACCCGGCCCTTCAAGTGTGAACCTGCTAAAGATGCATAATAAGCTGCTGCATTGTTCAGTGCAGCCTGCCGGCACACGTTGATAGAACGGCAATTGGAGACTGCTCCTACCAGTTCATGGCTGTTGGCATCCGTTAGTTTTTCATAATGTAGCAAAAGAGCTACGTCCAGACTTCGGGAAGAGGCCGTTATCTTCCAGCCTTCATTCTTATACTCTTTCATCTTCGATTTGTACTCTTTCTTCAAAGCCTTGTTTAATACTTTGTTCTGTGCAAATCCAGTTGTAAAAACTGCAAATACCAACAAGAGGAATGTGATCTTTTTCATTGTTTTTTTTCATTTTCTGCCTGTTGCCGCTCCTACAACAAGTTTAAATATTTAAGGAAACGTGGAACTGTATACTAACTGATCTATTGGAACTGGAGATATAAGTAACTGAATATGTAATGTATGTGACGTGGTACGAAAAGTTGAAATAGGATATCTTTATTCAATTATAATATACATCTGTCTTATTAGCAGTAATTTAGCATAACGTTTCTGTTAATTGTTTGTTTATGAATACAAATCGTTACATGAAGGAATCATGTAACGTGGACAAAGGTATGAATAATTTTATATTTATATCTTCTTTGTGTCGTATTTCTGTACAAAGTTTTATTTGTGAACGTAAACTTTGTATGCAGTATGGTCAACCAGTATGATGCAAGGACCCTCGGGCAGATGGTTTATGTGGGTAACTGCCTCGGCTGTCTTTGTGCTAAAGAGTGTATAACCTTGGAGGGAGATGGCTTTTACCGTTGAGCTGACAGGGGGCTGAATGAATACGGAGTGTATTACAAGATTAGCAGATGTCTGATTATAAAATCCGGTGGCTGCTGTGTTTTTATTTACTCCGGTGGAGCGTACGGTAATCGATACCCCCCCCTCTCGTAGAGTAACGTATGAAGCTTCGGTGTGTAACGCTGTTTTACATGTACATGTAACGCAGTGAAACATGTACATGTAAAACAATGCTGCACACCGAGGAAAAGAATGTTCCTTTCTGAGAAAGACAAAGTACAATACCGGACAAGGGTAACGATGCCGTCTATGGGCACTTTCGTCACCGAAAAGATAGAGCCATAATCTTCGTTACTGATCTGATTTGAATCAAACTGTATTCTACTTTTATGGCATACGAGATAAAACAGATCGGACAGATGATAACGGATCTTTTTATTTTATTTATTGGTAATCAAGAAGTAAGAAAATCTGATCTGTCATCATCCGTTTTACCAGTTTCATCCGTGTGCCTATAGAAAACACAAAGCTATTTAGCTTCTTCTACATGCTAATGAACGAATGTGAGCAGGGTTCTTCGGGCTTTTTTTAATCATGATGATGGTGATGTTCCCCCAATATGCGATGAGGCAACGTTCCGTGACCCAATAATTCGATAGGGCAATTGAAATTACGTTCCAGCCACTCTGTTGTGACACCTGTGTCTGGATGATAATCCAGCGTTTCGTTGACGCAGGCGATAGACTTTACCTGCTGTAATACCGTACCAATGTCATGGCTGACAAGGATAATGGAGCATTCCTTGTTTATCTCTGCCAGAAGCTCATAAAGACGGGCTTCAAAACGTTTGTCGATATAAGTACTTGGTTCGTCGAGAATGAGAACGGATGGATCGCTGACAATGGCACGTCCTAACAGGGCACGTTGCAATTGTCCGCCACTGAGTTGTCCGATGGCACGTTTCTCCAGACCTTCCAGTCCCATACGGGCGATGACAGCATGAACTTTTTCGTGCTGCCGGGTTGTAAACTTGCTGATAAGCGATTTTTTAGAACTCAGTCCGGAGAGTATTACTTCTTCTACAGAGATGGGAAATTTGCGGTCTATTGTGTTGTATTGAGGCAAATAACCCATAAAAAACTGGGAGTTGAGTGCCGGGAGTTGTGAGTGATCTGCTCCATAATAAGTGATTTTTCCGGCTGTAGGTTTCAGCAATCCCAAAATACATCTGATAAGGGTTGTCTTTCCACCTCCATTCGGTCCGATAATTCCTAAGAAGTCACGTTCATATACAGTGAGATTAACGTCGTGCAATACTGTACGACCATCATATCCGGCGGAGAGTCCACGAACTTCTATAATCGGTTGTGCCATATTGGGAGAATCTTATTTCTTGTTATGATCCGTTAGTGCCTGAGCAACAGCCTGCATTTCGGTTTCCCAGTCATAACTCAGCGGGTTGATAGGGACGATGTCAGTACCGGTTTCCCTGGCAATAATTTCTGCATTGCGGCGGTCAAATTCCGGTTGTATGAAAATGATACGGACATCTTCCTGGCGACAAAGGTCTACCAGATCCTTCAAATGAGCAGGTGAAGGTTCTTTTCCGCCTTCTTCAATGCTAATCTGTTGCAAACCGTAGTCACGGGCAAAATAGGAGAGAGCCGGATGGTAAATCATAAAACTTTGGGCTGTACCAGGCTGTTGCAGGGTTTTCCTGATGATGCTATCGGTGTGCATAATGCGTTGGCAAAGGCTGTCATAGCGGTTCAGATAATAAGCCTCATTCTCTTTGTCAAGCTGGCAGAGAGCCTTGTAGGTGTTACGGGCAATGATCAGTGCATTATTGGTTGAGTTCCAGATGTGCGGTTCTACTCCACCGGCATGCTGGTGATCGCCATGGTCGTGTGCCTCTCCGAGGATAAGATCAATATCTTTGGAAGTATCGAAGATCTGTATATGCGGAGTATTGTTTATCAGGCGGTCCATCCATACTTGTTCAAAACCGATATAACCGATACGTAGATATGCTTTACTGTCTCCCAGCGAAACGAGTTGCTGGGGGGTAGGATCGTAGGTTTCAGGACTACTGCCTTTGGGTACGATACTGATAATATCGAATTTATCTCCGGCAATAGCCTCGGTAAAATAGCGTTGAGGCTCTATGGTGACGGTGATGACGGGTTTCCCATTATCTTGATTCTTCCCGGACTTACCCATGTTGCAGGAAGCCAGAAGAACGATTATCAGAAGAAGAGGTATATGTTTCATATGTTCTTTGGGTTTAGTATATTTTCCCTCCGGCAGTTTTATTTTCTTGCTCTCAGTATTTCCCGTTTTCCTCCCGGAGGGCCGGGGAGACGTTCTACTGTAAATCCTGCTGTCTGGAGCATCCGGCGTACTACTCCTTTGGCACAGTAGGTGGTGAGTATGCCTTTCTCGCTTAATCTAACGTGTAGCCGGTCGAATAGTTCTTGTGACCACATCTCCGGTTGCTTTTCGGGAGCAAAAGCATCGAAGTAAATAATGTCAAACGAGCAATCCGTAGTAAACGTTGTAAAGTCAGCTTGTACTTTTCTTAACGTAAAATAGGGGGTTATTATTGCATCCTCTTCCCAGGGAATAATATGTAGCGTTTTGAATAACGGATTGTCACTATAGCCCAGTGGTTCTATCATTTCCCAGGAGAGGGGATAGAGCTCAATTCCGGTGTAATGTACTTTTCTTTGAGTCGCTTCTGCAGTTTCGAGTGTCAGCAGAGCATTCAAACCTGTTCCGAAACCTATTTCGAGGATATGCGGTTCGGTCACTTCAGAGGCACTCAGGCCCATATCAATAAAGATATGTTGGGATTCTGTACGTGCACCTTTCACGGAATGATAGTGCTCGTTCAATTCCGGAACGAAAAGAGTAGCACTCCCGTCGGCTGTTTGTTCGATAACCCGTTTCATGATTATAAAACGAAATTGATAATGCCTTTCAATGCAAGCAACATGAGAATATAGCGTATCAGTTTACCGGCAAACATAGAAATCGTCGTAAGCCATACATTGCTGCGCATGAACCCCAGTGCAATGGCAATCACCTCCCCTACAAACGGAAGGAAAGCAAAAAATGCCATAAGTGCCCCTTTGCCTTGCAGAAATGCCTCCATACGGTCTACTTTCTCCTTTTTTACTTTAAAGTATTTCTCTATCCAGTCTACCTTGCCGAGATGTCCCATATAATAGCAGGTCATACCACCCAAAGTATTTCCCAATGCAGCAGCGAGCACACAGGCGACCGGGTTTAACCCTACTTCTACTAATGCTACCAACACCAGTTCGGAACTGAACGGGACAATGCTTCCTGCCAGTAAGGCAGAAAGAAACAAACCAGGAATACCCCAGTCGATAAGTAGCTGTATCACTGAGTTTATAAAAGCGTCCATACGTTGAAGCAGAATAAGAGGATTAATCCGATGGTGGAACCGATAAAGAATACGTTAGAAGTCTTGCTGCTGGTCAATACAAAAAGATGTCCTACGAGAATGCTGACACCGGTCAGAAGGAGTGACAACAGATCCATACAGTGTATGGGTTGCAGGAAAATGAACAGGAAGATACAGAAGTTCAGGAATATCAGGAAATGCAGATAGGAACGCGTTCGTATTTTATCTTCATATCCGCTAATAATACAATGGGCAGCACTGACAATGAAGAGGATAAACAGATAAATCAATGTAACAAGTTCCCAAAGCTGTAGATTCTTACCCAATTCTATCGGTTGGAAATGAACCAATTCGATAAATGGTTGGTAGAATAATTCCATCTGTCCGTAAAAGAAGGCATGCCCCAATAAGAACCAGTAGGGAAGACTTATTCCGATAATAGCTCCGCAGAAGCTGCGTATTGTGAGTGACTGAAACGAATAAGCTCCTATCAGCCAAAGGGGGATGAAGTAGAGTAATTGTGGAAATAATAAACTTCCTGCACCGATGAAGGCGAAGGAATGGAATATATAACTCACCGGGTAAGGCTGCTGGTAGCTCTTGAATAGGAAAAACAATGAGATAAGAAAAGCTACGGCAGCTATATCGCCTGCATACAGCAAATGCATACCTGGACAGATGGTAACTAAAAGAAAGTAAAGCGAGGTCTGCACCGAGGCGCGCATGCGGATAATAGTGAATGTGTTGTTTAGCTCAATCAAGAAATAACCGATAGAGGCGTATAGCATGAAGCTGATAATTCTGTTTGCCCAGGAAGGCAGGCAGGAAGTACAAATAGATTGCCACAAAGCGTATCCCGTCTCTTTTGCTGAACTCATGTCGGGCAAAAGAAAGGAAGTACTTATCCAGCAGATGGTGCAGATAAGAATGACAACAGGCAATGTAAACCGTCCTGCTGTCACCCGACCTTGTAGTCTATTATTTCTCATTATAGGGTTATAAAGTTATGATGTTATAGGGTTATAACCTTTCCTCACTACAGATCAAAACCAATATCTCTTCGAAGATTCTTCTTTTCGAACTGTACCATTTCAGCCACTTTATAGCTTTTTGCCAGTGCTTCTTCTTTAGTACTTCCATACGAACTAATAGCAATGACACGTCCGCCGCTGGTTACTACTTGTCCGTCTTTCAGGGTAGTACCTGCATGGAATAGGATACTGTCTGTAGCAGCAGCCTGATCGAAGCCGGTGATAGGAAATCCTTTTTCGTAAGCTTCCGGATAACCGCCGCTTACCAACATTACACAAGCAGCCGTACGTGGGTCTATTTCCAGTGTTTTTGTGTCGAGGTTCTTCTCTGCTACACCTTCAAAGAGATCTACGAGGTCACTCTTGACACGTAGCATAACGCTTTCTGTCTCAGGATCGCCCATACGAACATTATATTCAATAACCATTGGTTCTCCTTTTACTTTTATCAACCCCAGGAAGATGAAGCCTTTGTAAAGAATGCCTTCTTCTTTCAAACCATTTACAGTAGGTTCGATAATACGCGTACGTACTTTTTCCATGAATTCATCATTGGCGAATGGAACAGGCGTAACGCTTCCCATACCACCGGTATTAAGTCCCTTGTCACCTTCGCCGATACGTTTGTAGTCTTTGGCTACAGGGAGTATTTTGTAATGTTCGCTATCTGTCAGCACAAATACACTACATTCAATACCACTGAGGAATTCTTCAATGACTACCGTTGCCGAAGCATCGCCAAACATGCCGCTAAGCATCTCTTTCAGCTCCTTTTTAGCTTCATCTAAAGTAGGGAGGATCAGAACGCCTTTTCCGGCACAAAGTCCGTCAGCTTTCAGAACATAGGGAGCTTCCAGTGTTTCGAGGAAAGCAAAACCTTCTTCCAGTGTGTCGGCTGTGATACTTTTATAGCGTGCGGTAGGGATATTATGACGTTGCATAAACTCTTTGGCAAACTCTTTACTACCTTCCAGGCGTGCTCCTTCGCGGGTAGGCCCGATGATGGCAATGTGCTGTGTCTCAGGATTTCCCTGAAAGTAGTCGTAAATACCTTCAACCAGCGGGTCTTCGGGACCAACTACAATCATACTGATATTTTCCTTAAGAACGAATGCTTTTAATGCATTAAAATCGGTAGCTTTGATGTTCACGTTTTCGCCTACAGAAGAGGTGCCGGCATTACCGGGGGCGATGTATAGCTTTTCTACTTTGGGACTTTGAGCTATTTTCCACGCCAGAGCGTGTTCACGGCCGCCCGAACCTAAGAGTAACAGTTTCATATCAATAATTGGTTAATGGGCCAATATGCCAATATGCCAATGTTGGCATCGGATATGTAGCGCTTGTTATTATTATTATTATTCTCTCGTTTCTTTTTCAATCGGCTATTGCCCATTGTTACAGGTTATCTTCAAAATAACGGGTTATCTTTTCGTGCAGATGTATGCGGTCACGTCCCATTACATTGTGCTTATGTCCGGGATAAATGAAAAGATCCGGATACGTACGGGCATCTATGCATGCCTTCATAAAAGATAATGTATGCTGAGGCACGCAAGTATCATCATGATCGTCATGGATAATGAGTAAATGTCCCTTCAGATTGCCGGCGAGATTTTTCAGATTGCATTGTTCATATCCTTCCGGGTTACTTTGTGGAGTGTCCATATAACGCTCTCCGTACATTATCTCATAATATGCCCAGTCTATCACCGGGCCACCTGCCACACCTACTTTGAAGATTTCCGGATAGCGAAGCAACAAAGCGGTAGTCATATGACCTCCAAAACTCCAACCATGCACACCGATACGATTGCCGTCTACATAAGGAAGGCTTTGTAAATATTCGACTCCTTTTACCTGATCTTTTCCTTCTTCAATACCTAAATGACGGAAAGTTACATTCTCAAACTCTAATCCGCGATTGGAACTGCCGCGATTGTCAATAGTGAACATGATGTACCCTTTGTTTGCCATATAGATATCCCAGCCGCGGGCGCCATTCTGCCAGCCTCCGGTTACCATCTGTGCATGCGGACCTCCGTATACATATACAATGGCAGGATACTTTTTATTCGGATCCATATCAGCAGGTTTGATAAGGCGGTAATAGATATCGGTTACACCGTCTGCGGCTTTGATTGTACCGGTTTCGATAATCGGCATTTTGAAGCCAAGGAATGGATTGGAAGCAGTAAGCAGGTTAACGCTTTTGCCTGTCTGAGTATCAATGATATCAATCTTTCTGGGTAGGGTAGGGGTTGAATAATTGTCAATCACATAGCGTCCCGACTTACTTGCAATAGCATTGTGTACACCTTCAGTGGTAGTATGCATACTGAAAGGTAAACTCCTTTTTCCTGTTTTTATATTCACAGAAAAGTTATTTCGTCCTGTAGCGTCGTTGGCACTAAAAAGAACTTCTTTCTTTTTTTCGTTGAATCCCAGTATATCACTGACCAACCATTTACCTTCTGTCAGTTGCTTGATTTGTTTGCCTGTGGTGTCATACAGATACAGGTGGTTGAAACCGTCACGTTGGCTTTGATAAATGAATTTTGTAGCATCCCAGGGGAGAAAAACAATGGGTTGTTGAGGCTCTACATATTTGGGATGTGTTTCTTCGAAAAGTGTTGCCATCAGCTCACCTGTTTCTGCGTTGTACTGGCAGAGTTTAGCCTGATTTTGATCCCGGTTCAATTCTATAAGGTAGAGACTTTTCTCATCCGGTGCCCAGCTGATATTGGTAAAATAGCGGTCAGTCGGGTCTCCGGCTTTCAGGTAAAGTGTTTTTCCGTTGGAAGGATTATGAATACCTATTGTTACCAAATGGCTGGTCATACCTGCCATCGGATAACGAATGTTGTTCACTTCTGCTATACGTTGAGTGATATCTACCAGTGGATACTTTGTAACCATGCTTTCATCCATGCGATAAAATGCCAGCAAGTTGCCTTTCGGACTCCAGAAAGTGCCTTTGCTGATGCCAAACTCATTACGATGTACAGACTGCCCGCAGACAACACCTTCGGATTCATCGGTTATTGCATTTTCGTTTATATACAGATTGTTGCCTACTGTATAAGCGACATTTCCGGTGGTAGTGCAGTAATCCTGATTGGCAGCCTCTTTTTTCAGAGCTGTTGTGGAAACTATTTGGTTGCTTTTGAAGTCGTAAACAATATATTTACCGGGTAGCTTAATCAGCATTTGCTCTTTGTCAGACCAGGGAAAGCTGACAGAGTGGAAGTGTTGTATTTTTCCGGACTGGTTTTCTTCCAATACTTTGTTTACAATCTCCCGTGTAGTGATAATCTTTGCTTTTCCCGTCTTTGGATTAATAACAAACAGGGTATCTATGTCTGGTTTTATACATTCATCACCCCACCATTGTAGCCCATAAAGGTTTTCTGCATAACGATATGTTTCACCACCTGGAATTAGATCTTCCAGCGTAGGAGTTTTTAATTCTTGTGCCATAACGTTCGTGATAAATAGAGCTTGAAGCAACCCTATTAATAATAGATAGCCTCTTTTATTCATTATCTTCTTGTTTTTTATCTTTATTCTTGAACCAATCCAGCATTACTTTCTGACTTCTGATTTCGTATATCTTAGTTTCTATGATAACAAGTTCATCTATTATTCCTTCTTATCACCTCTCGGTTCCCAGTTCTTCTTAAACTCCTTTGGCTTTCTGTCTCCGTTGAAGTTTCGTCCTTCTCTCGGTTTTCTGTCTCTGTCACTTGAAAAGCTACGTCCGCCCTCTTCACGGCGAAGTTTAAATTCTCTTTTTTCTTTGGGAGCACCTTCTTTATTTTCTTCTTCGCCTTCCTGGCCTTTGAACTCTTTGTACTTTCCGTCGAATATCTGATATTTGCGGAACTCACATTCCAATGCTCCGTTGAATAATGGCGTTTTTTGACTGGGTTTCAGGCCGATCTGGTCGAAGCATTCCTCACGATAGGAGAGTACCCAGGCATCATTTCCAACGAAAGCGTGCTTCAGACGTTCGCCAATCATGCTGTATAATCCTAAAAGATCATTGGTAGAAATACGTTCACCGTAAGGAGGGTTGGTGATGATGATAGATTTTTCTGCCGGTTGCTCAAATTGCTGGAAGGGTTGTAACTTCAGAATGATATCTTTAGAAACCCCTGCTGCCTTCACATTGTGTGTGGCTATTTCGTTTGCCTTAGGGTTATTATCATAGCCATATATTTTGTGTGTGAATTCACGTTCCTGGCTATCGTCATTATATAGATTATCAAACATATCCTGATCAAAATCCACCCATTTTTCAAATGCGAACTCCTTACGGAATACTCCCGGAGCAATGTTACGGGCAATCAATGCAGCTTCTACAGGGATGGTACCTGAACCGCACATCGGGTCAATAAGGTCACATTCTCCTCTCCATCCCGTCATCAGAATCATTCCGGCAGCAAGAACTTCATTGAGTGGTGCTTCTACAGCTTCCTGACGATAGCCGCGGCGGTGAAGTGATTCACCGGAGGAATCTAGTGAAAGGGTACAGGTGGTTTGCGCAATATGAATGTTCAGTAATACATCCGGTCTATTAATGCGAACGGACGGACGTTTACCATTCAACTCACGGAAATAGTCGACAATGGCATCTTTAACTTTGTAAGAAACGAACTTAGAATGACGGAATTCATCACTAAATACGACGGCATCTACAGCGAATGTTTTGTTTACATCGAGTATTTCCTCCCAGGCAATGGCTTTGATCTGATCATAAACCTCGTCAGCATCTTTGGCCTTGAAATGTTTGATTGGTTTCAGAATGCGGATGGCAGTACGCAGGCAGAAGTTTGCTTTATACATCATTTCCTTGTCTCCGGAGAATGAAACCATTCGCCGGCCTATTTGTACGTCGTTTGCTCCCAGCACTGTCAGTTCTTCGGCCAGTACTTCTTCCAGTCCTTGGAAGGTTTTGGCAATCATTTCAAATTGTTCGCTCATAATGAATAATGTGCCAATATGCCAATGTGGTGATATGCCAATTGGCTGGCGCGTTAAAGTTGTTATTTTTTCAAATTGTTAATATCTGATTCTCTCAATTGGCACATTGGCATGTTCGCACATTGGGCCATTATTTCTTTGCTTTAGTCTGTACGATTCTCGCTCCTGCGGGAACATCTTCTGTTACCCAGATATTACCCCCTACTGTGGCATCGCGTCCAATGGTAATACGTCCTAATATAGTTGCATTTGAGTAGATTATAACGTTATCCTCCAGTATCGGATGGCGGGGAATACCTTTAATCGGCTTACCATCAGTATCCAGAGGGAAACTTTTGGCTCCTAGTGTGACACCCTGATAGAGTTTTACGTTATTGCCAATGATACTGGTTGCTCCGATTACCACACCCGTTCCATGGTCAATGGTGAAATAACTACCTATCTGTGCTCCGGGATGAATGTCTATACCTGTTTCGCTATGGGCCATTTCTGTTATAATACGGGGGATCAGTGGTACTCCCAGTTCTAATAGTTCGTGAGCGATACGATAGTTGCTGATAGCTCTGATAGCTGGATAGCAACAAATTACTTCGCCAAAACTCTGAGCTGCAGGATCACCATTGTAGGCTGCTTCTACATCTGTTGCCAATACACGACGCATGTGTGGTAATTTGCTGATAAATTTAGCAGCCAGGCGGGCAGCTTCTTCTCGTAAAGAATCATTGCAGGTATCACATCCTTCATTACTTCCGAAACAGAGTCCGGCTAAAATCTGCTCAGTCAGCAGATCAAATAATCTTTCAATGTTAACCCCTATGTGATAGTTGATTGTACGACTGTTGATAGTAGAATTTCCAAAATATCCAGGGAAAAGAATAGAGCGTGCCAGCTCGATGACGTCACACAATACCCGTGCCGAAGGCAAGGGCTCGCCGTCCTTGTGTTGATGGAACAGTCCTTTGTATGATTCGCTTTCCGAAAGCTCATCGACTGCCTGTGTCAGAATGTGGGTGAAATTTAGTGGACTCATTAGATTCCTTTTCTAATTAATTGGCTACAAAGGTAAGAAATATTATGCACATTTTTCTATCTTTGTTGCGACATTCTATTAACAAAGAAGTTTATGGGGAATAAAACCATCAAAGGGTTTGCAATAATTTGTTTATTCTTGTGTATCAATGGTTGCGGAGAACACACACAAACAGGAGAAGCAATAAAAAAGAATACTCAGACTGATTCGCTGGAAAAACAGGCAAGAGATTCTTTATTTGCTAATAATACGTATGCCCGTAATCTGTTGCGTAACGGAATGGCAAAAGCCACTGATAGTCTTACTTTCTATAGATTAATGAATCATTACGTAAAAGCTTGCTTTGCCTCTTCTGACTTTGACTCTGTGCTATATTATAATCAGATAATTTCCCGCTTTTGCAGGGAAGCGTCCGATTCTCTTTCCGTACATGATATTAAGACGAATGTTTATAATATGACCGGTAATTACTGGATACAGAAAGCAGAGCCTGATTCATCTCTGGCATATTATCGAAAGGCATATGAAGAGCAGCGGTTGGGAAATAATGTTTTTAATCTTCCCGAACTTTGTTTTAATTTGGCAGATGCCAGTAATCATTTGGGTAATTATGCCGATGGAGCCTTCTATTATCGTAGGGGATTGTTTATTTGTGATTCACTCCAGTTACCTGATACAAAGAAATGGACTGTTTACTGGGGATTAGGGCAGACTTACATGGAGTTACGTGATTTTGAACTTTCCAATTATTACTATGAACTGGCAGGAAGTTATTATCAGGAAATGAATCCATATGAGAAATGGGGATATCTCAATAACAGAGGGAATCATTTTTATTACAAAAAGGATTACTTACAAGCCGAATACTATATCAGTAGAGGATTACATGTATTGGATGATTATCCTCAAATGATTTTTGAGCGGAATCTTAGTAAAGGAAATCTGGGAGAACTTTATATGTTGAATGGTAAACTGGACTCGGCTCAAATCTATCTGAATGACAGCTATCGTTATTTCACGGAGATAAATAACCGTTCAGCACTTTATTACATAGAAACCCAGTTGATAGAGCTTGCTTTAAAGCAAGGTGATATTTCACGGGCTGGCAGGTTGATTGCCAATGCAACGCCTGGCGTACACATTGATGCGAATATGATAAATATCCGGAATCAATATCTGGAGCATTATTACGAACGTACAGGTGATTACAGACGTGCTTATGAGTATCTGAAGCAGGATGTCGCACTGAATGATTCTATTCGGAACGAGCGGGTTCGTACGCGTGTAGCGGAACTTGACATGCGTTATCGTCAGGATACGATTGTGATGCGGCGTGAATTGGTGATAGAGAGGCAAAAGAGTGAAATGCAGGTGTTGCGTTTGACATCGTTTATCTGGGCTATTGGTTGTATCGTTTTAATAGCTGCATTGAGTGTTTTTTACTGGTTGATGAAGAAAAAGCGTGCTTTCTTGCAGGAACGGCATTTGAACCAGATAAGTCGTCTTCGCATGGAAAACATACGTAATCATATTTCGCCTCATTTTACTTTTAATGTACTGAATAGAGAGATTAGTCATTTCAAAGGTTCTGAAGAAGAACGGGAGGGGTTGGTAGGCTTAGTAAAACTTTTAAGAAAAAGCCTGGAGTTAACCGAAAAGTTAAGTATTCCGCTTCGGGGAGAACTGGATTTTGTGCAGACTTATATTAACTTGGAACGGATCTGCTTGGGAAATGATTTTATATTGACATTGTCAGTCGATGACAAATTGAATACAGAACAGGTTATTATTCCTTCTATGATTATACAGATTCCGGTAGAGAATGCTATGAAACATGGACTTGCCGGAATCGAAGGAGAGAAGCGGCTTACTATTTCTGTAATTCCTGAAGGCAATGGTGTTCGGATAATAATTGTAGATAATGGTAGGGGATATCTTCCCCATATGATATCTCCCTCCAGAGGAACGGGTACAGGTTTGAAAGTTCTTTATCAGACTATCCAGTTACTCAATCAGAAAAATAAGGGAGAGAAGATCTGTTTTGAAATAAAAAATCTTGCCGATGGACAACAAACAGGGACTTGTGTTTCTGTGTATATCCCATGCAAATATTCTTATGATTTATGATGACAATGAACGAAATTTATAAAGTCGTAATTATAGATGATGACTATACGGCGACAGAAGATTTGAAAAAGAGGCTTACGGCTTATCCTGATATGTCAATCAGGGGTACAGCTGTCAATGGAGTTAAAGGGAAGAAAATAATAATGGAACAACGTCCGGATTTACTGTTTTTGGATATAGAGTTGCCGGATGTGCTGGGTATCAGACTACTGAGTGACATGCGTGATGAGATTGTATGGGATATGAAAGTTATTTTCTATACGGCATATGATAAATATCTACTTCAGGCTTTGCGGGAGTCGGCGTTTGATTACTTATTGAAACCTTTCGGTACAGAAGAATTAGATGGGATTATAGAACGCTACCGGAAGGCAATGGCCACTCATCAGGTTACTCCTTCATTTTCGGCATCTATCGCTGCGTTATTGCCACAGCGGGATACGTTTATGATCAGTAGTGTAACTGGTTTCAAACTACTTCGTATTGAGGAAATTGGTTTTTTTGAATATTCTAAGGATAAACGGCAGTGGCAGGTGACTCTTTTTAATCAGACAAAACTAAGTCTTAAAAAGAATACAAAAGCAGAGGATATTATAAGTTATTCAGTATCATTTGTACAG
Source organism: Bacteroides sp. K03 (assembly GCF_019734355.1). NCBI lineage: Bacteria > Pseudomonadati > Bacteroidota > Bacteroidia > Bacteroidales > Bacteroidaceae > Bacteroides > Bacteroides sp. K03. Next base: position 216,498 of record NZ_JAASHC010000001.1, read on the forward strand.
ATCAGCCAGTCGGTTATTATTAATGTCGGCTATTTGGCTGTTATTAATGGCAAGCAATGTCAGCTTTATCCCCCTTTTAATGAGCGAAAAGACCTGTGTATTTCGCGTGGATTTTTGAAAGAATTACAGGAACGTTTCTGTCTTATCTGATTTTTTTTGTTGTATAAGCACTTATTTAGACATTTTATATGTGATTTGCGGTAAAATACTCATTTTTCGCAAAAATGGTATTTCATATTATCCTTTTTAATGTTATCTTTGTGATGTTAGGTAGGAATTGAATGTTTTTTGGTTTTTAGATGATCAATTCTATGTAACTGGTTGAGCCGGAGCTTTTGTGAAAAAGTCTCCGGCTATTTTTTTATTGATGAGTTCTGTTTGTGAGCGCCCATTTGGTACTTATAACAAAAAGGCGAACCGAATGTTGTGAAATGGTGGTGTAGATTTGTTTTTTATATAACTCTTGTGATTATTTTTCTTCCATAAACATTCTGTCAAAAGTCTCTTTTAGCTGTTTTCGGTTATTTATTAGAGCTCTTAACTCTTTTAGCCTTTCTCCGTTCTTTGAGTTTTCAAACCATAGTTTTAAATATCCTCCTTCGGCATATTTATTCAGGAGATGATTAAGAAAGCGTTCATAATGCCATTCCTTGTTTCCTGATGGATTTTGTTTTAATCCATATTGTACAGTTCTTCTCAATGTAATTTCTGGGTCTATGATCCTGTCTGCTTCGGCTACAATTTTTCCATAAATGCTGCGTGGCTCGTGATTTGAAGAAGCTCTATGATCTTCTACGGCCTCTTTCATTGTTTGTATTTCTTCGGCAGAAAACCATTGACGGAGTCTCGTGTCATTTTCAAGAATAGTTCCTGAAATAAGGTGATGAGTTGCCCTGTCTTTGTGCAGTCCTGTGTCATGATAGGCGGCAATGACATATACCATATCTGCACGTACAGGGTAATCTTTGGCAAGTTCCAGACTCTCCGCTATTACGGCATTTACATGCATTAAATTATGTGCTTTATCAAACGATTCATACTGTGGAATAATAACCGTTTCTATGTATTCTTTTAACTGTTCGTCCATCTGGGAAAATCTTACTTAATAAAGAGAAAACAAAGATACTAAATTTCTTGTAATGTCTTAGCACTTATCGATTTGTTCCACGTGGCACAGAAAAGGCCGGAATATAAATTCCAGCCTTTTGTTGTATTAATGTAAAGTGTAAAATTAGAGAGAATATTTGTATCAGATATTTGTATCGTCCATTGTAACTGTCATTTCCGGAACAAGAATATAGCTATTCTTCTTGCTGTTCCATTTGTAATAATTGGTAGTTACGGTTTTGCCTTCATAAGTATAAGTAATGCGCAAGCTATTTTCCCATTTTTGGCTGCTGGCATTCCATTTGAGCGCTTCGCTTTCTGTCATACGTTTTTGATCGTTATACTTATAGTTGTATTTCATATAGTTAGCGAGTGCAGCACCTTCCTTTTTATAAACGGTTTGTTCTACCATTACTCCGTCTTTTTCTTCTGAGTTGTAGATGAGATTTCTGTCGTTATTATGAGCTGAGACGGTCAGGCTACCTACAAAAAGAGCTGCTGATAATGCGATTGTTCTTATGGAAACATTTACTTTCATGACTATACTGTTTTTAGGGTTATATTATCATTATGTTATATTAAATCTCTTTATTTGCTGCAAAGTTACATATTAAATGGATATTAATACTTAAAATGAATTAATTTATTGTCATAATGATAGTGTGTGTTCTCTTGTATAACTTTCTTTTTGCAGGTGTTAATGATAAAAAAATATCCGGCAGATTATTTGCCGGATATATGTTTAAACAGTTCGCGTGTTTAATGAAGTATTTAGCAGCTTTCTGTTTGATAAGTTAATTAATGTTATAAATGTTTCAGCAGGTAATAATTGTCTTTTTAATGAGCTTCTAACCAGTTTTTTCCCCAGCCACAATCAGCTTTCAGAGGAACATGCATCCGGTAAGCTTTCTCCATTTCTTCAATGACAACTTGTTCCACTTGTTCTTTTTCCTCTACCGGAACACTGAAATTCAATTCATCGTGTACTTGTAATATCATTTTTGCTTTTAATCCTTCACGTTTGAAGCGTTCGTAGATACGAGCCATTGCAACTTTGATGATGTCGGCTGCACTTCCCTGGATCGGAGCATTAATAGCATTGCGTTCAGCATATCCGCGTACTACAGCGTTGCGTGAATTGATGTCCGGTAAGAAGCGTTTCCTGTGAAAAATAGTTTCTACATAGCCTTTTTCGCGTGCTACCTCAATACTTTTATCCATATAAGCCTTTACCTGGGGATAGGTTTCAAAATAGCCGTCTATGAGCTCTTTAGCCTCTTTACGATCTACATTCATTCGTTCAGCCAGACCGAAGACAGAGATACCATAAATGATACCAAAATTGGCAGTTTTAGCTTTACGGCGCATATCCGGATTTACCTCTTTTATATCGGTTTTATATACTTTGGCTGCTGTAGCTGCGTGAATATCATAACCGCTTAGGAATGCGTCTATCATATTTTTATCTTCGCTCAGGTGCGCCATAATTCGTAGCTCTATTTGTGAATAGTCGGCAGAGAAGAAAAGAGAACCTTCGTCAGGAATGAATGCTTTGCGTATCTCTTTTCCATTTTCATCCCGGATGGGGATGTTTTGTAAATTCGGATTGCTGGAGCTAAGGCGTCCGGTCGCTGTTACCGTTTGGTTAAAAGAGGTGTGTACACGGCCTGTACGTGGGTTTATTAACAGAGGAAGAGCGTCGATATAGGTACTTAACAGTTTCTTTAGTCCACGATGTTCCAGAATTTTTTCTACTACAGGATGTTTGTGACGCAGGCTTTCGAGTACCTCTTCTGATGTAACATATTGGCCGGTCTTGGTCTTCTTTGCTTTATCGATAATTTTGAGTTTATCAAATAATACCTCACCTACCTGTTTGGGTGAAGCGATATTGAATTCTTCGCCTGCCAACTGATAAATCTCTTGTTCAATAGCCTCCATTTGTGTTGTGAAATGTTTTGAAGACTGTCTGAGCGCTTCTGTATCCAGAAGTACTCCATTGCTTTCGATATTTACCAATACAGGTACCAGAGGCATTTCTATTTCATAGAATAATTGCTCAGCACCGTTCTCTTTCAATTCTTTTTCTAATATATTCTTTAGTTTCAGTGTAACATCCGCATCTTCACAGGCGTATTGATAAATAGCTTCGGGGGCAAGATCACGCATATTCTTCTGATTCTTTCCTTTCGGTCCGATAAGTTCTTCGATGTGGATTGTTTGATAATGCAGATAAATTTCCGCCAGATAATCCATTCCGTGACGAAGTTCGGGTTGAAGAACATAATGTGCTACCATTGTATCGAAAAGAGGACCTTTTACTTCAACTCCGTAATTTTGGAGAACGATCATATCATATTTGATGTTTTGCCCGACTTTTAACGATTTTTCGTTTTCGAATATTTCTTTAAATTCATTTACGATTTTTAACGCTTCTTCCCGATCTGCAGGGATTGGTATATAAAATCCCTGATTTTCGGTAACGCTGAAGCTCATTCCTACCAACTCGGCTTCCATTGGGTCAGTCCCAGTTGTTTCTGTATCTAACGCAAGAATTTTAGTTGTAAGTAACTTTTGAATAATTTTGTTCCTTTTCTCCTTATTATCAATTAGTTGATAGTCGACATTGAGTGTTTTTAATGTGTCTAGATTCGATTTTTTTTCTTCAATCGGTCCGTTGGGCGTAATTTCTGCAAATAAATCGCCTTGAATTGGGCCACTTTCTTGTGTAAAAAGCGGACCTGCAGAAGAGGGGAGAGGCTGACTCTCTTTTTTGAAGATTCTCTCCATTAGTGTACGAAATTCCAGCTCTTCAAAAATTTTTCGAAGTGCTTCTTCATCCGGCTGTTCCCGTACCAATGCATTCATGTCAAGTTCGATAGGTACATCTGTTTTTATGGTTGCCAGGAATTTGGAGAAGGTTATCATTTCCCGGTTTGTTTCTACTTTTGTTTTGAGTGCTCCTTTTAATTGGTCGGTATGTTCAAGTAGATTTTCGATGTTACCAAATTCAGCAATTAACTTTTGCGCTGTTTTCTCTCCGACACCTGGACATCCGGGAATGTTATCTGAAGCATCACCCATGAGCCCCAACATATCAATAACCTGTGAAGGTGACTGAATATCGAACTTCGCTTTGACTTGTTCTATACCCATAACCTCAAATTCTTTGTCGCCATACTTGGGACGGTACATGAATACGTGTTCTGTTACCAGTTGGCCGTAGTCCTTGTCAGGTGTCATCATATAGGTTGTGATCCCCTGTTGTCCGGCTTTGGTTGCCAGTGTTCCGATAACGTCGTCTGCTTCATAGCCCGCTACTTCAAGGATAGGGATACGATAAGCACGAATGATATCTTTTATGATAGGTACGGAAAGGCGGATCGCTTCCGGAGTTTCTTCGCGCTGTGCTTTATATTGCTCGTAGGCTTCGTGCCGGAAAGTAGGACCCGAAGGATCGAAAGCAACTCCGATATGTGTAGGGTTTTCTTTTTTCAGTACATCTTCCAATGTATTTACAAAGCCGAGAATGGCTGAAGTATTGAAACCTTTGGAGTTGATCCGTGGATTTTTGATAAAGGCATAATACGCCCGATATATAAGTGCGTAAGCGTCTAAAAAGAAAAGTTTACTGTTTTGGTCCATATTTATCTAATTTTTCATGGTAAAAGTACAAAAAAATACGGTATTAACCGTTTTATTATTACTTTTGTGCTCAAATAGTGTTATTATATGGATAGCTCGTCTCTTATAAAGTCTCCGATAAATACGGAACTGGAAGATTTCAAAAAACTATTTGATAGTTCTCTTTCCAGTTCAAATTTCCTGCTAAATAATGTGATTGCTCATATTCGGCGGAGAAACGGGAAGATGATGCGTCCTATCCTGGTACTCCTCGTGGCACGTTTATACGGTGCTATACGCCCTGCTACTTTTCATGCTGCTGTTTCTTTAGAGCTTCTTCATACAGCCAGTTTAGTACACGATGATGTAGTTGATGAAAGTACAGAACGTCGTGGACAGCTTTCTGTTAATGCCGTTTTTAATAATAAAGTGGCGGTATTGGCTGGTGATTTTTTGTTGGCTACAAGCCTTGTGCATGCCGGAAAGACGATGAGTCACGAAATTATTAATGTTGTATCTTGCTTAGGTCAGGATCTTGCCGATGGAGAATTGTTACAACTTTCCAATGTAAGTAATCCTCATTTTTCCGAGGAAATCTATTTTGATGTTATTCGTAAGAAAACGGCAGCCCTTTTTGCTGCTTGTACTAAATCGGCTGCGCTTTCTGTTAATGCAAGCGATGAAGAGGCGGAATTTTCGCGTTTATTTGGTGAATATATTGGCATCTGCTTCCAAATAAAGGATGATATTTTTGATTACTTTGAAAGTAAAGAGATAGGTAAACCAACAGGAAATGATATGCTGGAAGGCAAATTGACATTACCTGTCCTTTATGCTCTGAATTCTACAAATAGTGCCTGGGCGCAAGAGCTGGCTGTCAAAGTCAAAGAAGGAGTTGCTACTCCTGATGAAATCGGGCGTTTAGTTGATTTTACCAAGTGTAATGGAGGAATTGAGTATGCTGTTGAAATGATGGAGCTATATAAGGGTAAAGCGCTTGACTTGCTTCATTCGCTTCCCCCTTCTGATGTATGTACTGCACTTGAGGCTTACCTTGATTATGTAGTTGACAGAGATAAATAATACTTTTTCCATGGACTCTCTGCATTCTGTGTGGCTGAGAGGAAGCTTATGATTGTGTTGTCTATTTCTTCTTTTTTATTCGTTTTCATAGCCTGTCCGATGAGGTAACTCTTACCTATCTCTTCCCAATTTTTAAATATCTGTTGACATTTTTCACCGGCAAATCTGATATATTCCCATGCAGTCTGCTCATCAATATATCCTGTTTCGAATGCCATACGTGTTAAGGTGATTAGTTCCCCCATGTCCCATGCCAGAATACCTCGTTCGAAATCTTCTTTTTCGATGGATACGATGTTTTTCTCGCGTATATACTTCATAAACCAGTGCAGATGATGAGCGCGCTGTATAAACGATTCTATGCCGAAAAAACGCTTGCGGAGGATGGTTTCTGTCTCTTCTTCATTGTCTGATGACAGGAGATAAGGTAAAAGGATGGAATATGTAGTACGTTCTCCTTCATTTTTGAGGAGAGTCAGCATTTCTGTAATGAAGGATTCTTGCTTGAGTTGAGGTATTTCTGCCAGTAGCTGGCGGACTTTATCTTTACTCATGCCGGTCTCCAGACTATCCACGAAAAGACCTGTTTGTATACTGGAAATAAGTCCAATGAGCAGGCTTTGCTCTTTGTTGGCTAATAAGGCATTGCCTTTTCCGTTCCGGCTGAACCGTAATGAAATACTGCTTTGTTTCATACCCTTGTTTTTTTTTAATTCTTTGTTAACCGAAAAGCGTGAGAACTGTTGCTCTGTATCTTTCCTGGGGCTTCGGCAAGCCGTTATGACGATACAAGCAACAGTCTCACGCTCCATTCGATATATAACAAGAGTATATACGTGAAGGTGCGTGAGACCCGTTTGCCTATTACCTTTCATAACATGAATTTTGCCGAATTCCAGGAAAAGATAATAAATGAAACGTTCTCTAATACAGTTTATTAGCCTTTTCTCTATGGGCTAATACTCGGCAAAGATAGTAAAAAAATGAGTATCTTAAAGTAAGGAAGTTTAGTTTTTCTTAATTATAGATATGATATTCGTGCTAAGGTTAACCGGATGGAAATATTTGAATAATAAATGAGGATATACAAAAGGGGGGATCTGATGTTTTATTTAAAAAACACAAAGCCTCTTTGGCATATCCTCACGGATTATTTGAATTAGAAGAATTTTATATCTTCGCCTTTAATGTCAGAAAGTAATAGGTTTGCTAATCGGCTGGTACCCACTCGGAAAAGCTTATTGTTAAGCCATTCTTCTCCCAAAATCTCTTTTACTATTGTGTAGTAAATCAATGCATCATTTACCGTATTAATGCCTCCGGCAGGTTTAAATCCAATTTTGTTTCCGGTCTTTTCGTAATACTCTTTAATGGCTTCGCACATCACGTAAGCTGCTTCCGGAGTGGCTGCCGGTTGCTGTTTTCCTGTGGATGTTTTGATAAAATCTGCTCCGGAGTACATTGATAGAATGGAGGCTTTTTTAATGTTCGAAGCAGTTTTCAGTGCTCCGGTTTCAAGAATTACTTTCAGGTGGCGTTCTTTACAAGTGTCTTTTAACTCTTGTATTTCTTCACACATTGTTTCATAATCTCCACTCAGGAATTTACCGATAGAAATAACAATGTCTATTTCGTCTGCACCTTCCATCAGTGCCATGGCTGTCTCTGCTATTTTTACCTCAATAAACGTTTGTGACGACGGGAATCCTGCTGATACACAAGCAATATTAATGCCGTCAACATCTAATGTGTTTTTTACTACCTCTGCAAAGTTGGGATATACACAAATTGCTGCTACATTCTTTAAATCGGGAAATTCATCGTCAAACTTGTTTACCTTTTCAGTAAATTTCATAACGCTTTCGTCACTATCCGTACTGTTGAGGGTAGTGAGATCAATACAGTTGAAAAGGAGTTTTTTTACCTCTTCTGTGTTGTTTTCCGCTACTTTGTTTTCGATAATTGAAGCTACCCGGGCTTGTACATCAGCGTCGCTCAGGTTTGTATTGTACTTTGCCAATGCGGCTTCATACTTAGTCAGATGGCTGTCATTCTGTTCCATGGTCACTCAGTTTGGGGTTGTTTATATGTCTTTTCTTATCTCTTTTGGTTTTCTTTTCCAGATTGCGTGTAAAGGCCTCAGTGAGGTTTACGCCTGTCTGGTTAGCCAGGCAGAGGAGTACCCAAAGTACATCTGCCATTTCGTCTTCCAGATTGTCTTTTTCTCCTTCTTTGAAGGATTGATCACCATATTTACGGGCCATTACACGTGCCAGTTCGCCTACTTCTTCGGTGAGTACGGCCATATTTGTGAGTTCGCTAAAGTAACGTACTCCATACTTCTTGATCCACAGGTCAACCTGCTTTTGTGCTTCTTCCAGTGTCATTATTCTTTGTTTTTTGTATCTATACAAATAGTTACCGGACCATCATTCAATAATTCTACTTTCATATCTGCTCCGAATTCACCTGTGGCTACTTCCTTTCCAAGTAGAGAACTAAGTTCTGTGCAGAATTGTTCATACAGTGGGATTGAAATATCTGGTTTGGCTGCTTTTATATACGACGGACGGTTACCTTTCTTTGTAGATGCATGTAGAGTAAACTGGCTTATTACCAGTATTTCGCCGTTTGTATCTATGACAGATTTATTCATGACTCCATTTTCATCATCAAAGATGCGGAGATTTATTATTTTCTTACACAACCAGTCGATGTCTTCTGTTCCATCAGCTTCTTCGATGCCTACCAGAATAAGCATTCCTCTTTTGATGGCCGATTTGCAATTTCCGTTGATGGTAACTGAGGCATGGCTGACGCGCTGTATAACTACTCTCATTTCTCTTTTTTTGTTTTATTGGAAAGGCAAATTTACAAAAATCGCTATAGAAAAATCATGTTTCACGGAGTTTTTTCGTAAAATCACATGTGCTTTGCGTTTATTTATAATGAGACATATGACCTGTGAATGTATTTAATGTCTCTGTTATTGCAGATTTTCTTTTATTACTTTTGCTTTGTTTTCGCCTATAATGGCGCTAATATCCTCTAAAGAGGCTTCTTTGATACGTTTTACGCTCTTAAATTCTTTTAGTAATGCGGTTTTTGTTTTGTCTCCGATACCCTTGATCGTATCGAGGGCAGAAGCCACCTGGCGTTTACTGCGTTTATCACGATGAAAAGTAATAGCAAAACGGTGTACCTCATCTTGTATCTGCTCCAGTAATTTGAAAAGTGGAGAGTGTTGTTTTAATCCGATTGTTTGAGGCGGGAAACCGAATAAGAGCTCTGAAGTACGGTGTTTCCGGTCTTTGGCAAGGCCTGCAATAGGGATGTTTAAATGTAATTCCTCCATAACTCGTCTTACGGCCTCCATTTGCCCTTTTCCTCCGTCTGTAATGATGAGGTCGGGTAGGGGGCTATCTTCCTCTATAGCGCGCTGATAACGCCGTTTCACGACCTCTCTCATGGATGCGTAGTCATCGGCTCCTTCTACGGTTTTGATAATGTACTTTCGATAATCTTGTTTCGATGGCTTTGCTTTCTTGAATACAACACAGGCTGCTACGGCGTCTGAGCCCTGGATATTGGAGTTGTCAAAGCATTCTATTTGTAGAGGTGGTTTTTCCAGATGCAGCTCTTGTTGGATCTCCTTCATTAGTCGCATGCTTCTTTGTTCCGGATTTAGTTTTTCTGATTGTTTCATCCGGTCTGCTTTGTATTGTTTTACATTGAGCAATGAGAGATCCAGCAGTTTCTTTTTGTCCCCTCGCTGGGGCACGGTGAAAACGACGTTATTCAACTCCATATCTACTTCAAAAGGGACGATGATTTCACGTGAAAAGCTTTTGTAGCGTTCCCGCATTTCAATGATTCCCAGTGTAAGAAGCTCCTCTTTGCTTTCGTTTAGCTTTTTCTTGTACTCAAAGGTGAAAGCCTGATTGATAGCTCCGTTTGTGATGTGCAGATAGTTGATAAATGCTGAATTGTGCTCGTCTTCTTCAATAGAAAATACGTCGATATTGTGTAATATCGAGCTTACTACTTCTGATTTTGAACGGTAATTTTCTATAAGTGTATATTTCTCTTTTATTTTTTGTGCTTCTTCAAACTTCATTTCAGCAGCTAATTCCTGCATTTGCTGGAATAACATACGACTTATTTCCTGGGTGTTTCCTTTTAATATTTCCTTGATTTCATCGATATTCTTTAGATATTCCTCTTGTGATTGGAGTCCGATGCAAGGTCCGGCGCAATTCTTTATATGGTATTCAAGGCAAACGTTGAATTTGCCTGCGCGTATGTTTTCCGGTGACAAGTTCAAGCTGCATGTTCGTAGTGGATATAGATGTTTTATTAGGTCTAACACTGCATTCATGGATGGTACATGACTGTATGGTCCATAATACGAAGAACCGTTACGAATGATCTTGCGTGTTTTGAATATTCGTGGAAAATATTCATTTTGTACACAAATAGACGGGTATGTTTTATCGTCTTTCAGCAGAACATTATATCGCGGCTTATATTTTTTTATAAGGTTGTTTTCTAATAACAGGGCATCTTCTTCAGAGTTGACGACAATATAACGTATATCTGCGATTTTGCTGACGAGTACTCTGGTTTTCCCCGGCTCATGATCTTTGCTGAAGTAGGAATATACTCTTCTTTTTAAGTTTTTGGCCTTTCCTACGTATATAATGGTACCTTCGGCATTCAGATATTGATAAATGCCGGGGCCTTCAGGGAGGTTAGATACAATCCCTTTCAAGTATTCGTTGGTTTTCAGTTCCTGGTTTGTTTCCATATAAAGAAGGCGTAGTAAAATAACTACGCCCTGCAAATATAACATTTATATCTATAAAGACAATACGGATTCTACTTCTACCTCATCTCCAAACACTGCTTTACCGTTCAGCTCTTTTAGTTCGATGATAAAGTTTATATATACTTTCTTTGGCTTTAGTTTCTTTACGAGCTCGCAAGCTGCTTTCATTGTTCCTCCTGTTGCCAATAAATCGTCATGTAGCAATACTACATCGTTTTCATCGAGTGCATCTTTGTGTATCTGCACAGTATCCTTTCCGTACTCTTTATCGTAACTCTCTTCGATGGTTTCTGCCGGAAGTTTACCGGGTTTACGTATAGGGATGAATCCTGCGTTTAAACGGGTCGCAAGAATCGGGCCCATTATGAATCCTCTTGATTCAATACCTACTACTTTTGTGATGCCTTTGTCTTTGTACATCTCATACATTACGTCAGAAAGTTCCTGCAGGCATGCAGCATCTTTGAATAGAGTGGTTACGTCATAAAAAAGAATTCCCGGTATGGGGAAATCGGGTATTTCCCGGATGCTTTTGATAAGCCTTTCTTTGCTCATAATCATGGGTTTATTTCGTTTTCTTAAATGTTTTGTTTCACGTGAAACGCATGTTCTTATCTTCCCGAAAGCACCAGCAATACGTTGATGTCACTTGGCGATACTCCTGGAATTCGACTTGCTTGAGCGATTGTTTCCGGATCTATTTTTGCTAGCTTTTGGCGTGCTTCCGTTGAAAGCGATTGGATAGAATTATAATCAAACTTGCCTTTGATCTTGATGCTTTCCAATCGGGCCAGTTTGTCTGCAATGATACGCTCTCGTCCGATATAGCCTTCGTATTTAATAAGAATTTCCGCGGCTTCAATAATTTCTTCTTTTCTCTCCGTGATCTCGTCAAGTATACGTTTGAATGCCGGCACATGTTCTGCGATGTTTTCTATTGTTATCTGCGGACGATTAATCAGATCAATTAACTTACACCCATGACGCAGCGGGGTAGTACCTAATTTCTCAAGAGAATCATTAATAAGAGCCGCTTTTATCGAATAGTTTCGTGCAAAAGATATAATACGTTCCACTGCTTCGCGTTTCTTTTTCAGCAGAGTATATCTATCTTCTTTGACGAGTCCTAATTTCCAGGCTTTTTCTGTAAGACGCATATCAGCATCGTCCATGCGAAGAAGAATACGGTATTCTGCACGGGAAGTGAACATACGATAGGGCTCATCTACTCCTTTGGTAACGAGGTCATCGATTAATACGCCAATATATGCTTCATCGCGTGCCAGTGTAAATGGTTCTCCACCTTGGCAGTTAATGTGTGCATTGATGCCGGCAATGATACCTTGGCCACCTGCTTCTTCGTATCCGGTAGTTCCGTTTACTTGTCCGGCAAAGAATAAATTCTTAATTATCTTCGATTCCAACGTATGTTTTAATTGGGTTGGGTCAAAGAAATCGTATTCAATCGCATACCCGGGACGGTATATAACCAGATCTTTAAATGCCGGAACTTTTTTCAGAGCTTCGATCTGTATGTTCATAGGCAATGAAGATGAAAAACCATTCAGATACAATTCTTGTGTGGTTTCTCCTTCTGGCTCCAGAAATAACTGGTGCTGTTCTTTATCCGGGAAGGTAACAATCTTGGTTTCTATGCTAGGGCAATAACGCGGTCCTATACTTTGAATTTGTCCGTTGAAAAGGGGGGATTCTGATAATCCTTCACGAAGAATGTTGTGCACTTCCGGATTGGTAAAGCAGGTCCAGCATTGCAGTTGTTTAAGATGGCGTACATTTGTATCCATAAATGAGAATTTATGAAAGTCGGCTTCTCCATCCTGTGTGTCCATTAATTCATAGTGTACACTTCGTCCGTCTATTCGTACAGGGGTGCCTGTTTTCATCCGTCCGTAACTGATTCCATGGCGTGCGATGGATTCGGTTAATTCGTAAGATGCAGGTTCTGCCATACGACCTCCGGGAAGCATATTTTTACCTACATGCATCAATCCATTGAGGAAAGTTCCGGCTGTGAGTACGATACATTTCGCATGAAAAGTGACCCCCCACATGGTAATTAACCCTGTTACTTCGCCGTTTTCAACGAGTAATTCTTTCACTGTATCTTGCCAGATATGCAGATTGGGAGTATTTTCCAATACTTCTCTCCATGCTCCTATAAACTTATTGCGGTCACATTGTGCGCGTGGACTCCACATTGCCGGCCCTTTCGACCGGTTTAGTATGCGAAACTGGATAGCTGTTTTATCTGTTATCAGCCCCATTTGTCCACCAAGTGCATCTATTTCGCGTACAATTTGTCCTTTGGCAATACCACCTATAGCCGGATTACAACTCATCTGCCCGATTTTATTCATATCCATCGTGATCAGACAAGTCTTTGAACCCAGATTGGCCGAAGCGGCAGCCGCTTCACAGCCTGCATGTCCGGCACCAATTACAATAACATCATACCTAAAATCCATTTGTTCAATCCTTATTTGCAAACGGTGCAAAGTTACGAAAAAAGTTCTGCTATTTGGTGTATATTGTCTGGCTACGTGATTAAAAAGCTCTCCTTTTTGGCAGTAAAATAGATATTTGAACCCTATTACGCACTCCTTTATTGTATTTTAATTAAAAAATGTGTTTATCTTTGTCATTGGAGTAATATGGGATGCAGAGACATTGAAATAAGGAATCATTATTTTCTGTGTATAAAAGAAGATGTTGCTCGAATATTGCAGACAGATGGCAAAACTCATACATTAAAACAAACTTAATAATACAAAGCTTTATGAAACTTATTAATCTATTTTCAATTTCCGTATTGCTACTTTTAGCTTCCTGTTCACCCAAAGTCGTGACAAATCTGATAAAAACTTATCCCAATCCAGTTCCGGCCGATTCTGTTCGGGTCTTTGAATTGGGAGAGATAGTGCCCAACACTGCCGAAGCCATTGGACGTGTTTCTGTTATAGATCCTGGTACGGCTACGAAATGCCGGTATGATGAGGTCGTTCATCTTGCACAGGAGGCTGTTGGTAAAGCCGGTGGAAATGGTTTTGCTATAACCTGGCATGAGGATCCGTCTTTCTGGAGAAGTTCGTGCCATCAGATATCCGGATTGATGCTTTACCTGAAAGATAATGTGGTGGATACATTGAGGGCAAATCCTGTACAGTATGCCATCGATATGAACTTCGTAGTGGCCAGAGACAAGAAGCGACCTGAGCGGAGGGGTCCGGCACCTGCTAATACCTTTGAAGTTAGCTTGGGGTATGGTTGGATAAGCAGTAAAATCTATGATGCTAATAATGTGTCTTTGGGGAGTAAGAGCGGTTTAGAGTGGAAGCTTGGCTATGAACATATATGGACTTCCGGGTGGGGAGTAGGTATGCAATATTCTGGTTTTAAAGCGGAGCTTCCGGGAGGAGATATGGTATTGTCTTATCTGGCACCGGAGGTTACATTACGTACAAAGTTTGATAAATGGATTTTGAAGTGCGGAGTAGGCATGGGGCTTTTTCTTTATAATGAACCCTATTACAGTACTGCCGGATTTGGCACACATGTCATTATGGGATTAGAATATATGTTGTCGGGCCATGTGGGACTTGGCGTATCAGCCAGTTCAATTGCAAGTAACTTGCCGAAACGGGACGGAGTTGAACTAAAGAAGGATGAAAAGAGCGGAATAAATCGTGTCAATGTATTGGGCGGATTGAGGTTTTATTTTTAAAACAGGCCTGTTGCCTCAATATAGATTTATTTAATTGTTTGATCCGGTAAACAAACATACAGTTATTGAATAGTATGTGAAACCTGATGATAGATTAAGAACATTTTTCTTTATATTTTCCATATGGGGGAGTAGTCATTTGAGCTAAATAAACTCTTCGTCCCTATCTCATGTTTAAAAACATAATAAAATTTAATTGCAAAGGTTTTTATTGTGGTAGGCGCATGTGTTATACCTGACACATGCGCCTTATACTAATTGTTAAAATCCAAAATTTTATACCTGTACTCTAGCTCGTCCAGAGGGGGGTCGAATTTGTAAACACCTCCACCTGTAGCGTGATATAACACTTGGTATCCAACTGTTCGCATAGTACATTGTCGTCCATTTTGGCTAACAGTAAAGCCTCTTTCTCCTTTACCGATTGCATTAGGGTCAAAACCGCAACTTGGTGAAGGGAGAGGAACCATATATAAACCATCAATATACATATATACAATCTTGGTTACATTGTATAAATCAACAAAATAAATTCCAGTACCAATGTTAGTCGGAGAATTCCTCAAAAGCACCTTGACTTTACTTTGAAGCAATTCATAGCTACTATATCCATAGAAAAACTTATATGGTGGCAAAGGTGGCATGTCCTTGGTAGCAGGATGCGTGCTTTTATATTTATCAATCTTCTTTTGATGCTCGATTTCCATCAAGTTCGGATTTTCCTTTTCATAGGTTCTAATCAATGAACAAAGCGAGTCCATCGTTATAGCTTTTACAGATTCTGCATAAATATTAAGTTCTTCATCAGACATGCGTGAGAAATCAACATCTTGCATGGTATTAATACCTGTAATCTCTTCTTCATTAGAACAGTTAATAAATAATATAGAAGTAATGCCAAATAACAATAGTAGATAGTTTTTTGTTTTCATGTTCATTTTATTATTCTAAAAATATTATTGATATTTATTGTAAAAAAATACCGAATAAATGTAATAAAAATATTTTGTTTACGTTAATTAATTAAATCAAATTCAAATATTATGTTTAAATATTTATTGGTGTTATTTTTTCTGATAGTTCTTGCTCAAAATGCTTTAACTCAAAGGTTAAAGATAGAGAGCGGAGTTTCATTTTCTTCTACAAAAAAAACTATGTACGAAGAAAGAGCAAATCATTTCCAACTGTCTATTGGTTTAGATTATTTTGATAAAGGTTTCTGTTTTTTATCAAGCAATGTCGGATATTTTAGAAAAGGAGGAAAGGTAACATTAGGCCTTGTAGAGGAATATTTCAGTAGTAGTGGAGTGGAAACGCTATATATAGATTGCATAACAGTAAACACTACCTTCAATTTGAAAGCTCAATTGAGAAAATCAATATTTTATTGCGGTATAGGCCCTCGATTTGACATAAATATGAAAGATGGGGTTGATTTTAACAATGCATCAATACACGAGCTTGTTGAACCCAATATTCCGCATATTAATAAAATTTCAATCGGGCTAAAATGCACTACAGGATTTTATTACGATCTTTTTCCTTTTCAGTTGGGTATATATTGTGATTACCTTCCGACATTTACGAAGACATTTAAAAATAGTAGTACCAATAAAATGTTTGGGAATAATCGGACTTTTAATATCGGAGCATCTTTAGGGTATAAATTATAAATATACTCCAAAGCATAAAGCTTTTAATTGAATTTACATAAGTAGGTGAGCTAAATTAGTTTCTAACAATAGAATCTTGTGCTATAGACCCTGAACTCTCATGGAAGAATTATCTAGAGCTCTATATTATTAAGATAATTATACCCCACCTACTATGTCATATAATTAAACATCTAATAGTTAAGATGAAATGTTTAAGCATATGATATTTGTATGTTAATAAAAGTACTTATATCTATATTCCAGGCTGTTCAAAGGCGGATCCCAACGTCCCCAGTTTATTCCTGTAATGTCATATTCAATCACATACCCAATTGTTCGCATATAAAACTTATTACCTGTTTGACTGAATGAAAACCCTCGGCTACCGCCGCCTATTGCATTTGGATCTAATCCACAGTTTGGCGAAGGCAGACCTACTCCCAAAGCACCTTCTGGGAGATACACCATCTTTGTTACATTGTATAAATTGCAAAAATAGACACCATCCGCCATTCCTGTAGGAGAATTTCGAATAATAGTTTTTCTGTTTTTGGGAGGGATGGGCTCATCAGATTTCGAAGAATATCCATAAACATATATAATTTCACTTTCCTGAGCCCGAGTCTGAGGAAGCTCGGACAACCTATTCCGATGTTCAACTTCTTCTTTAATTGGATGTTCTGCTTCATATGTCTTAATCCATGACATTAATGAGTCCATTGTTATTGCTCCTATTGATTCCGCATAGGCTTCAAGTTCTTCGTCGGACATTTCAGAAATTTCACTCTTGGGTTGTGGAGGATCAGTATTCACTTTCTCATCCTGTGAGCAGCTGCTTACAAAATACAATAAGCCAGCAAGTAATAATGTACATTTCATAATAATAAATTTTAGTGTTAAAAAACTTATATTCTATAATAATTCGCTTTAAAATGTGGTATTATTTTTCATAATCAATATTTTATCTCATGTGTCAACTATGTAATATGTAAAGAATAACATAGTGGTTTTATGTTGAAAATGTCTCTATAGATGTGACTATAGCTGATGATTTCATTTGTGATTTTGTTATGTTTTATTTACATATTAGTAACACTTTACCGTCACCCTAAATTGTTTATATTATTTCTATTTTGCAACTTCTTTGTTTATAAGGTTTTTCTAAATTCAATAGTATAAACTAATTAAGCGAGGGCTTGTGATTAATTGTACAGATAAAATTCTCCTTCCAATGTACCTTGAGGAGAAATAATTTCAATGGTGTATTTGCCCGGTTTGTTGGGAGATAATTCAATAGAAATAGCATCATCAGTTTTAGCATCAATGTCTTGCTGATAGGTAACTTTTCCATCTGCATTCACAATCTCAATAGTAGCATTTTCTAACGGCTGATTAAACCTTGTTAATAAAACACCTCTCCAATCCATTTGCACTTCAACGTTTTGAGAAGTAAGTTGTCCTTTACCTGTTAAGATGATTACTCTTGTCGGTACTCTTGGCTGAGCCTGCATTAGAATGCTTACATTTACAGCCAGTGTAATAATGAAAATAATTTTTCTCATGTTTCTTAGTTATTATGATGCAAATATAACGCGATGTTCAAGTATGGACAATTAAATGATGTGCGAAGTGAATTTTGTGTAAATTGCAGATCATCAATGATGTAGAGCTAAATATTGTGTTAAATCAGCAATTCATTTTTATTTTTGAAGAAAAAATGAACTCAAATAATTCTATTGAGGCAAAAGAGTCTGCTAATCTTTTCTTTATCCGAGTCTTTTGAGAACGAATTGCGTCATTTGTGACGCCGCGAATAAATGCGCATTCTTTAGTTGTAAATTGCGCCAAGGCTAAACAACAAAAAAGACAATCATCTTCTGGCATATCAGTAAATGCCTGTAAATATTGAATGAATACATGATATTTTGTATTTACTACTTCTGAAAACTTCTTTTGTTCTTTAGCCGTTAGTAATGAAGGATATTTTTTGAAATGTATTCTCATTTCGACACAGAATTTCGATTTCACAAAACTTTCGTTGCATCCGGTAGCATATTTTTTCATCTCATCAATAATTCTGTTTTGTATTAATGATAACTTTTGCATTGTTTCGACTTGTGAGAGTTTCGCTGTTTGCTTTTCCTTTTCTTTAATGTGTATGGCTAACTTCCGGTGTAGCCTATTCATTTCTTTAACTAATTTTTTTATTTCCTCTCTTCTGTTTTTTTCAATATTTCTGAGTTTTATTTTGTGCATAGATATTGTTACTAAGAACACGACAGATGAAAGAAACAAAACAAAGCCTATCCAAAATATTAGATTATTCTTTTGCTCCGTGATAATGTTGTCAGTGAAATAACTATACTCTGCTGATTGAATTAAATCCGGATGGCTAATTTCCTCAATTGAATCCCGAAGTGTTGTAAAATGACTGAGATAATATGCTGTATCCGAATTGTTTAACAGTTTTGAAAGCTCATAGAGCATATAATAACTACCAGCCTGGGTGTTAAGATTCTTGCACTGAGTACTAATGGTGTAATAATATTGTGCAGAATCATATTTCTGTAATTGATACATAATATCAGCTCTTGCAAAACTATTAATATATTTGCTTGTACTATCTTTAGTCATATTTAATGCTTGGATGTTGTGTTTTAACGCTTCATCAAACTGTTCCAGTTCAAAGTAAGCATTCGATATATTATTATGGATACGAACAACTTCTTCTTTATCATTTATTGATTCGGATAGTTGCAAGGCTTGAGATAGATAAATTAGACCGGAATCGGGCATGGAACGATATGTATAACTCTTCCCTATTCCTCTTAAAGATTTGGATGCATTAATTTTGTCAAGGAATAATTGGTTATATTTTAACCCTGACTGATACGATAAAAGAGATTTATTAAATAGATAATGGGACAGATATAAGTCTCCCAGTTGATTATAAATTAATCCAATTAGCTTTGTATCTTTGGAGGCCATGGATTGCTTTATAGCTCTCTGATACATAACTACCGCAGAATCAGGTTGCATTCTTTCTTCCATAATCCTTCCGTATTCAAACAACTCAATGGCCGATTCTTTATTCGTGTGACAAGCAAATAAGGTGATTAATAATAGAATGCTTAAGCATTTTGCAATTGGTTTAGTGGTTCTGTTCATGTTTCTTTATATTTCTACAATCTGTTTTTCTTGCTTTATCTTATTTGAGAGATAGTATAAATGGACTATCATGGCATGTATAGATAGTACTATACTGTCAACCTATTTAATATTACGGCCTGGTAGCTGTTGTTACGCTTTGGAAGCAAAGATAGTAAAGATTTTATTCCTTTTTATTGATGTTAGGAATAATATTGTAAACAATATCGATAGTAAGAGGCTCATAGGGAAACTTCCGTTACGATGTATCAAATTGCTCGGCTTCCTTGGGTGGAGAGACAATGAGGTATGACGACGATGACAAAGGGGATATTTTTGTACTGACTTCTGGTTTTAAAGCGGAGCTTCCGGGAGGAGATATGGTATTGTCTTATCTGGCACCGGAGGTTACATTACGTACAAAGTTTGATAAATGGATTTTGAAGTGCGGAGTAGGCATGGGGCTTTTTCTTTATAATGAACCCTATTACAGTACTGCCGGATTTGGCACACATGTCATTATGGGATTAGAATATATGTTGTCGAGCCATGTGGGACTTGGCGTATCAGCCAGTTCAATTGCAAGTAACTTGCCGAAACGGGACGGAGTTGAACTAAAGAAGGATGAAAAGAGCGGAATAAATCGTGTCAATGTATTGGGCGGATTGAGGTTTTATTTTTAAAACAGGCCTGTTATTCCGAATTGGATCACTTAGCCATTTCTTTTGTTTTTTGATTATATTATAGGCGTAAATCGTTACAATAAAACGAAATTGTTCATCTCGTTTTTGTATCAATTGTCAATCTTATGAACTCTCGTCTCATTTCTCTACGGAGATCGACCCGAAACTCTACGAGAAACGACTCGATCTCCGTAGAGTTTCGGGTCGATCTCCGTAGAGAAAAAAGAGGGATGTTTAACTCGCTGGATGTCAGAATGTTATAAAAATAAACATTGTTGAATATTTTTAATACGTTTACCTCCCTCTTTATCTGCTTCGCGTTTTTATGAATCGTTACAAATATTGAGTTTTGCCGAATGTGATTTCTATCATATAACTACTGGTTGCTAATCAAAGTGCTACAACCCATAGATGTTCTATTTGCAATTACATTATCTCAAAGCCATTCAATTCTGACTTCCGAATTTAAAATATAATCTGCCACGGAATACTTCATTATTGTATATATTCTTAGCCCCTTGCGGTCCCTCCTGTTCAGCGCGTGAGAACTTGGTTCCAACGGCGCAAATGGCATTTAAAAACGAAATATCACCTTCTGGAAAACGAGGATTGATGTTTTTACTGTAAAACAGGGGACGTTCCGGGGTGAAAAGGTGCAAGAATACATCCTTTGTAGCAGAGGCTATAATGAATGGCATTTCATCGGTTTGTATCTCTACGGCATAGAAGTTGGAGTAATAACCCTTGAATTCCGGATACTTCCAGTTCTGACCGGTAATGGTATTATTGTATGCTTTGTTGTAAACACCGAAGTTGGTTCCTTTCATGCGGTTCTTCCATACGTGATAGGGACCGTTTGCCATTAATGTGGCACCTTTCACTTTATTCTCGGGATAAGAGAAGGTGATACCTGCATAATCGTACTCACCGTTGAGCTTGTATTGATAGTCGAGCTGTACCCATCCGTTTGGTTGGATCGTCCATTTCTGGCTATCTGCATTCTCATAAAGAGCTTCTACTACATACCCATCCGGCGAATGATAGTGTTTCAGTTCTCTGAATGTGGCAGTGAATCCGGTAAAACGGGGACCATTGTTGAATGATAGATTTTTGAGTTGATGACAAACATTGTCTATCCATCCATTTCTTTTGTTGAAAGTGATTTCTGTTGTTCCGCAGGTAACTCGAAGCAGCTCGTCCGTTTCCTGTACGTGTAGCTCTTGGTTCGCTCCTGTTACGATTCGTTGTACCATTTCCTGTGGCATGGTGACATTCCATGACCATGTAAAGATCTCCCTGCCAAAAGGGTCAATAGCAGTAAGGTAAAGCACATCATAGCTATGCCAATCTTCGGGCAATTCAAGGCGGATAATACCGTCCTGACCGGGAGTAACGTTGGGAGCAGCTACCTGATGAGTATATTGTTTCATATTCTCGTTGTTGAGGGGCTGTGTGTAACTTGTCAATTTATAGGAGAACCGGCACTGGTTGAGGTTTGTGAAATGATAACGATTGCTGATATTTATCACACCATTGAAGCTGGAATTCAAATTAGGATTTGTTACATAAACAGGCGTCCACACTTCTTTAATGGTATAGAAATTACCCTCTTTCTCATGGTGAGGTCCAAGAATGCCATCGGGGGCATAGTTGCCTTTTACGTCAATAGAATCGTTAATGTCGCGACGAACGACTCCCTCGTCAGCCAGATTCCACAGAAATCCTCCTGCAGAGAGAGGGCTCTTTAGCATTAGATTCCAATAATCGTCGAGACCTGCTCCGTGTCCTCCGTCATGCAGGCCATGAAGAAACTCTGTGGGCATATATACTAAATTTCCTTTGGTCAATGCTTCATAAGAATAATTGTATTTGGGATAATGCTTAGTGTCAGTGCCATCCATTTTAGACCAAGGTTCAATAACCTGACGTTTTTGAGGGTCATACAGTGCATAGTCACTGCGTACTTCCGTATTGAAACCACCTTCATTTCCATTGGCCCAAATCACGATAGATGGATGATTGACATCACGTGTTACCATCGATTGTACCAGGCGGCGCGCGGTAGGGGTGTCATACTTATTCTGCCAACCAGCCAATTCATTTATAACAAACAGGCCTAAAGAGTCGCAAACATCCAGAAAATATTGATCGGGTGGATAGTGAGACATGCGGACGGCATTCATATTCATATCTTTGATGAGGTTAACGTCTTCAATGGCAAGCAGTTTACTGCTGGTACGTCCGCTTTCGGGCCAGAACGTGTGGCGGCATACACCTTTAAACTTCACTTTTACGCCATTTACATAAAAGCCATCGGATTTTCTGAACTCTATAGTCCGGAAACCGAATTTCTGTTCGTAGCTATTATGTACTACTTTCTTCCCCTTTTTCAGTTTTACTACTGCTTTGTATAGATAAGGACTTTCAGGAGTCCAGGACAAGGGAGCCTCGATCTGTCCGTTCAGTACAAATTTGTCTTTAGTGGCACTATGCCCTGACAGAAAAGGAGTACTTACATCCTTTCCTTCGAGGGTCTGTATACGGGTCTCTATCTGAAAATCTTCACTGTCGGCATTATGCGTATATGATTCCATATAGAAGGAACCATCCTGTTTGGCATTTATGGCCACCCGATCAATAAAACTCTTAGGTTGTGCTTCAAGATAAACCGGACGGAAAATGCCACCGAATATCCAATAGTCGGCTCTACGCTCTGCACGATTGATGCTTTCGTTAGATGATTCTTTACTTACGGCTACTTCCAGCAGATTTTTCCGGGAGTAATCCAATAGCTCGGATATGTTGTATTTGAAGCGATAAAAAGCACCCTGATGAATGGGCCCGGCAAGTTGTTTGTTGATTCTCACCTCTGTGTCCGTCATTGAGCCTTCAAATACGATATATACTTCTTTGTTTTTCCATTGAGGAGAAACAAAGAATTCATAACGATAAAATCCTTTTTCGTTATGAGGGGTACGGTCGTGCCCGTAGTTGTAACCGCCGAAACCTTGCAGCTCCCACTGAGAGGGTACGTCAATCGTTGTCCAATTACCGCTGTTCATACCATCCGAACAGAAGAAATCCCATTTCACGGTATTGTCTTTGTCTGTTCCCGATAGGTATTGAATTTCAGTTTTTTGAGCACATACGCTGATTGCTGTCAGTAGTAGATAGAGGCAAAGATGTAATTTTGATATTGTTTGACATCTGATATTACAAAGAAAAGGCAATTGCTTCATGACTATTATTTAATTTGCGTTATAGGATGGTGGCAAGTTAAGCAATAATATAGAAGATTCGTTATGTATTTCTGACAAAAATGTATTTTGAGTTGAAATAAGTACGTATAAATACTGTTTCATTAGAATTTCTTTCTGACGATTTCTATAGATATAAACTATGCATTTTAAGTGTATGTTAATTAGTATTTTAACGCACACTTAAAATGCATAGTTTATATCTGTAAAGTACGTACTTTTACAATGCAAGATTCAGGTGATCAATAATCAGTAAAAGCAAGTTGCTGTTTTCTTATTTAAAAACCTGTTTCATCGGGCGGCCTATCCATACTTGCGGCTGGTTTAATCCGAAGATGTAGGCGATGGTTGATGCTACGTCAAATTGCATCATACTCTCGTTGAAGTTTAATCCTTTTTTGATGTTTTTTCCGCAGATGATGAATGGAGTTTCCATTTCGTTCATCGTTTTTCCACCGTGTCCTTTGTTAATGCCACCATGGTCTGCAGTAACAATAAAGATCGTTTTGTCAAATATTCCTGCATCTTTGGTAGCCTGAATAATTTGTCCGATATATCCGTCCAGTTCTTTCAGTTTGGCATAATACTCCGGTGTGTCGTGACCTGCACCATGACCTATATGATCGGGATTATCAAAAGCAACCAGTGTGAGGGCCGGCTTCTTTTCTTTCAGATAGCTAACTGCCATTTCGCACAGAGCGGTGGGATGCTTATTGTAATCCGGTGCCTGTTTGTGATAGCTCAATGCAAGTGTATCTACCAGATATTTAATGCCGTTCCATTCGTACAGGCAACCAATCTCTGCTTTCGGAGCAGCATCCCGTAATACCTGAAAAATGGTAGGGAAAATACCGTGCTGGTTCAATTCGCGTGAGGGAAGTTCCGGAGTTTTAGATCCCCATTCGGTATAACCGTGTAGTTCCGGACCTGCTCCCATGAACATGGAAGCCCAGTTTATAGCACTTGAAGAGGGGAGTGTAGAACGTTTCTTTAAAGTATAGCTGCCGTTCTCCATTAAACTTTTGATGTTTGGGATGTCTGCTTTCTCTACGCTATAAGCTCCCCATCCATCGAGACCGATAAGAACGACATGTTCGGCTTTCCATTTGGCGGCGAAACTGTTGGGGACAATAATAAACAGGGCAAACAGGCTGATTGCCCAACTTGAAAATAGATGTTTCATGGTGTTTCCTTTACTTTTTTAAGATTATATATTTAATAAGCTTAACTGCCGGTAAGATATAAAGAGAACTCACCTCTCGCCAGCAGTTATGCAAATAAAGGTTTTTTCGCCGGAATCGGTTTGTATTCTTTGTTTAAGTAAATGCCATAATAGTTCATTTGGACAATGTTGCCCCTTATAATGGACAATATATGTAGAGTTTTCAACCCTATCGCAACGCCAGTGCTTTGTTTTCTGCCGCTTCCATTATTTCCCGTTCTCCCGGTCCTTTGTCATTGATGCCGCAAAGGTGGAGGATACCGTGAATAATGGTACGGTGAAGCTCTTCGTTATAGGTGGTATTGAACTGTTCAGAATTGGTCTTTACAGTATCGAGACTTATAAAAAGATCACCCGAAAGACGATCTCCTTCGCAATAATCGAATGTGATGATATCTGTATAGTAATCGTGTTGCAGATATTGCCGGTTCACTTCTAATATTTTTTCGTCCGAACAGAAAATATAGGCGATTTCACCGAGTCTCTTTCCATAAGTGGCGGCTACGGATTTTATCCATTCTGTGGTTTCCCGTTTTTTAATGTCGGGCATCTTTACGCCCTCTGTCTGATAAGTTACAGCCATGATAATGTATTGTTTTAAAAGAAAAATAAATAACTGAAGAATATGGCAGCAATGATACCCGAAAAGTCGGCTATCAAACCGCAGGTAACGGCATTTCTTGTTTTTGTAATGCCTACACTGCCAAAGTAGACTGCCAGAATATAGAATGTGGTGTCTGATGCCCCGCGAACTACACAACTGACGCGAGAAACAAAGGCATCGGGGCCAAACTGTTTCATGGTATCAATCATCAATCCGTTGGCAGCACTGCCACTCAGTGATTTCATCAGTCCGGTAGGCAAAGCACCAACAAAGCTGGTATCCAGTCTGCAAAATCCTACAGCCTGCCCTATTCCGTTGACAAGAATATCCATTGCTCCCGAAGTACGAAAGACTGCAATACCTACCAGGAAAGCTACCAGATAGGGTATGATTCGTACGGCAGTACTGAACCCTTCTTTGGCTCCTTCTACAAAGGAATCGTAAACGTTTATTTTCTTTCGTATGCCCGTCAGGATAAAGAGAATGATTACTCCGAATAGTATGATATTGGCAATCAGCGTAGAGTAAGTTCCCATTTCTTCACGTGAAAGAACAGTGAAAAGGTAAATCAAACCTCCGAAGAAAAGACTCAATATTCCCATTAATATCAATATGGGTTTGTTTATCAGGTTGATGCGTTGGGAAATGCTAACAACAATAACTCCCACTAATGTTGAAATGAATGTACTGAGCAAAATCGGGATAAAGATATCCGTAGGTTGTGCAGCTCCCATTTGGGCACGGTATACCATGATTGAAATAGGTATCAGTATCAGTCCGGAAGTGTTGATAACAAGAAACATGATCATTGGGTTACTGGCCGTATCTTTTTTCGGATTCAGTTCCTGTAACTCTTTCATTGCCTTGAGCCCCATCGGAGTAGCAGCATTATCAAGTCCCAGCATATTGGCAGACATATTCATAAAAATAGAGCCCATTACGGGGTGTCCCTTGGGGATATCGGGAAACAGGCGGCAGAATACCGGGCTTAACCAACGCGACAGTGCGTTGATAAGACCGCTGTTTTCACCAATCTTCATGATGCCCAACCATAAGGATAGAACCCCGGTCAACCCGAGAGAAACCTCAAAAGCCGTTTTGGATGAGCTGAACGTAGAGTTGATGATTTCAGTAAATATTTGTGTGTCTCCTGTGAAGATAAGCTTTCCGAGTGCTACGATAAAAGCTATGATGAAGAATGCTATCCAGATGTAATTTAGAACCATAATGTACTTGCTGTATTATTTGCAAAAATAGATATAACTTTCCATTAATCATCCATATTTTGTTTATTTTTGGCGGGGATTCGGTTTGCTATATTTATACAGATAACGATATGAAGACAAAAGTTGAGAGTATTCAGAAAGAGCTGGAAGCATATATTGACCCGGTGAAAAGGGAGTATTTGCCCAATTTCTTTAAGACAGGGAAGGGGCAATACGGAGAAGGTGATAAGTTTTTAGGGGTAGTAGTTCCCAATACACGTCTGGTGGCAAAGCGGCACAAAGAAGAACCGTTTGAGGTGATGGCAGAACTCTTGCAAAGTGACTGGCACGAGTGTCGTCTCTGCGCATTGCTTATGTTGGTAGAGCGCTTCAAGAAGTCCGGTGAAAAGGAGCAAAAAGAGATCTATGATTTCTATCTGACACAAACGGAACGGATCAATAACTGGGACTTGGTGGATTTGTCAGCTCCCTATATTGTAGGAGAGTATCTGAAAGACAAATCGCGTGAGGATCTGTATCGCCTTGCCGGTAGTACGCTACTTTGGGAGCAGCGTATCGCGGTAGTTGCTACGGCTGCATTGATAAGAAACAACGATTTCATCGATATCCTCCGTTTGTCAGAACTGTTGTTACATCACAAACACGATCTGATGCAGAAAGCTATTGGCTGGATGCTTCGTGAAATGGGGAAACGGGACCGGGATTTATTACTACAGTTTCTTGATAAGTATGCCCGTGAAATGCCCCGTACGATGCTTCGCTATTCGATAGAGAAGTTGACGGATGAAGAGCGGAAACACTATATGCAGCGCTAATTGAACAAGATGAAATAGTTTGTAATCCATGTATTCCGGCTGCTTTATCAGAGGCATATTCGGAAAAGGAGGCAATTATCCTGTCTGCTCGATACAACTATTCTCTGAATTGTACTATCTTTGTTAAAAAAGTGAAGATAAGCTGCACCCTGGCATAAAAAATAAACGCGTTCATTTTATTCTACTCTCGGTTTGCATTATCTTTGTACGATATATAAAAGAACGAGGATGTGATTTTATGGAAGAAGATTTCAATATACGCGATCATCAGCTGACAAGCCGGGAACGGGATTTTGAGAAT
Source organism: Bacteroides sp. K03 (assembly GCF_019734355.1). Lineage (NCBI taxonomy): Bacteria > Pseudomonadati > Bacteroidota > Bacteroidia > Bacteroidales > Bacteroidaceae > Bacteroides > Bacteroides sp. K03. Next base: position 243,792 of record NZ_JAASHC010000001.1, read on the forward strand.
GCGCTCCGTCCCCTTAGCTTCGAGGATTTCAGCGGGCAGGATAAGGTGGTGGAGAATCTCCGCATTTTTGTCAAAGCCGCCCGTCTTCGTGGTGAAGCATTAGACCACGTGTTGCTGCATGGTCCTCCCGGATTGGGAAAAACAACTCTCTCAAACATTATAGCCAATGAACTTGGAGTAGGCTTTAAGGTTACTTCCGGCCCGGTGCTCGATAAACCCGGTGATCTGGCGGGTGTACTTACCAGTCTTGAACCGAACGATGTCCTGTTTATTGACGAGATCCACCGTCTGTCACCTGTAGTGGAGGAGTACCTGTACTCTGCTATGGAAGACTACCGGATTGATATTATGATAGATAAAGGACCCTCTGCACGCAGTATTCAGATAGATCTGAATCCTTTTACGCTGGTGGGAGCTACTACCCGTAGTGGGCTGCTGACAGCTCCGTTGCGTGCACGTTTTGGTATTAACCTGCATCTTGAATATTATGATGACGATGTGCTGAGTAATATTATCCGTCGTTCAGCCGCTATCCTTGATGTACCTTGTTCGATACCCGCCGCAGGAGAGATTGCTTCGCGTAGCCGGGGTACCCCTCGTATTGCCAATGCACTGCTCCGTCGTGTGCGCGACTTTGCTCAAGTGAAAGGCTCCGGTTCTATTGATACGGAGATTGCTGCTTTTTCACTTGAAGCACTGAATATCGACAAATACGGATTGGATGAAGTGGACAACAAGATCCTCTGTACCATTATCGATAAGTTCAAGGGCGGTCCGGTAGGACTTACTACCATTGCCACCGCTTTGGGTGAAGATGCCGGAACAATCGAAGAGGTATACGAACCGTTCCTGATTAAAGAAGGCTTCCTGAAACGTACCCCTCGTGGGCGTGAAGTGACGGAACTGGCTTATAAACATTTGGGGAGGAGTCTTTATAGTAGTCAACAAACACTGTTTTAGTGATTAGTGATAAATGATTAGTGATAAGCGATTGAGCGTATGGAATATAGAAAAGGGATTTTGAAAACTAAGACAAAGGCTTTTGCTGTACGTGTTGTAAAGCTCTATCAGTATCTGTCACAAACTAAAAATGAACATATAATGTCAAAACAATTGCTACGTTCGGGTACAGCTATTGGTGCTTTACAACGCGAAGGAGAATATGCAGAAAGTAAACTTGATTTCGTTCATAAATATGCTATTGCGCAGAAAGAATGTAACGAGTCTCTTTATTGGCTAGAGTTACTTCATGAAACTTCGTATTTAAATACAGAAGAATATAGTAGTATGTTTACTGATGCCGAAGAGATAATGAAGTTGCTAACAGCAAGTATCTGCACAGCCAAAACTAATCACTTATCACTAACTCGTTAATCACTAATTAACATGGGTGGATTAAAATCATTAGCCAAAGATACTGCCATTTATGGTGTTAGCAGCATAGTAGGGCGTTTCCTCAACTATCTGTTGGTGCCTATTTACACTATTTCTATGCCCGCTTCTACGGGAGGATATGGTGTTATTACGAATATGTACGCCATTACGGCACTTCTGCTTGTACTACTTACATGCGGTATGGAAACCGGATTTTTCCGTTTTGCCAATAAGGGGGAAGAAGATCCGGTGAAAGTTTACTCTACTACCTTATTGACTGTAGGAGCTATTTCTCTTTCGTTTCTTGCCGTATGTCTTTTGTTTCTTGAGCCGATAGCTGGAGTAATGGGGTATGAAGAACATCCCTGGTATCTTGGGATGATGCTCATTGTGATTGCAATGGATGCTATACAGGCTATCCCTTTTGCTTATCTGCGTTATAAAAATCGTCCTATTAAGTTTGCAGCTTTAAAGATGTTATTCATCTTTGCCAGCATTATTCTCAACATTGTCTACTTCGTATTTATGAAAGGAACCGATGTAGGCGCTGCTTTTCTGATTAATCTTATTTGTACATCGCTGGTAATGCTTTGCCTGATATCCGAACTGCGCGGTTTCCGTTATACACTGGATCGTGATTTGATGAAGCGGATGTTTCGTTACTCTTTTCCTATTCTTATATTAGGTATTGCAGGTATACTGAACCAGGTGGTCGATAAGATTATCTTTCCGTTTGTTTATCCCGATCCGGTAGAGGCTGATGTGCAGTTAGGTATATATGGAGCCACCAGTAAGATAGCGATGATTATGGCTATGTTTACACAAGCATTCCGTTTTGCTTACGAACCATTTGTGTTTGGTAAGAGTAAAGAGAAAGATAATCGGCAAATGTATGCACAAGCTATGAAGTTCTTTATCATTTTTACTCTTCTGGCCTTTCTCGTGGTGATGTTTTATCTCGATGTATTACGTTATGTTATCGGGCGCGATTATTGGGAAGGGTTGAAAGTAGTGCCTATCGTTATGGCTGCCGAGATGTTTATGGGTGTGTATTTTAATCTCTCGTTCTGGTATAAACTGACAGACAAGACGAAATGGGGAGCTTACTTTTCGCTGACAGCTTGTACGATTGTTATTCTGATGAATGTCTTTCTGATTCCTGTGTATGGTTATATGGCTTGTGCCTGGGCAGGTTTTACAGGATATGCTGTTGCTATGTTACTCTCTTATTTCGTGGGACAAAAGAAATATCCGATAGCATATGATCTGAAGAGTATCGGTGGATACGTACTTTTAGCACTGGTGATCTATACAGCAGGCGAGTGGATACCGGTGGATAATATGTTGCTCCGCCTGCTTTTACGTACATTGTTACTGTTTGTATTTATAGGATATATCATCAAACATGATTTGCCGTTGAAGCAAATTCCAGTTATTAACCGTTTTGTGAAGAAGTGAATATGAAAACAGACAATCGAAACACTTTTGCCGTAAAGAGTTTTCTTCGTGAGTATCTCGATTTGCGAAAAGACAAGGATAATGAGTTGGAGACCATTGACTCTATCCGTAAAGGAGTGGAATTTAAAGGAGCTAACCTCTGGATTCTGATCTTCGCAATCTTTATGGCTTCGTTAGGACTGAATGTGAACTCTACCGCAGTAATTATCGGTGCGATGTTGATTTCCCCGTTGATGGGACCTATTATGGGAGTAGGGCTATCCGTCGGGTTGAACGACTTTGAATTGATGAAACGCTCCTTAAAGAGTTTCCTCATAACCACTGCATTCAGCGTTACTACGGCAACTGTTTTTTTCCTTTTTACCCCCATTGCCGAGGCGCAGTCGGAATTGCTGGCACGTACTTCACCTACGATTTATGACGTATTCATCGCACTTTTTGGTGGATTGGCAGGTGTTGTTGCACTCTCTACAAAGGAAAAGGGAAACGTGATTCCGGGCGTTGCTATTGCTACGGCATTGATGCCCCCACTCTGTACAGCAGGATACGGGTTGGCATCGGGTAACCTGATTTATTTTCTGGGAGCTTTCTACCTCTATTTTATTAACTCCGTTTTTATCAGCCTGGCTACCTTTATCGGAGTACGGGTGATGCACTTCCAGCGGAAGGAATTTGTAGACAAGAAACGTGAAAAGACGGTACGCAAATATATTATCCTGATCGTTGTCCTTACGATGTGCCCGGCTGTTTATCTGACATTCGGCATTATCAAAAGCACTTTTTATGAAACGGCTGCCAATCACTTTATCAATACGGAATTGAATTTTGAAAATACACAGGTGCTTGATAAGAAGGTTAGTTACGAACACCGCGAGATTCGTGTGGTACTTATTGGCCCCGAAGTTCCTGAGGCTTCTATTGCTTTGGCGCGTAGCAAGATGAAACAGTACAAACTGGAGGAAACAAAGCTGGTTGTGCTACAAGGCATGAACAACGATGCAATGGATATTTCGTCCATTCGTGCCATGGTCATGGAAGACTTTTATAAGAACAGCGAACAACGGCTGCAAGAACAACAAAAGAAGATTTCCGCTTTGGAAAAGAACCTTGAGAAGTATAAATCTTATGATGAAATGAGCCGTACTATTATACCGGAATTAAAGGTATTGTACCCTTCAGTGACCACCGTTTCAATCTCTCATACACTTGAGACTACGGTGGATTCGTTAAAAACGGATACGATTGCGCTGGCTGTACTGAAGTTTACCCGTCATCCGAGTGAGAGTGAGAAGGCAAAAATAACCGAATGGCTGCAAGCCCGTGTAGGGGCGAAGAAACTGCGTCTGATAACAGAGTAAAATAAAAAACTGACTGCTAAATTCAATATAGATGAGACTTAAACTATTTACAATTATTGCCCTTTTCATCTCATCGGCTGTTTATGCTGACGAGGGAATGTGGCTACTGGGGAACCTGAATAAACAAACGCGGCAAACGATGAAAGAACTGGGTTTGCAGATGCCTGCCAATAAACTCTATAATCCTAAGAAGGCTTCGTTGAAGGATGCCGTTGTCAGCTTTGGTGGGTTTTGTTCGGGGGTAGTTGTCTCAGAAGACGGATTGGTTTTTACTAACCACCATTGCGGTTTCAGCAGTGTGCAGCAACATTCCACCGTAGAACACGATTACCTGAAAGATGGTTTTGTGGCCCGTAACCGGGACGAGGAATTACCCAATCCGGAGCTTTATGTTCGTTTTCTGCTTCGCACCGAAGATGTGACCAAGCGGGTGCTGAAAGTAACCCATGACGCTATGACTGAGCAGGAACGTATGGTTGCTGTTGATTCTATTTCGCGTCTTATAGCAGACGAAGTGAGCCTCAAAGATTCTACTCTTGTGGGAGTCGTTGATGCTTATTATGGTGGAAATGAGTTCTGGCTTTCAGTTTATCGCGATTTCAACGATGTTCGTCTGGTGTTTGCTCCTCCTTCTTCTATTGGAAAATTCGGTTGGGATACGGATAACTGGATGTGGCCCCGCCATACCGGTGACTTCTGTGTTTTTCGCATTTATGCCGATAAAAAGAATCGTCCGGCTGATTACTCGCCGGACAATGTACCCTATCATCCGGCTTATGTAGCGCCTGTTTCGCTTGACGGATATAAAGAAGGATCTTTTTGTATGACTTTGGGCTATCCCGGTAGTACGGAACGTTTCCTCTCTTCCTTCGGCATTGAGGAGATGATGAATGGTATGAACCAGGCGATGATAGATGTGCGTGGTGTAAAGCAGGCTATTTGGAAGCGTGAGATGGATCACCGGGCAGATATTCGTATCAAATATGCTTCGAAGTATGATGAAAGTTCCAATTACTGGAAAAACAGTATCGGGACAAACAAAGCCATCCGTAAGCTGAAAGTACTTGAAAAGAAACGGGAGTTGGAAACTACCCTCCGTCAATGGATTCAGAATACTCCTGCCGAACGGGAGAAACTGATGCATTTGTTATCTTCTCTGGAACTGAACTATAAGAGTCGTCGGGAAACCAACCGTGCGTTGGCCTATTTCGGTGAATCCTTTATCAACGGTCCCGAGCTGGTACAGCTGTCCCTTGAGATTCTTAACTTTGATTTTGAAGCCGAAGAAAAGCAGGTTGTTGCGCGGTTGAAGAAATTATTGGAGAAATATGACAATCTGGACCTTTCGATCGATAAAGATGTATTTACTGCACTTCTGAAAGAATACCGTGAAAAGGTTTCTCCTGAATATCTGCCACCGATGTATCAGACGATTGATACGCTGTATAACGGCAATGAACGGGCTTATATCGATACTTTGTATGCCCGCTCCGAGATAACTACTCCACGGGGATTGAAACGTTATCTGGAGCGTGATACAACATTTAGTATGCTGGATGATCCGGCCATTTCTTTAGGCATTGATCTGCTGGTGTCTTATTATGATATGAACCAGGCCATCGTGGAGGCTTCGCAAAACATAGAGAAGGATGAACGGTTGTTTAATGCCGCTGTTCGCCGGATGTATGCCGACCGTAACTTTTATCCCGATGCCAATTCCACCATGCGGCTTAGTTTCGGGACGGTTTGCAGTTACTCTCCGTTTAATGGTGCTATCTATAACTACTATACTACTCCGATGGGTATTTTTGAAAAGATGCGGGACCATCAGGGTGATCCGGATTTTGAGGTCAGTCCTCGTTTACTGGAGTTGTTCAGTGCCGGAGACTTTGGGCGTTATGCCGATGAAAAGGGCGAAATGAGAGTCTGTTTTATCTCCAACAATGACATAACAGGTGGTAACTCCGGCAGTGCTATGTTTAATGCCAAAGGAGAATTGCTGGGGCTTGCTTTTGATGGTAATTGGGAAGCAATGAGCAGTGACATTGTCTTCGAACCTGATTTGCAGCGTTGTATCGGCGTAGATGTGCGTTATATACTTTTCGTTATTGAGAAGTATGGAGAAGCGGGTAACCTTATAAAAGAGTTAGATATCCGGTAAAAGCGAGTAATATGCATCTTTCTACCGTTTGAGAATGATCACTGTTACTGCGGTAATAATGAGTATTATTCCCAAACCTACGCTGTTCGTGAAGGGTTCGCCGAACATGAAGATACCTACACATACAGCTGTTACCGGTTCCATTGCCCCCAAGACTGAGGTGAGTGTGGAACCGATACATTTTACTGCTCTTACCAGTGCAAGATTAGAAATAACGGTTGGGATAATGGCAAGCATTGCCAGATTTCCGGCTGTATGCAGGTTGGGGATCGGTTGGATATGTCCTGTTGTACCAATTCCTATGAAAAGGAGCAGGGTTCCGAAAAGGAAGACATAGAATGTGAGCCGTAGTCCCTTCATCTGACCTATTTTTAGTTGGCTCACTGTGACTAAATAGAGCGCATATCCCAAAGCAGAGAGGAGAACGATAAAAATACCTGTAAATGTAATACTCCCCGAATCATCTCCTTGAGAAAGGAAAAATACTCCCGCCACAGCCAGAGCTATGGCCATAAATCGCCAGATCGATTTCTTTTCCCGAAAGAATAGCATCATGATCAGTGTAGTCAATACAGGATACATGAAATGCAAAGTTGTAGCTATCCCACTTGCCATAAATTTATATCCCCAGAATAAGAATACGGCAGATATAAGATAAAAAAATGCCAGTAAAAGGAGTGAAGGTATATCACGGCGGTTAATACGGAATGACTGTCCGTCAATTAACAAAATAACTCCCAGGGCCAGTGTGGCAAAAGCAAATCTATATAATAAAATGGATTCAAACTGCATCCCTTGCTGCATTGCAGGGATGGTAAACATCGGGATGAGACCGAAGGATGCCGAAGATAGCAGTCCGTACAGGAAACCATTTAGTTTATTCATATCAAGGGATAGCGTTAATCAGTAAAAAACATTGCAAAGGTAATGTTTTTCCTGGCTTCTTTTATTTTCATTCGGCTATATAAAACGAATCACCCGGATATAGATTATTTCTACATTCGGGTGAATTGTGTATATAATACAAGTCTTTTTTATCGTAATGATTCTATAAGATTATTTTTTCTTTTTTCTACGTGCCCATCCTTCTTCACTAGAATTCGGCTTTTCATCATTAAAGAACTGCTGCCAGTCATCCTTTTTACCACGTGCACTGTTGTATCCACGTTCTTCACGACTTGGCTTTTGTTTTTTACTGTCAGTAGAAGCAGCAGTTGCTCTGGCCGGTTTGTCTTTGCGTGGTTTTGTTGATGCAGATGACTTTGCATCTCTGCCGTTATCTTTGTATCTGCCACTGCTTTTGCGCCCTTCTCCGCCTTCTTCTCCGGCTACCTCGACCGAAACTCTACGTCCATTCCAGTTTGTGCGATTCAGCGCTTTTATAACGTTTTGTGCCTCTTTTTCATCTACCTCAAAGAAAGAGAAGTTCTTCATCAGATCAATACGTCCCAGTTCAATGCGCCCGCGAGTATTGCTATTCAGCAGGTTGATGAGTTCGTTCGGGAAAAAGTTGTCCATTTTACCCAGATTGATGAATAAACGGGTAAAGCCCGGTGCTGCTGTACGGCTGCCACCATTATCACGGCTACTGCGTCCTTCGGGACGAGTGCCACGTTCGCCACGACTATCGGTTGCAGTCTGTATTTCTTCGCGGTCACGATAGTATTCAAGGAAACGGTTGAACTCCATAGATACCATCCGTTTGATAACGTCTTCCTTACTCAACCATTCCAGTTTACGATAAATTTCGGGCATGAAGTCGGCAATTTCTTCCTCATTAACCTTTACTTTTTCAATATCGTCAATCACCTTGATGAGCTGTTTCTCACAGATTTGCTTGCCTGTGGGTACTTGCTCCATAATGAACTTTTTGCCGATGATACGCTCTATCTCGCGCATTTTTCCTTTCTCGCGCATGTTAACAATAGCGATAGAGATACCTGTTTTTCCCGCACGTCCGGTACGTCCGCTGCGATGCGTATAGCTTTCCGTATCATCCGGCAGGCCGTAATTGATAACGTGTGTTAAGTCGTTTACATCCAGTCCGCGTGCAGCTACGTCTGTAGCGACTAATATTTGTATATTGCGTAAACGGAATTTCTGCATAACGGCGTCACGCTGTGCCTGAGAGAGTTCTCCATGCAATGAATCGGCGTTATAGCCTTCCTGCATTAGCTTGTCGGCAATCTCCTGCGTCTCTTTACGGGTACGGCAGAAAACGATACCATATATCTGCGGACAGTAATCTGCTACACGTTTTAGTACAGCATATTTATCTTTCGCCTGAACCATATATGCAATATGCTTCACGCTATTGGTGCTTTCGTTTTTACGTCCAATGGTGATTTCTTTGGCCTCACGCAAATATTTCTTAGAAATACGTGCTATTTCCGGACTCATAGTAGCCGAGAAAAGCAATGTATTACGTTCTTGCGGAACGTCTGCCAGAATAGCGTTAATACTGTCTGTGAATCCCATATTCAACATCTCATCAGCTTCGTCCATTACAACATTGCTGATAGTAGAGAGGGAAACGGTTTTGCGCTCCATCAGATCGAGCAAACGACCTGGAGTAGCTACTATGATGTGTACACCACGTTTCAGACTACGTATCTGGCTATCTATAGATGATCCACCATATACGGGCAGTACTTTCAATCCGTCGATGTATTTGGAATAATCATTTAAATCACCTGCTATCTGCAAGCAAAGCTCCCGTGTAGGGCAAAGGATAAGCGATTGAGGAACACGGTTTTTTACATTAATCTGTTGTATCAGCGGCAGACCAAATGCGGCTGTCTTCCCAGTTCCTGTTTGGGCAAGAGCTACTACATCATTATTTTCTCCTAAAAGGTACGGAATCACTTCCTCTTGTACCGGCATGGGATTCTCGTATCCCATTTCTTCGACTGCTCTACGTATCTCCGGAGAAACGCCAAGCTCTTCAAATGTCTTCATTAAATCTCTGTATATCTTTATATTCGGGCGCAAATATACGTAAAATTAGTGGAAACTAATTCTTTTGACTATAGCATTGTTTGTTTTTTATTTAATTTTGCATACTTATAAAGGCATATTACCGTTATTAGTGCATAACCGGAGGTATATAATCGATTCTTAGAGATATCATATCGATTATAAAATTGTAGTAAATCTGTTGCTTGAAAAAATAAAATCCTCAAGATTCCCAAACTTTGAAAGAAATGTTCTTTGTATTATTCCAGCAAAATACTTTGTAATTGCTCGATGTCCTTAGTGGTGAGATCGAGCCCCTTTTCAAGATAAGTCGGTATATCTCCGTATGTCCGCTCAATTTCCTCTTTGGCAGCATTTAGAAAATCTTCTTTTGCTGTATAAACGGTAGTGATGGCCTCCTGCGAATTCACCGGAAGTTTGTAGGCATATTTAGAGGCTTTGGGTATATTAAAGTAATCGTTACTCAGGCGATAATCCTGCATTATGATATCTTCGTTTACTCCCAGAGCGGCAAGAATAATGGCAGAGGCAACACCTGTACGTCCTTTGCCGGAAGTACAGTGAATAATAACGGGATAGTTGCTTTGATCCTGCAAAATGCTAAAAAGCTTTTTATACTCATCACGATAATCTATTGCCAGTTTACGATTCATTTGTTCTACGATACGGTTGATGGTATCACCCTTGATTTTTCCCTCCTGTATGCCTTGTAATACCTTTTCCATATTACCTGTTGCAATGGGAATGTAAACGACATTGAAACCTTCTTGAATCTGCGGATAGTTATTCCGTTCTTCGGGAGTACGAAAATCGATAATAGTCTTTATTCCTATATTTCTTAATTCTCTGAGTGCCGCACAACCGAGGCTGTCAATTTGTGCCGAGCGATAGAGCATACCCCAACGAACGTTTTTTCCTGTGGCAGAGGATTTATACCCACCCAGATCGCGGAAGTTTTGTATACCGGGGATATTCACATTACGGGTCGCTATTTTTACACGGTATTTATTGTTAAATACCATCATATAATAATAACGTCTGGAAGGGTCATCTGTGACAATGGTCATTTTACCATCGGAAATGGCGGCAGCGGCAATTGGGAGTGTTTCCGGTATCATTTCCGGATTGGTAGACGCATATACTTTCACCTGCCCCTGGATAAGAGGGGCCGTTTCCCACTTAATGATACAGTTTCCTACATTGTTTTCCTCACAAACAACCGAGATATTCGGAGGTGTTTTGGAGCATGAAGGGAACAAAAGGAAAATAGCAAGCCAGTTGATCAGGTTCTTATACATAGTATATTGTCTAAAACTCTAATTGCAAAGATATGAATAACTGGCAGACTTTGTCATTACTTTGCGATTATTAGACAAACTACAGAGTTTTTAATACTCACACAGATTATACGGGGAGATCTGTGTTCACTCTGAAACGTAGAAAGTCCGGATCTTATTTCTCAATAAGTTTTTCAACGAATTCCTTTGAAACAGAATTATGGAAGCTTTTACAAACTTCTGCAGCAAAAGCTTTGCCATATCCGATGATTTTATCCCATATTTCTTGGTTCAGTTCATTCAGGTCGCGATAGCGTATGTCATACTTCAGCATACCATAAATAAGTCCGGCGTTGAAGTTATCGCCGGCTCCGATAGTACTTACTGCATTCAACGGTTCTATCGGATAGTCTTTCCGGAAGTTTTTGGTACGTAGTGCGATTTGTTCGGCTCCTGCTGTACAAATAAAGTTAGGACAGTAGAACTGGATCTTATCTTTGTATATTTTATCTGTATCATTCAGCCCGTACATATAGAAAAAATCTTCTATTGAGCCACGCACAATATCTGCATACTCCAGATTTTCAATAATGGTAGATGCGAGCTTCATGGCTTCGTTTTTGTGTGAGCTGCGGAAGTTGGGGTCGTAATATATAATTGCTTTTTTCTCTTTTGCTGTTTCCAGTAACTCCACTATTTTTTCGCGGAGTACAGGATTGAGTGCATAGTAAGAACCAATAACTACGATATCGTCTTCATGTATTTCCGGGAATACTACATCGAGGCGCTGTTTGGGATAATCTTTGTAGAAGATGTATTCTGCATCGTTGCGCTCGTTCAGAAAGGCGAGGGATACAGGTGATTTTCCGTCAGGGAAAACGTTTACATGTTCTGTTGGCAATCCGTTATCTTGCATGAATTGCAGGATAATATTACCTACACGGTCATTTCCCGTTTCACTGATAAAACATACATTTATGCCTGCACGTCTCAAAGATACGATACCATTGAAGACAGAGCCACCCGGTACAGCAACCGAGGGCCGGTTTCCTTCAAAGATGATATCAAGAATCGTTTCACCAATACCGATTACTTTACGCATAGCTCTCTTGATTTTTCTCCCAGATAACCACCATGATGGCGTTTGGAATATTCTTCAATCGTAAATTGAGTTTTTTTCATGGTTTGTACTACCAAAATATCTCCGATAACAGTCATTACGGTAGTCGATGTAGTGGGGGTCATTCCCAATGTACATACTTCCGCCGGTTTACCTGTACTGAGACAGACATCTGACTCATCGGCCAGTGGGCTGTCCGGATTACCAGTAATTACGATAAACTTCAATCCGGGATTCAGGTTGTGTGCCAGCTGTGTTAATTCCACAATTTCACGTGTTTTACCGGAGTTGGAAATGAGTAATAGCAAATCATTCTCTTGCAAAATGCCCAGGTCGCCATGCTGTGCTTCACTTGGATGTAAAAAAACAGAGGGAATACCGGTAGAACAGAATGTAGTGGCAATGTTCATGGCAATCTGTCCGGCTTTTCCCATACCACTGGTTACAAGCTTACCCTTTTTAATACAAATTTGTTCTATAATAAGGTCTACTGCCTTTTCATAGGCGTCTGTTACCGGGATATTCAGCACAGCTTGTGCTTCCTTCTGCAAAAGGTCTTTAATGGATTCTATCATATGGTCATTATTTCTTTTAATTCTTCCAGCGTGTTGGCTATGTCATAGTACGTAGAGAACGGATGACGGGCGAACCCTTTACCTTCTATCTCTTTGAGTGCTGCTAATAAGGTGTCGTAAAAACCATTCACATTGTAAAACACCACTTTCTTATGATGATAACCGATGGATGCGGCTGCCATGACGTGGAATATCTCGTCCAATGTACCTACGCCTCCCGGAAAAGCCAGTAATATATCTGATTCTTCTACGATAATGTCTTTACGGTCACTGAGGTTATGGGTATGAATAATACGATCCGGCAGCGTGCTGACTTTTCCGTTCTCTTCAAGTTTGGCGGGAACTACACCGATAATGTGTCCACCGTTTGTTTTTACTGCCTGTGCTACACATTCCATAAGCCCGAGACTGGCACCGCCATATATAAGAGTTTTGCCTGTTTCACCTATCCATTTGCCTACCCGGACAGCAGCATCGGAATACATTTTGTCAATGTTTTCTGATGCAGAACAGAATATTCCTATCTTTTCCATACACGTTGTCACTGTTATAGTCTACAAATATCTGCAATTTTCTATAAACGACAATAAGTTTTATTGTATTTTTGTAGCATCAATAAAACTTAGTACTGATAATGAAGAATTTACTAACGGAGCAGGTCGAGCATACTCTGTCAAATGGCTTGAGGATTATTTGTAAACCTGTAGTTTCCGATGTGACTTATTGTGGTTTTGCTGTGAATGCCGGTACTCGTGATGAGGCTGAAAATGAACAGGGAATGGCTCATTTTGTAGAACATCTTATCTTTAAAGGCACGCAAAAGCGGAAAGCCTGGCATATATTAAACCGTATGGAGGCTGTGGGAGGTGATTTGAATGCCTATACCAATAAAGAAGAGATGGTAGTTTACTCTGCTTTTCTGGCAGATGACTTGTCGCGTGCAGTAGAATTGCTGGTTGATATTGTATTCCGTTCTACTTTTCCGCAGCGTGAGATAGAAAGAGAGACAGAAGTGATCATTGACGAAATACAATCTTATGAAGATAATCCTTCAGAATTGATCTTTGATGACTTTGAAGATATGATATTCCGTGGACATCCATTGGGGCGTAATATTTTGGGGCGCCCGGAGTTGCTGAGGCAATTCCGGACAGCTGATGCATTGGCATTTACCCAACGACTGTATCAACCCTCTAATATGGTTTTCTTTGTTCAGGGAAAAATTGATTTTAAGAGGCTGGTTAATATGTTGGAAAAACTAATGGCAGATATACCAGCTGGTGAGGTGCAAAATTCACGTACTCCACCGCCATTATATGTCCCGGAACGTTTGGTAATACCGAAAGATACTCACCAAGCTCATGTAATGTTAGGAAGCCGGGGCTATAATGCTTACGATGATAAACGTACCGCTCTCTATCTGCTGAATAATATTCTGGGTGGTCCCGGTATGAATAGTCGTCTGAATGTTGCTTTACGTGAACGCCGTGGGTTGGTATACAATGTAGAATCCAATCTTACTTCTTATACGGATACCGGTGCTTTTTCTATCTACTTTGGTACAGACCCTGAGGATGTGGATACTTGTCTGAGATTGACTTATAAAGAACTAAAGCGGATGCGTGATGTAAAGATGACTTCCTCACAAATTGAGGCTGCCAAAAAACAGTTGATAGGACAAATTTGTGTGGCTTCGGATAATTTTGAGAACAATGCTTTGGGTATGGCTAAAACTTTCCTGCATTATAATAAGTTTGAGAATCTGGATACAGTCTGTAAACGTATAGAGACATTGACGGCAGATAATCTTCTTGAAGTAGCCAATGAGATGTTTGCAGAGGAATATCTGTCTACACTGATTTATAAATGATATCATAACACTTACGGCTTTTTTTTCCGGGGTATCTCTTTTATCCCGGTGAAGAACGATGTACGACATGTGCATCTGGTACTGCACGAGATGTGCATGTGGGACATCCTGACATGTGCATCTCGTACAGCACGACATGCACATGTCGTACATCGTTCAATTACGGTCTTTCGTTCGTTTGATTATAATGTATGATAGAGGAGAATGAGACACAATAGATAAAGGGATGAGGTCGGTACAATTGCTGCGCTTTGTACCTGCCATATTACTTAATTGAGGAACGGCAGGTATATGCAATTCTTAATGTTAGTGAATTTGTTTAATAAAAAGGAACTTGTTTGTCGTTTAACTAATATATTTATAGCTAAATAACTGGTACACGACGAAACGTCTCGTTTTAATTTTTTTGTATAATAAGTAAAATAGTATCATGAAAGTAAGATCAATGTTATTGGGCTTGTCCCTGACTGCTCTGCCTGTTTTTGCGCAGACCCCGGTTTATCTTGACGATAGCAAGCCGATAGAAGAGAGAGTAGAAGATGCCCTATCCCGAATGACAGTGGAGGAGAAAGTAGCCATGACGCATGCACAGTCAAAATTCAGTTCCCCGGGTGTGGCGCGTTTGGGTATTCCTGAGTTTTGGATGACAGACGGACCTCACGGTATACGTCCCGAAGTGTTGTGGGATGAATGGGATCAGGCTGGCTGGACCAATGATTCTTGTGTGGCTTTTCCGGCTTTAACTTGTCTGGCTGCTACCTGGGATCCGACAGTGTCTATGCTCTACGGAAAAAGTATCGGAGAAGAAGCCCGCTATCGCAATAAAACCGTTTTGTTGGGACCGGGTGTGAATATCTATCGTACACCGTTGAATGGGCGTAATTTTGAATATATGGGTGAAGATCCTTATCTGGCAGGACGTATGGTCGTTCCTTATATACAGGGAGTACAAAAGAATGGAGTGGCTGCCTGTGTGAAGCATTATGCGTTGAATAACCAGGAAGTGAATCGCCACACTACAAATGTGATAGTAGATGACCGTGCTCTGTACGAAATATATCTGCCTGCTTTTAAGGCAGCCGTTCAGGAAGGTAACACATGGGCTATCATGGGTTCTTATAATTTGTACAAGGATCAGCATGTTTGCCATAATCAATACCTGCTGAATGACATATTAAAAGGTGAATGGGGATTCGATGGTGTAGTTGTATCCGATTGGGGAGGTGTACATGACACAGACCAGTCTATAACCAACGGACTTGACATGGAGTTTGGTAGCTGGACCAACGGTTTGTCTAACGGTACGAGTAATGCTTATGACAATTATTATCTGGCGCAACCTTATCTCGAACGTATAAAGTCGGGTAAAGTAGGTACAAAAGAGTTGGATGATAAGGTACGCCGTATTCTTCGTCTGGCCTTCCGTACAACAATGGATCGTAACCGTCCTTATGGTACAATGAGATCACCGGAACACTATGAAGCTGCCCGTAAGATAGGTGAAGCGGGTATTGTATTGTTACAAAATAACAACGATCTGTTACCTATCGATCTTGATAATACAAAAAAAATTGCCGTGATCGGTGAGAATGCTGTAAAGATGATGACTGTAGGTGGTGGTTCTTCCTCTTTGAAAGTGCAACGTGAAATCTCTCCGCTGGATGGCATTCGCAACCGCGTTGGTAATAAGGCAGAAGTTGTCTATGCGCGCGGTTATGTAGGTGATGCAAGTGGCGAGTACAACGGCGTCGTTTCAGGGCAGAATCTGAAAGATGACCGTACTCCGGAGGAACTTATTGCTGAGGCTGTACGTGTGGCAGGAGAAGCGGATTATGTAATATTCATTGGAGGGCTAAACAAAAGTGCGCATCAGGATTGTGAGGACTCTGACCGTGCCGGACTTGGTTTACCGTACGATCAGGATAAAGTTATTACAGAACTCGTCAAAGCTAATAAGAACCTGATTGTAATCAATATCTCCGGTAATGCTGTTGCAATGCCTTGGGTGAAAGAAGTCCCCGCTATTTTGCAGGCATGGTTTTTAGGTTCGGAGGCAGGGACAGCTATCGCTGCTGTATTGACTGGTGATGTGAATCCGTCCGGTAAATTACCTTTTACCTTTCCTGCTAAGTTGGAAGACGTGCCCGCACATCAGCTGGGCGAGTATCCCGGCAATGAAAAGGTAGGTAACATTGTCAACGAGAAGTACAATGAAGGTATTTTCGTAGGGTATCGTTGGACCGATAAACAGAAGAAGGTGAAGCCACTCTTCCCCTTTGGTTATGGGTTGAGTTATACTACATTTGAATATGGTAAACCGGTTGCCGATAAGAAAACGATGTCTGCCGATGATACAATTACTTTTACGGTATCTGTGAAGAATACTGGTACCCGTGAAGGTCAGGAAGTAGTTCAGCTCTATATCAGTGATAAAAAATCATCTTTGCCCCGTCCTGTTAAAGAGTTGAAAGGTTTTGATAAAGTAAAGCTCGCTCCGGGTGAGGAAAAGACCGTATCATTTACGATTGCTAAAGATGCCCTGAGTTTCTTCGATGACGCCAAACATGAATGGGTGGCCGAACCGGGTAAGTTTGAAGCTGTAATAGCTGCCTCTGCCGCCGATATTAAAGGGGTAGTTCCTTTTGAATTGAAATAAAAAGATCTTTAAACAGATACTTGCTTATTGATAAGCAATACATCCTGCGCACTTGTTTTCATTTCGTCTGTTTATCAGAGAGTGAGAGTGCGTAGGATGTTTTTTCTTTTATACAGGGTCTATGCTGTTTATCTGATTAGTATAAGTTTCATTTTGTTTCATCGTATTGAGAATTTTGTTTCAATGCTTTGAGAGTTTTTTCTCAACGTATTGAGAAACTTTTCTCAACGCATTGAGAAGGTTGTTTCATATACTTTGAGAAAAAGATCAGTGTATTATAGTTATACTACTGATAACGGTTGGTTACTGGGCTATTTTATCTCTAAATCAAGTTTACAAAATTTGTAAGCCCATCATTGAAATACTGTTTATCAATGATGGGCTTTATTTCGTTTTTATTCTATTTTATCGTATAATCTTCCTAACAGTTCTTACTCCGTCAGCAACTACAGAGAGCAGGTAAACGCCTTTTTTCAGTTCTTCCAGACCTTCAAGTTTAATTTCTCCGTTTCCTTGAAACTTATTTGTTGTGTGATACACACACAAACCATCCTGAGAATAAACACGAATGTTGCAGGATGTATTATTCATGTCTGTATAACGGATAACAATGCCCTCGGAAATAAGAGTGAAAGGTATTTCAATATTACTTTGCTCTTCCGTTATAGAGGGTTGTGATATGCCGGTAGGGTTGGATTGTTGGTTTTTTACATAGTCACGCAAATAATATCCCAAATGAGGAGGCTGATTATATGCCACATTCTGCCAGCAGATAGACATTCTGTAAATATGATCGTGCATCAGGCACGGAACCCGATACGGAGAGGTAAACGGAGTAGAGAAGATCATCAGATTACTCTTGGTGGCTTCATCATAATAGATACACTCTTCTCGCCAGTCTCCGAAAATATCGGCTTGCAGCGAAGGGGTATCTTTAATGAGGTTTACGCCGCAACCATAAGTCGATACGAAGTTGGTCACGGTAGCACAACTGGAGGTTGCATTTACCCATTTAGAGATAACTCCTTTTTCCTGTACTTCCTCAGATAGATTTCCTGTCCAGTATGTGCGGAAATTGACGGGTGGACGTTTCCCTGAAATAGAGTCGCCATCGCAGTTGAAGGTTATATTGTTGTAAGAGCTGCCATCGCTACTTAGATTGAACTTAGCCAGAGACCAATATTCGGCACCACGTGAAAGCGAATCGATATCTGCACAAAGACCACGGCCGATGTCTGCCCCCATTTTACGTCCCGAAAGTATTTCTCCGGTCCGGGCATCACGCATTTCAAAACCATAAGCAGCCGACTTTTCTTCGTGTACCATAAATACTTCCAGACCATCACGATCCGGGATGAAGTCACCTAAATGAAGAGCGTCTCCGTGTCCCAATCCCGTACGGTAGAGTAACGAACCGTCGTGATCGATACAGCAGGCACCATAAACTATCTCATCGCATCCGTCACCATCTACATCTCCTACGGCAAGGCTATGGGCACCTTCACCATAGGCATCTTGCCCTTTGACGGTGGATGCGTGCATCCATTTTTTCTTCAACTCCTTACCATCAAAATCCCAGGCACAGAGATAAGCGGCTGTATAATATCCCCGGCACATCACAAGACTGGGTTTCTTTCCGTCCAGATAGGCAACACATGCCAGATAGCGTTCGCTTCGGTTTCCGTAACTGTCACCCCATGCTGAGTCTGAGATGATATTACGACTTGGTTCATAAGCTACGGTAGAGAGTTCTTTACCGGTGCTTCCTTCAAAAACAGTCAGATACTCCGGTCCCGTTTTTATAACCCCTTTCTTACCACCATAGGTTCCACGATAATCGGCAGTAGGATCGTCATTACCCATAATTACATGGTTTCCTTGTCCATCAATGGTTCCCGGGGCTGTCTTACAAGCTACTTCGGCTTTACCGTCACCGTCCAGATCATAGACCATAAATTGAGTATAGTGAGCACCGGCACGGATATTAACCCCCAGATCTATTCTCCATAATTTGGTTCCATTCAGTTTATAACAATCAAGATAAACATTGCCGGTGTAGTTCTGGCTGCCATTCTGCCCATTGTCGCATTGATTAGTGGGGTCCCATTTCAGGATAATTTCATATTCACCGTCTCCGTCTACATCACCTACACTTGCGTCTCCTGGGGTGTAGGTATAACTACTACCTTGAACTGTGCCTCCTTGAGGGCGGTCGAGAGGAATGTTCAGGTATCCTTTTTCCAAAACTAATGCTGCAGCGGTTTCAACTACTTTGCCGGCACTCAATGTTTCGACTGTATAGTTTGAATTAACTGATCCTTCAGCATCCAGATAATTGGTACGTGATGAGAGGGGCAGAGTATTTAGTTTTGTACCGTCGCGATATATATTAAAAGCAATATCATCGGGATCTGTGGCAAGCCAACGCCAGTTTACCAGCATTCCATCGTTGGTGTAGGTTGCAATGGCTCCCCGGTTCAGATGCTCCGGATCGAGTACTTGCGGCCCACATTCTCTGGCAATCACAATATATTCGGAAACTTCTTCCGACGGAAGCATTCCCTCTTTTACAGCGATTGCTTTAAGTGTGGTGGTTGTATTCAAAGAGAACCCTTCTGTATATACAGAGGCTGAAGGGGATAAGGCGGAGCCGTCTTTACAGTAATAAATGGTAGCTCCATGGGTGGGACAGCTGATTGTTACATTATTATCGGTGTCATAACTGATAACGGGATTTTCCACTTGTGCGGGTACGGTATATTCACTTTTTGTTGCAGCCAGATAAGAAGCTGCATTTGTGATCAGCGTTTTTGCATCAGAAGTTAATGTTTCGATTGCGGAATAAGAGAGGGGAATGAGTATATAGCCATTTTTTCCGTTACTCTGTTTATGCTCATGTATGGCATTGTATCCGTTTGAGGCATTGGTAGCAAGTACTTCATCCGAAGCGATAATCTCTTTAGGAGAGGTATAGCTCTGTACATTATTACTTGTTTTTGCTGTACCGTCAAAGAGAGTGATGGTACCGTCAGAATTGATGCCTTTGAATAGAGAGTGTGTTTTAAATGCATCGGATACTATGATTTGATTCCATCCTGTAGAACCGGCTGTGGGGTTTATTGCACTGGCCCAGTTCCAGGACGTACTTCCATAATAAAACGCTTTTAAATTTAACATTGGAACTTTTCCTACCAGATCTGATAGAGCTATACCAAATTTATTTGTACTGGCAACAGACTCAGAAGCAACTACCAGATCGTACTCTTTTAAGCTCTCTTTATAATAAGTGCCCGGGATGGAGTTGTAGTTGTTTGCATCAATCGTTGTTACTGTGAACGATTTCACCAATGTCAGATAGACCGGATCTTTGGTAATGGAGTAATTTGAATATTGAGAATCGTAAACGTAGGCGGCATTAGGAAGATTCTGAGAATTTGCAATGAAAGCTACGTAATACAAGCGACTGTCGGCTCCACTTGTACAAGCTTCTTCTGCCCAGGAGGTGACGGTGATGGTATACTGTTCGGCAGGGATCAAATCAGAGGTCTCAAGCACACCTGCCTCATTGGCATCGCTTCCTCCTAACAGAGTAATATTTGTTCCTGCATTGCCGGAAACAACGGCACGCACATAGCGGGTTGCGGCACTACCACTTTGAAAGGCTAATTTCAGTCCGGAGATACCAGTGACGGTAAATACAGCTCCTTTATTGTTATTAGCTCCTTTAACGTCCAGCCAGTCCGATTCCATAGTGACGGTGCCGTCAGTAAGTGCATCGGGAAATGTAGCCGAACGGGATGAATAATAAGCGAAAGTTCCTGATCCTTTTCCATCAAGGCACCAACCTTCATTATAAGCGGCGGTTAACCCCTCTGAATTGGCGTAAAGGACAAAAGATTCTGTGAACGATTTTACGGCAGCCTGCAGGGATAAAGCGCTGCACAAAAAAAGTAAAGAGAGGAAAAGTCTCCAATAGTTTTTCATAATTGATTGGTTTTTAAAGTATCACATCATAAAACTTATCACAAAAGTATCTCATGTAGAGGAAATAGACGGGTACATATTTTCCTATAAAGTGGAAAAATTGGGATTTCTTTAGAGAAAAGTGGATAAAATGATTTACTGAATAGAATAGGGGGGATATATAGATCAGATAATGAAAAAGCTCATCTGGCTGATACTTTTTGCCAGATGAGCTTTTACTGCTGTTTTTTTGTGAATAAGATATTACTTGTTACTTATATCTTCGGGACGTACATAAAGTAGAATGAATTCACTTTTGATATCTATTTTATTGTTGGCTTTGTACAGGCTAAGATAATCCGTACGTGTCGGATTCATCAGATAGATACGATACAAGTCTTTGCAAAGCTCTTGCTGTTTCATATTCCAGTCACTGATTTGCTGATAAGGCCATGCTGATACATCTTTACCCAGATAGGCTGCAAGAAAATCAGCTGCCTTGTAGAAGTTACGTCCGTCGGCAGAAGTACTGTTGTCGAGGGAAAGTCCCATTTTCTTTCCCATTACAAAGATGTCAAGCATGTGTTGCAAGTTGTATTCTGAATAACCAAAAGCGAGTGTGCGGCGAAGTTCCTGAGGTTGTTTCCCATCCGGTTCAACTTGCTTATAAACACGTTTTTCGGGGAATTCTTTAACGAATCGTTCTGCAGTGGCCTGATCTCCGGCATACATAGCGAAAGCGATTACTTGTGCATCATAGGCTATACTGTGATTGTTTTTGGCATTATGCTCTTCTTTTCCTTGTTCGCTGGTCAATATCCAGTTTAACAGTTCCCCAAACCAGGCTTTGAGTTGTTTGGAGTCGTTACTGGTGAATGCTTGCGATTGTTCCAGCAATTGCACTGCATCGAGCATTTCTATAAAGGAATAAGTGTCAATCACTCCAAAACTGCGCCCTTTGTTGTTGTGGCGTCCCGGAATCATTTGGGCATATTCCAGATTAGGGTTCATTCGGGTATCTTTATTAAAGAACCATACACGGATCAGTTCCGTTGCTTTTTGTGCATAACGTTCGTCATTGCTGAAATACCATGCTAAGCTGAGTGTTGTTATTCGGCTGGCTGTGCTTCCCAAGCGATTACGATCCAGTTTGTTCAGTTCAGGATTTGACTCTCCGTCGCGGCTGATGTATGGTAAGCCGTCGGGCTTTGTCGGATCGGGCCAGTAATAACGCGCCTGGCTCATGTAGTCGTGTTTGTCTCCACTGGCAGGTGTTTTTTCTTTATCCATGACGGAATAAGGAACTGCATTGAGTAATTTATCAGCTTTTACTTTTAGTTCCTGAAAGATGTCTGAATAGGGTTGCTCCTGTATAGATTGTTTGACGGTTTTGAGATGTTCTGCATCCCAAATAGATTGTGCATACATACTGCCGGTTGTGAACAATAAAACGACAATAAATGAGGTAACTCTTGCTTTCATAGTGTTTTTGTTTTGAATTTACTAAACTTTTCAAAGCCTGGTATCATTCGGATGGAATTTTATTTTTAGTGTACCGGTGCACTTTTAAATTTTATCTCAAAAGCTTGTACCGGTGTATCTTCGTGATAAAAACACGAAATAATGGTTTAGGAAAAGGAAGGAGAAGCTTTTTTTTAGTATACTTTTTCTATGTGTTGATTGAGTATAAATTTGCCTGTCTTCTTCTACTTCTTTTTTATCTCGAAAAGAAATAGAAACAGATTGTTTTAAGATACTTTCTTGTTTAGAAATATCTTAAAAAGGTTATTGCTCTATTTTCTTGTTTGTGGTTGTAGGACTAATAAGCTTTCCGGCCCCATATTGAATAGTAAGTCTATCATACTTAAATTCGGACGAAAACCATTCCGGGTTTCGAATACCTGGTAATAAGGATGGGGAATAAATTCCGGATCCGTCTCCCGGAAATCTTTTTTGGGATGGATGGCTTCTCTGAAATCATACTCATCCGGAGCGAAATCCGTTTTATACTCTGTGGTTCGTTTTAGGTGTAGTTCAATATCTGTCAGTTGACAAATAAGTCGGCAGAGTTCTTCGTTGAAATCGATTAAAAACTCGTATTTCTTCTCATAGAACGGATGAAAGTCATCTTTATAGTATTCAAAAAACGGAGTACTATTGTAGGCCGATTCAATTGCATTCCAATGCATATGGCGCCAGTTTCCATGATCGGAAATACGGATATCCTTCATGGGGCATTTCGGATTTGCCGGCTTTACAGTAGGGATAGAAAGTGCAATATCACCATCCGGACCGGCAATAGTACAACGATTACGGTAGGTTTGCTTCATATAGTGGTCATGCTGCTCGATAAAAACTTTATCATAGGTAACCAATTTGCTATAGTATTCTACGGGAGCCAGATAGGCTGAAGAGAGAAAAACAGTTTTCATTTGTAATTCATCATTAAACATTCATCATTATTCTCATCGTACAGGTTGAAAGAAACGATTCCACCTGTAACCTTCAAACAGATTTGTATTACTCTCTTTGGAGAACCAGATAAGAGAGGCCTTTCCGATAATATGATCTTGTGGTACAAGTCCGAAAAGGCGTGAATCGGATAAATTAACAGAATTATTGGATACCATCCAATAATAATCCTTACTGAAATAACAGTGTTGTGCAGGGTGTCCGTCTACATACAATGTATCATTTTTGATTTCTGCATGTTTACCTTCATGCAATACAAGTGTGTTACGGAGTAGTGTCCTGTTCCAGGGGTATACCCGGACGGCCATCCCTTTCCGGGGGATTATCAGCGGGTTAACTACTTGTTTTTCCCGGTCTGACTCAAGTGGCTGTATCCAGTTTGATCCGTTCATAGCCTGTTCCAGTAGGTAATATTCGTAACGGCTGAAACTTCGTACGTTATTGACGGAATCCTGTCCCATCAGTTCATTGGGAGTTATGGATAAAATGCTCAGGAGCGAATCAAGTTGTTTTTCTCTGGTTTTCGGGTAGGTATATAACCTTTTACGGTCGGGTCCTGCTACGTTTTGGGAGGACACTATCGTAAATAGTGAATCAATCAATAAGGTATCTCCTGGTACACCTGCACAACGGCTTATAAATACCTCCCGCCTGTCTATAACGGGCTGTGTTGTACTCGCAGGATTATTGAATACAACAATATCCTCTTTTTCCACTTCTCGTTCTCTCCATCTGTGATAAGAAAAAAGAGACATCAGTGGCAGGCGAAGTCCATAACTCCATTTGTTTATTAATATACGTTCACCGCGGAAGAGGGAATTTTCCATACCTGCCGAAGGGATAAGGCATGAGGTAAAAACAAAGCTGCGGAGCAATAATACGATGATTATTGCTCCGGCTAATGCTATTATCCATTTTAGATTTCTCTTCATGGCGTTTTAGTTCTTTAGTTTTGAGAACCTACCAACTCATCAACTCACCAACTCATCAACTCACACTCATTTCACCCATTTAAAGATACGGTTCCAGCGGATCTTTCCGTTAAACCATCCCCGGTCTTTATCGAGAGATAACCAAACTACAATTGGCTTACCTACTACATGGTCTTCGGGTACAAACCCCCAATAGCGGGAGTCCTGTGAATTATGGCGGTTATCACCCATCATCCAGTAGTAATCCATCTGGAAGGTATATTTGTCTGTTTTTTGTCCGTTGATGTAGATACCATCGTCTTTCACTTCCAGCTTGTTACCTTCGTACGCAACAATACATCTCTCATAAATAGGAAGATTATCCATTGTCAGTGTGATGGTAGAACCTTTGGCAGGTATCCATATGGGGCCATAATTGTCTACTGTCCAGTCTGTATACAGATTTTGTGGATAGAGATCGTGCGAGGGCCTATCTGTCGAGATTGGTTCTATCGAAGTAACAAGGTCTTTGCGTGCAAGTAACGTATTACGTGCTTTTTGGGTAAGTGGCAAGTAGAAAATAGTGGCTCCCGGTTGGTAGTATTCCGTATCTTCATTACTTAATCCCAACTCGTCATGGAGAAATTCGTCGGGTATCATCTTACCGGTGGCATGTACAGTATAGAGGAATTGAAGGTTTTCCGGTTCTTCCTGTGCTTTACCGTCGATGTATATGATGCGGTCTTTTATCTGAAGAGTATCTCCCGGAAGTCCGACACAACGTTTTACATAGTTTTCACGACGGTCTACCGGTCGATAGATTATTTCACCAAACTTTTCGGGGTGTGCAAGTACGTATTTCCTGCCGGCATCCCGATAAAGGTCGTATACGATTCGTTGTTGCTTGCGATTCAGACTATCCATGTTAATAGGGTTGGAAAAAGTTCCTTTTCCTTCCCGATAAATGATGTTGTCGTAGAAGTCAGTTTGTTGATAGCTGACAGCTACGGTATCTCCTGCCGGGAAGTTGAATACTACAATATCATTCATTTTCACTTTACCAAATCCCGGAACACGTTTATACTTCCATTGCGGCCACTCGATATATGATTTAGTGTTGACAAGAGGCAATGTATGTTGTGCCAATGGCATAGAGAGAGGTGTATTGGGAACACGAGGGCCATAGCTCATTTTACTTACATATAGAAAATCACCTACTAACAGAGATTTCTCTAAAGAAGAAGAAGGTATCTGATAGTTTTGAAATACATATATGTTCACGAAGTATACAGCTACCAATGCAAAGACAATGGCATCCACCCAACTCATGATACTACGTACAGCAGGACTTTTCGATTTTTTCCAGAATGACCAGGGGACTTTCTTCGTGATATAAATGTCGAAGATAAAAGGAACTACGATGAGTCCCCACCAGCTTTTTACCCATACCAGAAAAGCCAGGTAGAGGAGGATAACGATGGCACATTTAATCCATTGTGCGCGCGTTGCTTTTTCCATGATATAATTTATTTATAATTATTCTTTTAAAAACGGAAACAAGTCACTCATGCCCAGATATCCTTGTTTATCCATAGTATATTCGGCAGCTAATATAGCACCTAAGGCAAATCCGCCACGGTTTTTGGCATCGTGTGTAATGGAGATACTATCGGCTGCCGAGTCATAACGAATGGTGTGAATACCAAAAACCTCTCCTTCGCGAATGGAGTGAATAGGTAGTTCGTTGGCTGTGGCGGCTACTTCTTTTACCCAATGGTCTTTGCGGTCCAGATTTTCAAGGATACCTTCGGCCAGCGTGATAGCAGTGCCACTTGGTGCGTCGAGTTTATGTATATGATGTGTTTCGCTCATGGACACATCATATATCGGGAACTGATTCATTATCTTTGCCAGGTATTTGTTGACAGCAGAGAAAATAACGACTCCCAGACTGAAATTAGAAGACCAGAAAAGTGTTTTCCCTTCTTTCTCGCAAAGGTTCTTTATTTCGTCACCATGTTCTGCCATCCATCCTGTACTACCCGAAACGAGCTTTACGCCGGCGTTGAATGTCTTAATATAGTTGTTGTATGCCACTGTCGGATTGGTGAATTCAATAGCCACGTCCGCAGAGCGGAATGCTTCAGATTCAAAATCATCCTGATTGTCGACGTCGATAATGCAGACTATCTGATGTCCGCGGCTAAGGGCAACTTTTTCCAGTTCTTTGCCCATCTTTCCATAACCGATTAATGCTATTTTCATTGTTTTACTGACTTATATTCAAAATAATAGTCGCAAAGATAAGATTTTTATTACATTTGTCGAACACATTAACGTCTTGTTAACATGGAACAACTCTTGCACTATGTCTGGAAACACAAAATATTCCCTCTGACTCCATTACAAACAACTTCAGGATTGCCGGTAGAAGTCATTGATGCCGGTTTACAAAACAAGCATGCCGGTCCCGACTTTTTTAACGCCAAACTAAAGATAGGTGACACTCTCTGGGTGGGTAATGTAGAAATACATACGATTTCTTCCGATTGGTATCGCCATGGACACGATCATGACAAGGTTTATGATTCGGTTATCTTACATGTTGTTGAACAAGCCGATTGTGAGGTTTTTTGTTCTAATGGCGGGCAGGTTCCCCAGTTGTTACTTGTGTGTCCGGAACATGTAAAGCAACATTATGAAGAACTTCATGCAAGTGATATTTATCCTCCCTGTTATTCTATTTTGTCCGCTTTACCTAAACTGACGATCCACTCCTGGCTTAGTGCATTACAGACAGAACGTTTTCAACAAAAGGCTGATGTGATTGCCAAACGGTTGCATTCTTGTAATAATAATTGGGAGGATGCTTTTTTCATTACCCTGGCCCGCAATTTCGGTTTTGGTCTGAATGGAGATGCTTTTGAGACATGGGCCAACCTGATCCCTTTTCGTGCGGTAGACAAGCATCGGGATGATTTGGTACAAATAGAAGCTTTTTTCTTTGGACAGGCAGGATTGCTGGAAGAGGATGCTACAGATGATTATCAGGCCCGATTACAGAATGAGTTCCGTTATTTACAACATAAATTTGAACTGTCTGCTGTAATGGATATTACTTTATGGCGTTTTCTACGGATTCGTCCGGGTAATTTCCCGCATGTTCGTCTGGCGCAGTTAGCAGCTCTTTACCAAGAGGAACGTTCGTTGTTTTCGCGTGTGATGGAGGCTAAGACATTAAAAGAGATCAGGCAGATATTGATAGCAAAGACTTCTCCTTATTGGGAAAGTCATTTTATATTTGGTAAATCTTCTCCCCAAAAAGAAAAGGGAATTGGTGTAAATGCACAAAATCTGTTAGTTATCAATACTGTTGTCCCTTTTCTTTATGCCTACGGGTTACATAAAGCGGATGAACGTTTGTGTGATCGTGCTACTGATTTTCTGGAAGAGTTGAAGGCGGAAAATAATTATGTGACTCGTCTGTGGAGTGGGGCAGGATTGTCTGTACACACAGCTGCCGATAGTCAGGCTTTACTGCAACTTCAAAAAGAGTATTGCGATAAAAAGAAATGTCTTTATTGCCGTTTGGGTTATGAGTATTTACGAAAGAAATAAATGATAAAACTAACCAATTATCAGGCAACTAAAATATTTTTCCTCTTTTACTCAACGCATTCAAACTTCTTTTATCTTTGTCGAAAAACGAAGATAAGCTGCACCTTGGCATAAAAAATGAATAAGTTCATTTTATTCTGCTCTCGGTTTGCATTATCTTTGCAGCCAATTTAAATGCAGTTAATTATGAAAACAAAAAGAGTTGTGTCTTACCTGTTGGTAGCTGTTCTGTTAGCAGGTGTTTGCTGTGTGTCCTGTGGCAATATGTCAAAAAGAAAAGCAGAGGCTCTTGCTGCCAATGTAGATGGGGAGGATTTTCCTGCTTTTTTAGAAAAGTTCACTTCCAGTGCAGCTTATCAGTATGCACGTATTAAGTTTCCGCTGAAAACTCCTATTACTTTGATGACTGATGATGGAAACAGTGAGAAAACTTTTCCTTTCACCAAAGAGAAATGGCCATTGTTGGATAGTGAGGTATTGAAAGAAGAACGCATTACCCAGGAAGAAGGCGGTGTGTATGTTTCAAAATATACGCTTAATGAACCTGCCCACAAAGTTTTTGAAGCCGGGTATGAGGAATCTGAAATAGATCTTCGTGTAGAATTTGAATTGATTGAAGGAAAATGGTATGTGACCGATTGCTATACCGGCTGGTATGGATTTGACCTTCCGATTGGTGATCTTAAAGAAACAATACTTCAGGTTCAGGAAGATAATAAAGCATTTAAAGAACTGCACCCTTGATGGAAAAACTTGAACAGAGGGTGATTGACTCGAAAATAAGATGTCAAAAACGGATAAATAATACTTTGTGTTACTCTGTGGTGAAATAGATTCGTCCCTCTACAAGAAGTCCTTCTATCCACGGACTCGTGAATAATTATTGTATTATTCTGTACGATTTAAGCCCCTCTTTTTCCGAAAAGAGGGGTTTCTTTGTATTCGGTAGTAATCTTCAAAACTAATACATAAATAAATGAAACGAATTCTTATCCGTAGCACTGCTTTATTTACTTTTCTTTGGTTGGTAACAGCCTGTCTACCTTCCGGAAAAAATAATGCCTCTTTAGCTGAAAATTGGATTGCAGAGGATGAATCTGCTGCTATGCAATTATCATCGGTTTCGGATACTTTGGACATTGTTGTACCTGCAGGTCTCACTTTATGGTATAATGAGCCATTGACTGGTGAGTATGAAATAAGTTATCACATAGCTATGTTAATGGAAGGTGGAAAGCAGGATCGGCTGAGTGACCTGAACTGTTTCTGGGCTGCTAATGATCCGCAGTATCCTGATAATATTTTTGCTCGCAGTGAATGGAGAAACGGAGTTTTCAAAAATTATAATACATTGAATCTATTCTATGTGGGCTATGGTGGCAATGAAAATACAACCACCCGTTTCCGTCGCTACTATGCTGAATTTTATGGGGTCGATGATGCCCGTGTAAAACCCTTAATTGCCGAGTATACTGATCCTGCCCACCTTCTGGTAGCAGGAAAGTGGTATCATATTGTGATTCGTGTAGAGAAAAAACAAACAACTTATACTGTGAACGGTGAGGAACTCTTTCGCGCTCCTTTAAAACCAGGAGAGGGAGATGGATATTTTGGTTTACGTTTACTCCAGAATCATGTCCTGATGACCGGATTTCAAATCAAACAAATGTGATAACCACACAATTAATACTCTAAATGATGAAACAATCTTTTATGAAATTGGGAGCTATAGTTTTTCTCTCTTTTTTTAGTTCTGTTACTTTATTGGCACAATTGGTGAAGAATGATCGTATGTTTTCTTTTGAGGAGTCGCAAGTTCCTGCTTGTATCAGTAGCGAATCTTCAAAACTATCCATTTCACCGGAACATTATAAAGATGGTACGCATTCATTACTATGGACTTTTCAACCGAATGCAATACTTTCTTTGAAAAAAGATCTGAAGTTTGAGAAAAAAGATCCTACCGGGAAAGATCTCTATCTTTCAGCTTTTATTGTATGGATATATAACGAGCAGCCACAAGATAAAAAAATAAAATTTGAATTCCTGAAAGATGGAAAGGTTTGTACGTCATTTCCTTTTGGGATTAACTTCAAAGGTTGGCGTGCTGCCTGGGTATGTTATGAACGCGATATGCAGGGTACCCCGGAAGAAGGTATGAATGAACTTCGTATGGTTGCGCCGGATGTAGAAGGCCAGCTTTTTATCGATCATCTTATTACAGCAATCAAAGTAGACGCCCGCCAGCAGACAGCAGATTTACAGGTGTCTTTTGTTAATGCGGAAACTACTAATCATTGGCTTGTTGTCTATAAGCATTCGTTGTTCAAACCAGATATTGAGCTTACTCCGGTTAGTGAAAAACAAAGACGGGATATGCAATTGATAGAGAAACGTTTCCGTGATATGGTATATACATCTTCCATGTTATCGCAGAAAGAGATTGATATGATTCGTAAAAAATATGATTTTTATGATATCTCTTATAAAGATGGAAAAGTGACGGGTGTACCCATCTTTATGGTACGTGCTTCTGAAGCTTATGAGCGTATGTTTCCTGATTGGGACAAAGATATGCTTACCAAGCAAGGTGTGGAAATGAGAGCTTATTTTGATCTGATGAAACGGATTGCTGTAGCCTATAACAATGCTTCGGATGATTCTGTCAGAGCAGAGATGAAAGATAAGTTTCTTGCCATGTATGATCATATTACCGATCAGGGAGTAGCATTTGGCAGTTGCTGGGGGAATATACATCATTATGGTTATAGTGTACGTGGTTTATATCTGGCCTATTTCCTGATGAAAGACGTGCTTCGTGAGGCAGGGAAATTAAATGAGGCCGAACGCACACTACGTTGGTATGCCATAACCAATGAAGTCTATCCGAAACCAGAGGTTGATGGTATTGATATGGACTCTTTCAACACGCAAACAACAGGACGTATTGCAAGTATTTTGATGATGGAAGATACACCGGAAAAACTTCAGTATCTGAAATCTTTTTCAAGATGGATTGATTATGGCTGCCGTCCGGCTTTGGGCCTAGCCGGAGCTTTCAAGAAGGATGGGGGAGCTTTTCATCACCGGAATAATTATCCGGCTTATGCTGTTGGGGGGCTGGAAGGAGCTTCAAATATGATCTATCTATTCAATCATACTGATTTTGCTATATCTGAGCTGGCTCACCAGACAGTGAAGAAAGTATTGCTTACGATGCGTTTTTACTGTAATAAACTCAATTTCCCATTATCTATGTCCGGACGTCATCCGGATGGAAAGGGAAAACTTATTCCGATGCAATATGCAGTGATGGCTCTTGCGGGTACGCCCGATGGAAAGGCTGATTTTGATGTTGATATGGCAGCAGCCTATCTTCGTTTGGTAGCCGGTACATCTTCTACAGGCGAAGATCCGGAATATATGCCTCAATTTAGTAATGAGGAAGAGAGGCATATGGCAAAACTCTTGTACGATAAAGGGTTCCGACCGGAACCGGATCCGCAGGGAAACCTCGCTTTGGGATATGGCTGTGTATCTGTCCAGCGTCGTAGTAACTGGGCTGCAGTTGTCCGTGGGCATTCACGTTATCTTTGGGCGGCCGAACACTATCTTGGAGCTAATCTTTACGGACGCTATCTGGCTCATGGAAGTATGCAGATACTGACTGCTGCTCCGGAGGTGGTTGTGACTCCAGCTACGAGCGGTTGGCAGGAAGCCGGATTCGATTGGAACCGGATCCCCGGTGTGACTTCTATTCATCTGCCATTTGATGATTTGCAGGCTAAGGTTTACAATGTTGATACTTTTTCTGGAATGGAAGAGATGCTTTATTCGGATGAAGCATTTGCCGGTGGCTTGTCTCAACAACATCAGAATGGAAATTTTGGAATGAAACTGCATGAACACGATAAATACAATGGTTCACACCGTGCCCGTAAGTCTTTTCATTTCTTTGACGGAGTGATTGTATGTCTTGGATCAGACATTGAGAATACGAATAGTGAATATCCTACGGAAACTACCATTTTTCAAATTGCTGTGACAGATTCCGCAGGACATGCCTATTGGAAGACATATCAAGGTGATGGTAAAGTCTGGATAGATCATATTGGTACGGGATATTATGTACCTGTTGCTACTAAATTTGAGAAGAAATTTCCTCAGTATTCACGTGCACAAAAAGTAAATAAAGAGACAAAAGGAGATTGGGTATCTTTGATTATAGATCATGGAAAGTCGCCCAAAGGGGCTTCTTATGAATATGCTGTTCTTCCCCAGATCACTGCACCCGTTATGAAGCAGTTTGCAAAGAAACCTTCGTATAAAGTATTACAAAAGGATCGTAATGCACATATTGTACGTGATCTGAAAAGTAATACCACTTCGTATGTGCTCTTTGAAACTCCTTCTGTCGATCTGCCTAAAGGCTTGTTGATGAAAGCAGATACTTCCTGTTTAGTAATGATACATGAAGAAAAAGGAAAAGCTCTGCTTACGGTAGCTCAGCCCGATCTTGCTTTTTATCGTGGTCCGAGTGACGAAGCTTTTGATGAAAATGGTAAACGTGTAGAGCGCAGTATCTATTCCCGTCCATGGATTGATAATGATAGTGGAGAGATTCCAGTGACGGTTACATTAAAAGGATGTTGGAATGTGAAAGAAACGCCTGCCTGCCAGGTTGTATCTTCAGATAAGAATTCTACGGTGATTCGTTTCATCTGTAAAGACGGTATGAGTCAAGATACCGAACTGATTCCTTTTAAAAACTGATGTTTAATGAGGTTGTGCCAATCGTAAAACCTACTATCGTTAAAACGCAGATTTACGCAAATTTACGCAAAGATTCAATTAAATCTGCGTTAATTTGCGTAAATCTGCGTTTCTACGGTTATCTATTGATAGTCGTCTCAGGCTTTTGACACAGTCTCATGTTCTGGTAGAAAAGATATAGTCTTATTTCTTAGCCAGGAACTTTCTGGTTAACCATTTTCTTACAGGTTCATCATATAGCTTCAGGCAAAGATAAGCCAGCACAATACTCAATGCGTAAACACACAAAGCAACTTGCCAGGTTTCACCCAAAGTATAGAGCTGATTTTTAATCAACCACGCATAGAACAAGTACATAATAGGATAATGTACCACATAGACAGGATAAGATATATCTCCCAAAAACTTGCATATCACGGTTGACTTCTTATCTGTTGTGGTTCCCGATGCTCCCAGCCAGACAAGGATAGGGAAAGCTACAATAACACAAAATACTTCATAAGCACCATTTATGCAAAACGGTTTCGCACCTTCCAGATAAGGCACTGCGAACAAAGTAATCATAATAATTGTGCATATCCAGAAGGCACCTTTCAGCTTTACAGGCTTGAAGTTACGTGACAAAAGCATACCCATAGAGAAAGGGAAAAGCATTCTCAATGTCCCGCCGGCGAAGTTTACACCGTCCAATGTCCAGCCCACTCCTATATTTCCATAACCAGATATATCAAGAACCGCGAATAATGCCAATGCAACTCCCAACACTGCTACAAGTACAGCTAATGCCTTATTAGACAAGCGGCGAATAAACAAGGCATAAAGAATATTTCCTATATACTCAAAAAACAGCGACCAGCAAGGTCCGTTCAAAGGAAACATTTCACCGTTGCCACGAACTTCATAGCCCACTCCCGGCATCGCAGGAATAAAGAATATCGTACAGAGAAGAGACAACATCACCATTGATATGGCAATATGTGTTCCATCCCATTGCACGCACCCTTGAAGATAGAATGTAACAGCGCCTAAAACGGCACCCATGATTACCATAGGATGAAGACGTATCAAACGACGTTTAAAGAAATTTTTCATAGTAAGACCCTTCCCCCAGCGGTCATCATAAGCATAACCGATAACAAACCCCGAAAGGATAAAGAAAAAGTCTACAGCTAAGTATCCGTGATTGAGAGTGTCAATAGTACCATTACTGGCAAAAGCGTAGCCTTCGAATATATGATACCATATAACTACAAGAGCCGCAACGCCTCTCAGCCCGTCAAGGAGTTCGTAGTGAGGTTTAGAGTCTGCAAATGCAGAAGCAGAGATGTTTTTCATGTTAAATCTATAATTCAAATTATTATTAGTAGTAGTGTCATTGACGACGCGCCAAAGTTACGGAACTTATACATCTAAAAAATTGTCCTGCGACAAAATCTTGCCGGATATGAAAACTATTTATGTGCTCTAAGACGACTGAGTGTTGGAAGTGTTACTCCCAGATAAGATGCAATATATCCCAGTTTCACCCGCTGACATACTTGAGGAAACTGTTGCTTAAACTCTTCGTACCTCTCTTTTGCAGAGAGTGTCAATCGATCTTTGTGTGAACGGTGCAAACGTCTGTATTCGTTTTGATGAATGATTCTTCCCCAATTGGCCAGTTCGATATTGTTTTGAAATAGCCGGAGCAAGTCGGTGAGTGATATCTTATACGCAACAACTTCTTCAAGCGTTTCCACAAATTCCTCGCTTATCTTATTATAATACAGCTCATCCATACTGAAAACAATACTTCCTTCGTATGCAAAGGAAGTTGTTATTTCTTCTCCGTTTACCAGCCAGAAAGAGCGAGTCATTCCTTTTTCAATGAAATAAGCCGATTTACAAAATTTATTTGCCTCTATCAATTTATACTTCTTGGGGAAATGACAGATTGTTACATTTTCCTTTAAAGTTTGTAGGGTATCATCAGAGAGTGGATACAAAGAATTTATCTTGTTTATTACATTTGTCATAAAGGTGATGCTTGATTCTTTTTCATTAGCTACAAAGATAATGCAAACCGAGAATAGAATAAAATGAGCTTGTTCATTTTTTATGCCAAGGTACAGCTTATCTTCGCTTTTTGGCAAAAATAGGAAAAACAATTCTGTCCACCAATATAATCATATTGTTTATATCGGAATCCTCTTTTAGAATGCTAAAAAACTGAGTAACAATTGTATGATTCTTTATTAAAAATCAGCATATTACTTTATTAGTCGGTTAAAGTCCTATTCTTTCTGGTTTAGAGTAGCCCTATTGCTGCATTATATTTTGCCAGGCTTGTGCTTTTGTGTATTGCTTTCCATGCTTTACGACCGATTTGTGGTTCAAGATACTCCCAAAAAGTTTTCATTTTGTTGAGTAATTGATCTTCGCCGCCTTCAAGTCGTTCTTCATAACGGGTAAATACAATCTTGTGCATTTTGTACAGTCTCTCTTTCATATCCTCGGTGGAAAGGGACTTTTTCTCTTTATATTCGATGGCCAAAGCAGGATTCATCAGTAACCCTCTTCCAATCATGATTCCGGATAGAGTGGGGAAACTGTCGTGAATACGTTTTATATCCTCAATATTACTAATATCTCCATTATAAATCAAAGGGTGGCGACAGACTTCTGCAAAGGCGGCAAATCCTTTCGGATCGGTATCTCCTTTATATTGCTGTTTTCCCAATCGCGGATGCATAGTGATATGTTTCAATGGATATACATTCAATATAGGGGCTAACTTCAGACACTCTTCAGCATTTTCCCATCCCAGACGCATTTTCACAGAGAAATTTATTTCCGGATGTCTTTGGGTGATTTCTAATAGTTTCTCTACTTCTTTGGGAAAAGGAAGGATGCCGGAGCCGTTGTGACGTTTGGCTAACATAGGAAACGGACACCCCATATTTATATCTACTTCCTTATATCCCCTTTCGATGAAAAGGGATAAAATGGTCTCAATTTTTTCTTCCTCATGTCCGATAAGTTGGGGTATCAGATGGGGAACTTCGTTATTTCCTGGTTCTATATCCCGAACATCTTTATTCCGGAACGCTCCTTTGTCGAGTCGGATAAAGGGGGTATAATAAGTATCTATTCCACCAAAGATTGCGGAATGCGCATTACGATAGATCGCGTCGGTATATCCTTGTAACGGGGCAAAATGAATTGGAAGTGTTTCTGGCATACAATATTTTTTAGGAAGCAAAAGTAAGGGTAATATTTCTCATTGTCAACTATAAAATGAAAAAGCCTCATTCTTTGTTTTGGGGGAAGAATGAGGCTTAGAGATATATAGGAGGAGAAAATAGCTGACTTTTATTTGTGTCTATTTGCGTTAATCTGCGTTTCATCAGATCGGATTACTTTGTGTGAGTTTGTAGTGAGTTTAGTTCATTTCTTGTCTCAGATATAAATTGAATTTTACTATACTTACTCCGATTCGCATTCAACTGTTGGATTGTTATCCTTTTTTTCTTGAACTTTTAATCTGAATTGATTGGGAGATATATTAAATTGTTCTTTAAAAAGACGACAAAAATAGTTTGGGGTACTGAAACCTACTGTATTTGATATTTCTTTGATAGACAATTCTCTATTCTGTTTGAGTAGTATCATGGCTTGTTTCAGTTTGTGCTTGATCATAAAATCTCTGGGTGACATACCTGTCAGAGACTTGAATTTGGTATAGAACGAGGTACGCCCCATGTACATATTTTGGGCCAGTTGATCAATGTTAAACTCCGGATTAGATATATTTTCGTCAATGATTACTGTTACTTTGTCTAGAAATTCCTTGTCCAGTTTATTGGTTGCTAATAAGGAAAGGTCAATTTCTGTTTTCTGGGCAAATTGGTTGTACAGAATTTTACGTGAACGGATGATGTTATTGCATCTGGCTAACAGAATTTGTGGTCTAAAAGGTTTGCATATATAATCGTCTGCTCCATACAATAATCCTTTCAAATGTTGTTCTGGCATATTTAATGCAGTGAGCAATATGATAGGGATGTGGCAGAATTCGATATTGTTTTTTATTATATTACACAATTCTGTACCCGTCATGACAGGCATCATAATGTCGCTTACTATCAGATTAGGGCTAACTTTGCGGATTATGTCCAGTCCTTCTTGACCGTTGATAGCCGTTTTAACAGTATAGAGTGGGGTGAAGATATTTACCAGAACCTCTAAAAGTTCCGTATTGTCCTCGATTAGGACAATAATAGGTTTTTCTTGTTTTATCAATAATTCCATTTCAGTGTCATTTTTTTCATTTGGAGGCAGAGGTATATCCGGTAGTAGGGGAAGAGTATTGTCCTGCTCTTTTGTGAAACGGACGTGAGGATGGTTGGTTAAATGTTCTTTACCCAACTGTAGGCTGAGCGTAAAAATAGAACCTTGTTTGGGTTGGCTTTTAACATGTATATTTCCTTTGTGTTTTTCCACTATACTTTTTACTAACGCCAAACCTATGCCTGCTCGGAAGAACTGTTTCTGGTCTTGTATTTCATTGTCTGCTTGATAAAAACGTTCAAAGATGTGAGGTAGATCTTTTTCTTCTATGCCTACCCCATTGTCAGTTATAGATATGTGCAGTTGGTTTGTGGCTCTGTCGGATGTTAAGGTTATACTGACAGTACCGTTTTCGGGAGTATATTTAAATGCATTAGAAAGTAAGTTGTAGATTACTTTTTTTATTTGCTTTCCATCAAACCATACCTCAAGCTCTTCTTTACATGGAATCATCTTGATTTGTATATTACGTTGAGAGGCGAGTTCTTGAAAACTGTTGCAAATATCTGCAATATACTGGTTAATGGGATACGGAGACACATGTAACATATAATGCCCTTGTTCGTATTTTCTGAATTCAATGAGTTCGGTAATTAGGTCGTTGAGTAGCCTGCATTGGTGTATTACCTTACCGAATCTATTACGGGTGACCTGTGTCAGTTCGTTTTCTTGTTGTATTATTTCTAACTGTCCGATAATTAGTGTGAGGGGAGTCCTAAATTCATGACTTACACTTGTAAAGAATTTGAACTTAGCCTCATTAAGTTCTTTGATGTGTTGCTTTTCCATCTGTTCTTTCCTAATAGTGTTTTTCAGCTTTTTACGTGCATACAACGTACGATAGGTAAGTCCGGTACAGGATAGGAGTATGGTTGTCCACAATGTCCAACCCCACCAACTGGTATACCAAGGAGAACGTACGGTGATTTTTAGACGTGCCGTAGGAAACGTTTGATATAGGTTAGCTCTCTGTACTTCAAGCGTATATTTTCCTGGGGGTAAATTTGTATAGGAGACGGATTTTTGATTTGTGTGATACCAGGTCTTGTCGATACCTATTAAACGGTATTTATACAAATTTTGACTTTCATTGACCGGAGCTGTGGAAGAAAACTGGATTTCAATCTTATTTTGGTCGTGATTTAACCAAATTGCTTGAGTAAAAGGCAACTCGTTGGATAAAATTCCGGTTGGATCGTTGGGAGTGATTAGGTTATTGTGAACATAAAGCTCAGTAAAATATAACTGGTCGTTTATAGAGAGATTTTCTTTTTTTTCTTTCATAATAACAAGTCCGTTAGTTCCACCGATATAGATTTGCCCTTCTCGATCAACTTTCAGTCCACAATCTGAAGTGAAGGCATCTAATGGAAGAGACGGACTTCCAACGGAAAGCACCTGCTGTATAACTCCTTTTTCACTCATAAATGCGATTCCATTATCACCTGTGACAATTAGATTGTGCTCTGATGTTTCAGCTATCCGGTAACAATATTGGTTAAGTAGTGAAGAAGGGGTTTGAGGAAAGGGTTCAAAAAGTTGAGTCTTTCGGTTCAGTTTCATTACGCCGTACTGTGATGTAGTGATGTAAATCTCTTTTTGAGATGATTCAAAGATTTGTCTGATTGTACAGGCAAATCCTTGTTTACGCAGATTATATACGGAAAGTTGTTTTCTCGTTTTTATGTCAAATTTACAAAGCTGTTCGTTGACTGCAACCCACAGGCAAGTATCTGTATCCAGAAGAACGTGTGAGGACTTGTTTGTTTTATAAAATAATTGAGCTTCTTTTCTTTTTAAAGAATAGATGTAAATACCTTTAGCAGCGGAGAGGAAAAGGTTATCTCCATTTTGGATTATGGTGTTAATGATATTGAGGTCGGAAGTTTTATCTTGTCCGATTTCTGCCTTAAACGTATTTGTGAATGGATTATATGTGTATAATCCTTTGCCATAAGTCCCGATGTATAGCAATTTTGACTTTGGATCATGCAGAGCTGATTTTAGATTTGGGTGAGGCTGAAAGAAAGGAGGTTCAGTAGAGTTAAAGCGGGTGATTGCTTCTTTCTTTGGATTAAGCATGTTGAGTCCACCGCCTTCTGTACATATCCATATATTTCCTTGGCTATCTTCTGCCATACAGCCGACTACAGGGTGGGAGAGTGTATTGGGGTGATCTGATGTATTGTAATAGTTGAATGAATTTTGATTGATAGATGCATAGTTAACGCCACCGAAGTAGGAACCTATCCATAGAATGCCACTCTTGTCAACGAACACCGTATGAATTGAAGAGTCTGTAATACTTCCAGATTTATTCTCTCTCGTATAGGAGGTGAATTTGTCATTTTGTAAATTATATCGATAGAGTCCAGTGAATGTTCCAAACCAGATGTTTCCATATTTATCTTCAGTGATTTTCCGGATTTTATTGTCATGTAATCCTTTGGATAATGAGTTAGAGGTGTTGTATGTTAATATAGTACCGTCTGGTTGTATACGGAATAATCCGTCATTGGAACTTCCTACCCAAATATCACCATTACTTGAAAGAAACATGCTTGTCATGCTTATTTTATTAATAATCTGATTAAAGTGTTTGTCGTCATCTGTGTAGAAGATTCCACCATAGTAGGAAAACCACTTTCGGCCTTTCTTGTCAATTACAAGAGCGCGAGTATTAGCAGTTGGGAGCTTTTCTATTTGAGGAACCAGTTCTTCTTTATCTTCATTCCACCGATATAGTGTATGGTCAATAACTACCCATATGGCACCTTGCTGGCTGTATAGGGGTAAATTTCCTTTGTTTTGGATTGATTGGAAAGTCCTTTTACGTATGTTGTATTTAACGAGTGCTTCGGACGTTTGGAAAAATACATCACCATTCGTGCTACATACAATATTGCTTACAATACTTCCTTCGAATGAAGATATATCGTTTGTATTAAAACTTGGTTTGTAGGATGTAATAGTATTACCATCGTAGACGCTGATACCTTCTGCTGTACCAAACCATATTCTACCTAATGAATCTTGAGTAATGGCAAATACAGATGGATGTGCCAACCCGTCTTTGGTATTCAATTTGTTGAAATGTATAGCTTGTATTTGTAAAGGAATAAATAAAATCAAGAAAATTGTAAGGAGACATGTTTTCATAATTTCTTTGAGCGTGTTTAGTTTTCCGAGTCTTTTATGAAACGTGTTGCAAGTTTATGAAGAAAATATAGAATATGCAAGAGAGGATAACAAATATAATTCGCATAAAATTTTATATATGGCTTATTATAACTAGTTAATGTATGTTTTCTTCACTTTTGTTGAAAGTGTTTTTTTAATGAAATAAAACAAGAAAGATATTAGATTTCATATTCTATTTCTTTTTGCTTTTGAACAATAATATAATTACTCTGTATGCAGAGTACATAGAAGTTGTCTTTTTTTTCTGTTATTTGCATCGTTATTCATTGGTAAAAGTATATATTGAATGAAGATTCGTAAATACTGTAGATATATAATCAGTTTTAATTTTGCCCCAATTAGGAATCATAATTAGAAAAATGAGTGGTATTACCTTGCTAATATATTGATTTTTTTAATGAGGTTGAGGATAGAATTGATGATATGATTTACTGAATGATAGTATTTTTGATAAATGAAAAACAATATTCAACTGCTGATTTACATTATTTATTCTTAATTAAATAGAACTTTGTAGTAATATATCTTTATAAAAATACAGAAATGAAAAATAAAGGATTTTTGATTTTGTTTTTATTACTTAGTTTGATAAGCTATGGACAAAGAGCAGAAAGGCAAAGTGCTATTGATAATTGCCGCCGTTACTATAATGAAGGCTTGAGAGTAAACAATAGTGGGAAGAGAGAAGCTATAAAGAAACTTCGTTCAGATTTTGCGGCACGACCTTATCGTTATCACCAACTGGGAAAATCTCTTACAGCCGAACAGTGTCTGGATATGATTGATATAGAGGGAGTTTTCGTGGACTTGAAGAAAAAAGAACAAGAATATCTGCAGAAAAGCGA
This sequence comes from Bacteroides sp. K03, assembly GCF_019734355.1. Classification (NCBI taxonomy): domain Bacteria; kingdom Pseudomonadati; phylum Bacteroidota; class Bacteroidia; order Bacteroidales; family Bacteroidaceae; genus Bacteroides; species Bacteroides sp. K03. Next base: position 284,729 of record NZ_JAASHC010000001.1, read on the forward strand.
AATCCAAAGGCATCTAAGGGAAACACAAAATATTGTTGCTGATGTGGTAAGTATAGCTCTGGCTCGTCTTTGGATAGTAGGGGATGCTTATCGTAGAGGAGAATTGTCTGTCGAAAAGTCTACTTCGGATAAAGTGTGGAAATCAATTATTCATTATACTAGTCTGGAATCAGGGCGTCCAAATGAATCAACCCGTTTTCTGGACTCTTGTTTTGGAACTCCTACTATGGCTACTAATATTTATTTTTGTTATCTTAGTGAAATGGACAAGGCGGAAGCCGGAGGAGCTGGACGGTTGGTGACCGAAGCTTGTGAAATGTTGAAAACGGTAGGTCTGCAGGCTTGGACACAACCTTATAGGAATGATGAAACAGACAAGAATGTGGTTTCGGTGGAGCGCTTCCGTAATCATGTCTGGTGGGTTGGAGGTAATGGATTAGGATACCGTGCACTCTTGCCGGTAGCAGCGATGTTCAGTTCTATACCGATGGTTGATGTTGTGGCTGAGGCTTGTTTAGGTGCTATCAGCGTTACTTCACAAAATACTTATTACGAAGCTTTTTGGAGGGAAGGGTTTACTGCTGACGGTGCAGGCTGGGGGCATGGTAACCAGTGCCTTATTTGGGGGTATCCCATTCATGGAACAGCCAGTGCATTAGGCATTTTGAATACTTTGAGAGGAACTCCGTGGGAAAAAAAAATGAAGCCAGAAAATACGGCCGCACTTATGAATTTTTTCCGGGGAGGAAACTGGTATTATTATAAAGGACATCGTTTGCCTTGTTTGGATCGATATTCGGCGGTCTATAATCCGGAAAGAACGTCTATACCTTATTCCGGACTGTTGAATAATGTCATAACCTATTGGAAAGATTCATTTTCTCTTGAAGAACAGCAGGAGCTATTGCAATTGAAGCAGGAAGTGGATCGGAATGATATCAGGATGGAAAATTATTGTTCCGGCATGTACCAGGGAACAAGATGGTTCTTTAATAATGACGATTTGATAAAGAAAACACCGGATTATCATATTATGGTTAATATGGCTTCTGTTCGTTGTGACGGTTTGGAGAGTGCTCCTTCTTTTGCCGACTGTTATAATTTTTATACGACAGACGGATTGACGCTGTTTCAACGTTCTGGTGATGAATATTTCAGAATTATGGGCGGTTGGGATGTGACAGCTTACCCTGGAGTAACAGCTCGTGAAGGAATGGAAAAATTGAATCCTACTGAAAACTGGCGGGGATACTGCAGCAAACATAATTTCGCAGTTGGAGCTACAGATGGTGGAGATTATGCAGTGGGTGGATATATTTTTGAGAAGATGAATGCATCGGATAAAGATGGGGTGAATGATCGGGGAAACAGGGAAATCCAAAATGCTATATTGTACGACTTCAAAGCTTATAAAGGATATTTTATGTTTGGAGACTATTTTGTAGCTCTTGGAGCGGGAGTTACTAACGATAAACCGGAATTGGAAGGAAATATACGGACCACCATTGATCAAACTAATCATTCGTCAGATATATATATACTTGAGAAGGGAGGAAGAAAGAGGCAACTAGGTAAAGGAGCTAATTCATTGAAAGGAGATATGTGGGTTGTACAGAAGGGGCAGTTCGCTTACCGTATTTTACCCGAGTTTACGCGTAAGGCATTTGCCACTAGTGAAAGTATAAAGGCCAGATGGGGGCAGATGAATAATAATAATGAGAAAAAGAAAGGGCTTCCGAAACAGATAAATATATTGCACATGTGGGCTGATCATGGACGGACTCCGGTTAATGATACTTATGGATATGTTGTCTATGCCGGTGGAGGGCAGCCAAAAGACGAACTCCCTTTCCGGATATTGCGTAACGATACATTGGTACAGGCGGCATGTTCTATAGATGGGAAAATTATAGAAAGTGTTTTTTATCCAGGACATCGGGGATTGGAAGTTGGTAATATATCTTTGACTGCTTCTGAGCCTTGTGCAGTACTGATAAAGGAAGAATCGGAGAACTTTATTATTACGGTGACTGATGCTTGTATGAATACTTCTCTGAATGAAATTACTTTGTATTTTAATGGGCGTGTCATTAACGTTCCTGTCCCTCAGGGCGAACTTGGAGGGAAACCTTCAACTATAATATGTAATAAATAGAGTATAGATATGAAAAAAATGTTCTATTGGGATTATTATTCTGTTTCAATCTTACTTTACTCCTTTATAAAAAAATAAAAAAAGCGAAAATTACGTGGACTTTGGGGTAGAAATAGTAAGTTTGTCTACTGAAAAATAACCTTTTTAAGTATCACAAAATTATGAATAAGTCAACCGAACAAACTCTTTGGGGATTATTGGAAAATATAACAGAAAACCTTAAAGGCAAACGATTGGCTGATGTTTTTCGTTTTATTTCTTTTTACCCGTCTGAAACTTATGGACCGCACAAACATTTGCGTATTGAGATTAATTATGTTAAAAAAGGAAATTGTATCCTTCATTTGGACGATGAAAGTGTCACTTTTCGTGAAGGGGAGATTATGATTATTACTTCCGGTATAAGTCATCTGTTTGAAGCCGGTTCTGAAGGAACAACATTGATGCAACTTGAATTTTTGCCGGAAGTTTTTTCTCATTTTAATTTTAAGGCGGAAGGTGAGACTGCTACCTTTATGTCTGTGACTCTTTTTTCTGAAGAAAACAGATTAATTAAGATTGTGAATAATGTGCGTATTATGCGTGTGGTACAACGTATTGTAAATGAATTGGAACTTAAGAGCCAATATTATCAATATCTGGTTGTGATGTACTATGCAGAGTTGCTTATTTTAATATATCGTTATATGGACGAGAGTTATTTACCTATCTGTACAAATGATTCATTAAAAAAGGCAATAGCCTATATTCGTCTCAATTATCAGTCGGAGATTACAATGAATGATGTTGCGGAATATGCTGGTATTAGTGAGCGTTATCTCCGGAGATTGTTTTCTCAATATCTCAATTTGTCACCTTTGGATTACCTCAATCAAATGCGTATCAATAGAGCTATCGAACTGTTGAGAAATACAGAAATGTCTGTGAAGGAGATCTGTTATTTGTGCGGATTTCGGTCACCGCAGTACTTTTCGCGTATCTTTAAACAGCAGATGGGCATTTCTCCTCGTGAAGTAACAAAGTAGGATGTCCGTTTTGTACATTTATTCCTTATATCCGACCCTTTCTGCATACGTTCCATTCAGATGAATCTTTCTTTCTTTTTTTACTATACGCTATCTTTGCTTTTATTTTAAGTGACTGAAATAAATTCTTAAAGTAATAGTAAAATGAAAGAATGGAAAGATGATAAAACTTTGGTTATCTTACTTGATGAAAAGTTTTCCTTAATATTATATGAGTATATTATTTTTGTAAATAAAATTATTAAAGAATGAGAAAGTATTTCTATCTGGTTTACATAACATTGTTTATGTTGTATTCACGAGGACAGGCACAGGAAATATCTGTTCCTCGTTTGTCGCCTTTACCTGACAATATTGAAAAGCAACAAATTTCTTTAAATGGGACATGGTTGTTTCATACTTCACCGGAAGATGAATTCTGGAGAAAAAAAACAATATCTGGATGGGAGACTATTGAAGTTCCTGGTGAATGGGTGATGCAAGGTTTTGATGTAGAAAAAGGGAAGGCGGCAGGATATCATCGGACTTTTATAATTCCTGAAGCGTGGAAAGATAAACGAATTAAACTGCGTTGCAATGGGATTTACAGTGATAGCCGTATTTATATTAATGGTAAAGAGGCTGGAAGTCATTTGGGAGGATTCACGGCATTTGAATTAGATGTAACTGCATTGGTTTATTGTGGAAAAGAGAATCGGATAGCTGTGTCCGTAGCTTCGGAAAGTTTGGCAGATGCTACATCTAATGCATCTCGTTATGCGGTTCATCCTTTAGGAGGTATCATCAGAGATTTGTATTTGTTTGCTTTACCAGAGGTCAATTTATCAATGTTTCATACTTCTACGTCATTTGATACACTTTATACTAATGCTACTTTGACAGCCGAGGTTGCTATAGCTAACGAATCAAAATCAGAAGCAAAAAATCTTTCTTTACATTTTACATTAACGGATGCTGAAGGAAATGAGGTCCCTTTGAAATCAGCGGTGTATTCACTTCGTAATTTACGAGCTGGGCTGATCGATAAGCAAATTATAAATTTTGATATATCTCATCCTGTTAAATGGGATTCTGAACACCCTTATCTCTACACATTGACATGTCGGTTGAAAGAAAATCGGGATATATTATATACTACTATTCGTCGTATAGGGTTTCGGCAAATAGAAATTCGTGGGAACCAGATGTTTATCAATAATATGCCGGTGAAACTACGGGGAGTTTGTCGGCATGAAGTGATGCCGCTTCGAGGGCGTTCAGTGAACGGAGGTATCTGGAAAAAAGATGTGGAATTGTTCCGCCGTGCTAATGTAAATTATATTCGAACTTCTCATTATCCTCCCGATGAAGCTTTGTTGGAAGCATGTGATGAATTGGGAATGTTTGTTGAGGTAGAAGCGCCATTTTGTTGGGCGCATGAAACAAAAGTACCTGAGGAAAAACATGAAGTTGTTTTGGTAAACCAGCATGTTGAGATGGTGAATCTGAATCGAAGTCATCCTTCTGTTATTATGTGGTCAATGGGGAATGAATCGAAATTGTTTGCCGAATATTTTCAACGTGCTTCTGATGTGATCAGGCAGATTGATCCGACGCGTCCACGTATATTTAGTCAATGGAAGCCGGATGCTGATGGAGGGATGCTGGAAGTGACCAACCATCACTATCCGGGACCGGATGGTCCGGATTTGTATCGTAATGATAAACGTCCTGTTGTGTTTGATGAATTTTGTCATTTAAATGCGTATAATCGTTTGGAGTTGGCTGCTGATCCGGGATTACGCAATATGTGGGGAGTTTTACTGGATGAGATGTGGAATCGTATGTATCATAGTCAAGGAGTATTGGGGGGAGCTGTTTGGGCTGGTATTGATGATACCTTTTTCTTACCAGGAGAGAGAGCTGTTGGTTACGGTACATGGGGGCCTGTCGATGGTTGGCGTCGTGAGAAACCTGAATATTGGGGGATGAAAAAGGCTTTTAGTCCGGTTAAAATTATTCAAGAGAGTAATATGTCTTCAGATGGAAAAGTACGTTTTCGTGTTGAGAACAGACATAATTTTAGTAGTTTGTCTGAATGCAAATTGGAGTGGAAGGTAGGAAAGGAAAAAGGGAAGGTGATTACAGACATTCCTCCTCGTTCTGTTGGCACAATTGAGATACAGTTACCGGAATCTTTGCGGTGTACCGAAATATTGGAGTTGTCAGTGGTTGGTACCCGTGGTTTTGTAATTGATCAATACTGTTTTCGTATTTTGCCAGAGAAAATCGATCCTGTAAGAAAGCCGATCGGAGGAAAATTGATTTGTGAAGAAAGAGAAGAGACTATTGACATTCAAACAGGTCGTTGTTTGTTTTCTGTGAACCGTCGTGATGGAATGTTATCGGTTTGGTCTGATGGAAAGGAAGTTTTATGTCAGGCGCCAACATTAATGTTACTTCCATTGAATGGAGAGGGAGAAGGTATACAAATGACAGGAAAGAATCAGAAATTTACTCCTTTCAATCCTGTTTGTGAAAACTGGATAGCACAATCTATATCTTATGCTTCTTCAGACAAGGAGATTAAGGTAAGAATTACGGGGACTTATAAGGAAGCTCAAGGAACATTGGAATATCAGATTTGTGCTGATGGAGAAGTGGCGATTGTCTATGATTTTACAGCACTTCAGGAACTTCATCCCCGGCAGGTTGGTTTGGTATTTACATTGCCTGTCTCCTTTACGGAGTTAAGCTGGAAACGGAAAGGTTATTGGAGTGTTTATCCCAAAGACCATATAGGTGCATTAGAAGGGAGTGTAAAGGCTTTCGATTCTAGTTTACCAATATCCGGATTGGCTGGCCCTTCCAAATTACCTTCTGTTCCTTGGTCGTTTGATCAGACGGCAGCCGGATCAAATTTATTTCGATCTACAAAAGAAAATATCTATGAAGCTGCTCTGAGAAGTGTGGATGGAGGAGTTCTTGGTATTATATCAGACGGAACACAGCATGTTCGTACATGGGTTGGTCAAGATTTTGTTCATCTGTTAGTGGCTGATTATAATAATGCCGGCAGAGAAAATTTCTTGATGTCGCATGCGGAGAAAGGATATAAAACGCTTCATAAAGGTGATAAGGTACAAGGAATAATAAATTTGGTTTTCTAAAAATGCGGAGAAGGACCCGAGAAGAACATCTCTCTATACTTTTACCGGATTTTAGAATCAATAATAAAAAGAGGGTGTCCTGTGTGGACACTCTCTTTTTTTACGGAGAGGTATTCTTTTTAGAAACATACCATCTCGTGGGGGAATTTATAGAGTAATTAAGGTAGAAAAATGTTTTTCAAGATAGAAAAAAAAGTCAATAGTTCCCGGATGGCATCCAGTTGGAGATTACTTACCTATCTTTGTTTTGGTTACAAAAGTACAATATCATCTGTGGTACAAATGCTTGAATTGTATCTATTATGTACAAATAAGTCCTTTTATGAGAAAAATGAGTATGCGTACGAATTTGTACATTTGTTGGACAGAAATAGGTGTTGGTTATGTTTGTCTGTTGTATCTTTGGAAATAAATTTATTATTAACGAAAACTAATTTGTTATGAAAAGAAATCTATTACTAGTATTTTGTTTAGCGTTTGTTTTGAGTATAAATGCGAAGGTTGTATATGTAGCTTCTACCGGTAATGCTGGCAATGACGGTAGCTCATGGGATAAAGCTGTGGATAATTTGACTACGGCTATGACAAAGGTTGTTGCAGGAGATGAGATTTGGATGGCTAAAGGTACCTATGTAATTAATGAAACATTGGTTTTGGCTGATTATGTAGATATATATGGAGGTTTTGCTGGTACAGAAACGGCTATAAACCAACGTGTACTTGAAGATGCCTCAAAACCTTGGTCATTTGTTAATGAAACGGTTTTGACTGGAAATGGTGGTGATTATCGTTTGACGGATGTAAATAAAGGATTTGATAGAACTGAAACGACTTACATTGATGGTTTGACGGTAAGCGGTCATGGTACGACTAATGATAAGATCTGTTACTTTAATAATAACTTTGTTATCCAAAATTGTCGTTATATTAATAATAAAATAGGTGGAAAGGCTCTTTATGTAGAAGAGAACTCGATTGTACGTGATTGTTATTTTGCTGGAAACTCGGCTTTTAATGAAAGCAAGCAAACGGGTGCTAGTGTATTGCAAGGACGTGAGTGTGGAAAGGCTTCGGCTGTAGCTAATACGATCCTCAATTGTGTATTCGAAAAGAATAGTATTCAGTGCCTTAGTATTTATAATACAGCAACTGCTGCTGGTGATACTTATGCAGCACAGACTACAAAGGTAGCCGGATGTGTGTTCCGTGATAATACTTATTCTTGTTTGAGTGTCAATTCTCAATGGCCTGCAAGTACGGAAGGTACTTACACCGCTGATAGAAAAGTAGTTGTTTCCGATAATCTGTTTGAAAATAATGTGTCTGAAGTGAATGTTATTTCTTGTCAGGCATATACAAGTGCTGATTTTGTAAGAAATGTTATCCGTAATAACTCGGTAACATGTGATGCGGCTACCGGTTCTAACTGGAAAACTGCTATTGTGTCTTTGAACAATAATTTCCGTATGGTAAACTGTTTACTTGTGAATAACTCTTCTACTGCTTTGTTAATGTATCAAGGTATGTCAACATGGGTTGGAAACTCGACTTTTGCCAATAATGTAGGTTCTATCTATATAGCTGAGGGAAGCTATGCTGAGTTGGGAAATAGCATTGTGTTGGGCAATACGGCTACTCATCAAGGTAAGGATATTTTCTGTGTAGATGCGGCAGATTATGTAAATTATGTGGAATTTACGGCTGTGGATGGAGATAATGATGATGTGAGCGGAGATTGCATTACGACTACGGCTGCTGAAACATTTAAGAAACCGACTTCTTTTGTAGGCGTAGCTGCCGATGACGCGCAACGTGCAGAGCTTGCAACTGCCGACTTCAGTTTGCAAGCTGGTTCTGTTTGTATCGGTGCTGGACAACATGACTTTGAGGCAATGGCTGTATTGCCGGATTGGATTGAAGCTAATTTGCAGACAGATTTGGCAGGTAATGATTTTGTGAAAGAAGCCGGTAAGGTGAATATGGGGGCTTATCAAGGTGATCTGGGTACCGGATTCGGTAGAATTGACGCTGAGACTTCTTGTCAAGTATGGGTTTATGGTAATACACTAACTGTAAATGTCGCTGCTGAAAGCGCTGATTTGACCGTTTATACAGTTGCCGGTACTGTTGTGGCTAACGCTGTTTTGCAGGAAGGCAATAATGAAATTGCTTTGCAGAATGGTTTGTATGTCGTACAGATTGTTACTGCATCGGGTGTGGAAACAGCCAAGGTATTGATTAACGAGTGATATTGAGTAAAGAGATAATAGAGAAAGGAATCAGTGGTGTTAATTTGTGTTTCCTTTCTCTGTCTTTAATTTAATTTTATATTTAATATATGAAAAATTTCAAATTTTCTTGTTTGTTTTTCGTAGGATTACTCTGTTTTGCTCTTTCGAGCTGGGCACAATCCTCGATAACAGTAAAAGGTAGGGTAGTGGATACTGCCGGTGAGAGTGTTATCGGAGCGTCAGTACTGGTTACGGGTACTACCATTGGTACTATAACAGACTTGGACGGTAATTTCCTTTTATCTAATGTAGATCCGAAGGCTTCTTTAGAAGTGTCGTACATTGGTTATAAAACGTTGCAGGTAAAAGTGAACGGGCAAACTTCACTTACGGTTACTTTAAAAGAGGATACACAAGCACTGGAAGAAGTTGTCGTGGTGGGTTATGGTGTGCAACGTAAATCCGATTTGACCGGTGCGGTAACCTCTATCAAGACCGATGATTTATTGAAGAGTATGCCGGTGTCGGATATTTCTCATGCATTGGAGGGACGTATCGCTGGTATGAGTGTCGTATCGGGAAGTGGAGCGCCGGGTTCGGGAGCTACTATGCGTATTCGTGGTATGAACTCCCTTAAGGCCGATGGTGGTCCGGTAGTGGTTATCGATGGTATGATCGGTGGTAGTTTAGCATCTTTGAATGCATCGGATATTGCCAGCATTGAGGTGTTGAAAGATGCTTCCGCGACAGCTATTTATGGTGCTTCGGCTGCCAACGGTGTGATTTTGGTTACGACTAGAAATCCGGAGGCTGGTAAAGTTCGGGTGGAATATAGCGGATATGTCAATTTTAAGACCCCTTATGATTTGCCAGACATGTTGTCTCCCGGAGAATTTGCTGACCTTGCTAATGACTATGGGAAAGAATTTTATGCAGAACCCAGACAGTTTTATACTCCGGAAGAAGTGGCCGGTTTCTATAATGGCGGAGGTTTTGATTATATGAAGCATATTTTTCGTGACGTGGCCATAGAGCATAATCATGCACTCTCTGTTTCCGGTGGTAGTGAAAAAACCAAGTTCTTGTTCTCTACCCGTTTTAATTATAACGATGGTATTGCTAACAAAACGGATGCTCAGAATTTTAACTATCGTTTGAAAGTGGATTCGGAAATTCGTTCGTGGTTGAAAGCCGGATTCAATTTTTGGGGTAATTATTCCAAGAGTAATGGCGGACGTTTCTCCCAATATCGGGGGGTATTGGCAGAAGGAATGACGATGGCGAATACTATTCTGCCGACTGATGAAGAAGGAAACTATAATAATTTTGATATCACCGGTCAAGCGCGTTACAACCCTATGGGTATGGTTAATGAGGTCATTTCCGATGGATATAGCTATACATCCCGTTTGCAAGGTTATGTAGATGTGAAATTGTGGGATGGATTGTCTTTCCGTATGAATCAGAGTGTTATTTTCGGAAGTAAATGGAGTGGAAGTACCAATAATGAAAAATCATATGCTGTATGGGCTGGTGATGGTCTGACGTCTGCTTCTACTAACTTTCAACCCACTTACAGTTGGAATAATCAGAATATTCTTACCTACATAAAAGAATTCAATAAGAATCATCGTATCAATGCCACATTGGTGTTTGAGCAGAGCCATAGCAATAATATGCAACAGAAGGTCAATGTGAGTGATTTGTACTCTGTTAATATCGGTCATAATAATACAGGCTTTTCAAAAAAAATTATCAGTGTACCGGGGGAACGTAAAAAAATTTCATCTATGGCTGCTTTGGCTCGTGTGAACTATGTATTTATGGATCGGTACATGCTTACAGCTTCCTGGCGTTATGATGGATCGTCTGTATTGGCTTTCGGTAACAAATGGGAACAATTCCCGTCACTGGCATTGGCATGGAACGTTAAACAGGAAAATTTTCTGCAGAATGTAGACTTTTTAAGCCAGTTGAAGTTGCGTGTAGGATACGGACAGGTTGGTAACAGTGGGGTAGCCGCATATTCTGAATACACAGAAATTAATCCTAACTTTATGCCCGATGGAAGCGTTTCCTTTGTCGTGTCTCGTTTAGGCCAGCCTGATTTGAAATGGGAACGTACCGAACAGTGGAATGTGGGACTTGATATGGGCTTTTTTAACAATCGTCTGACAGCCACACTGGATTTGTATCGTAAAAACACCCATGAAATGTTATTAGACGTAAATGCACCGCTCTATACAAATTTTTCCAGTCGTTTGAAAAATGCAAGTTCGATGTTGAACAAAGGATATGAAATCACTATCGGTGCTGATCCGGTAGTTGGGGATGACTTCAGATGGAATACTACTCTAACACTTTCTCAGAACCAAGCTATCGTAGAAGAGTTGGCTAGCCAGAATGATTATATTACTTTGTCGGGATATGAAGCTGGGCACTATCGTTATTATGAAGGTCGTAGGGTAGGTGTTCTTTATGGATATGTATGCGAAGGAGTATGGACTACCGAAGAAGCAGCCAAAGCACCTACTACCATGAACGCAAAACCGGGTACTTATCGTTTTAAAGATTTGACTGGCGATGATGCCATTACGGAAGCAGATAAGACCGTGATAGGAAATGGACAACCGCGTTTCCAATGGGGATGGAACAATTCGTTCAGATACAAAGATTTTGATTTGAGTTTCTTAATTTCGGGTGTACACGGTTTTGATATTTATAACAAGACCCGTGAGATACGTTTGATGGATAATGGCGGTAATCTTATGATTAGCCCGAATCCGGAATTATTGAATCGATGGACTCCGGAAAATGATGTGAATACAGGTATACCGGGTTTTGTACCTCAGACTAATGGTTTGACTCCATCCAGTGAATTTATAGAAAAAGGAAGTTATGTGAAAATTAAAAACATCACATTAGGTTATACTTTACCTAAGAATCTCACTCAAAAAATGTGTATTAGTAACTTGAGGGTTTATGTCTCCCTGCAGAATCCATTCTTAATCAGCAGTTACTCGGGATTGGACCCGGAGGTTGCTTTGAAGAGTCCGCTGACACCGGGTATCGATTATGGATATTATCCTAATGGGCGTAATTATTTATTGGGTTTGAATTTAGCGTTCTAACAGAAAAGGAGATTTGTAATTATGAAAAAAAATATAGTGATCACATTAGCTCTGTGCAGTGTGTTGGGTACATCGTGTGTGGAGTTGGTTCAAGAGCCTTTAAGTTTTATGTCACCCGAGAATATTGAAACGAATGAAAAGAACAGTTTGGGTATGCTCGATGGTTTGTATAGAGAGTTGTGGGGAGGTAATTATGAGTATAATTGCCGTACTGTTATTATGGGATTGGGTGCAGATGATATAGGTACGGGTAATCTGACCAAACGCCATACTAATTTTGACCAAATGGACATTACTGTCGGTAATCAGGACGGTGATTCCCAAACAATGTGGAGTAATATGTATGGATTGGCTCAAACAGCCAACTTGTGGAAAGAAACTTTTGAAGGTAGTAGTACTCTAAATGAGACGACTAAGGTTCAGTATATAGCTGAATGTCGTTTTATGCGGGCATTTGCTTATTTCAATCTGGTGCGTTGGTTTGGTGATGTACCTTGTTTTATTGATTCTAAGTGTACAACCGACCTGAACGGTTCTACTACGATTACGCGTAACAAGACGGAAGAGATTTATACGAAGATAATTATTCCTGATTTGGAATATGCAGGTACTAATCTACCTGCTTATTCTCGTGCCGACAATAATTCACGGGTAGGTGCTTGGGCTGCCAAGGCTTGTTTGGCTGATGTATATATGACCATGGCTGGTTGGCCGTTAAAACAGACCGGTAAATATGCTGATGCTGCCAGAATTTGTGAGGATATCATCCAGAACAGTGGATATGACTTGATGGAAAATTATGGGGATTTGTGGACGGAAGGTAATAAAAGTGACCGTACAGAGCATATGTTTGCTTTGAACCATTCCAAGGAACAATTGGCCAGCAATTATGGAAAGTCATACTTCATTCAGGAAGAAAGCGGCTGGGCTGATTATACAGCCGACCCGGTATTCTATGAAAATCATCCGGATGATGCACGTAAGGATTTCAATTTTGTTACTACTTTCAGAATTAATAATCGGAATGTACCTTATACGCGTACTATCATGAAGGCTCCGGCTATTAATAAATATCGTGATTACGGTGGTGTGGCATCTGCTCAGAGTGCTGGTATTACACCGATTTATCGTTTTGCCGAAGTATTGCTGATGTATGCTGAAGCACAATGTAAATCTACCGGGACCCCAAATCAATTGGCTTATAAATGTTTGGATAGGGTACGTTATCGTGCAGCGAAAAACAAAGCTACTCATCATGCTTATACGGAGGATGATGGTTTTACTCCGGAACAGTTCTTGCAAAAAGTATTTGATGAATACGGATATGAATTCTTTGCTGAGTTCAAACGTTGGTTCTATCTGGTACGTAATGAGAAGGTATATGAAGTGAATCATGGTTATACTGATGCTTTCGGTGTAGAACGTCCGGCTAATGATCGGGTTAAAGAAGCAATGGATGCTGCCCGCATTACACCGGATAATCGTAAGCTTTATCATTTTGTTCTACCGGCACGTGAAACACAAGAATGTGGCTTTGAACAAAACGACCGCGCTTGGTAATTCATAAGGTAAAGGTTTGAACAGGGTAACTTAATGAAAGGAATGTGCAAAAGGAAGATCGTAAAACTAAATTTTGCACATTTCTATTTTATAACTTTAATAAATAATAAACATGAAAAAGACTTTTTTAGGTGTAGTGTTATGTGCCGCAGCCTTATGGGGGATGCAAGCTGTCTGGGCTTCTGTGCGGTCGGTAGATACTACCAGTGAAAATTTGATTTCAAAATCGGATTTCACAGAAATTTCTTCTTTAGGAGATTATAAACAGGAACCGTTGGTGTTTAATGAATGGTTGATGTACCATGATGCAAGTAAAGATAAGGATAATAATGATGTGAAGATTGAATTGGTGAATGATGAGACACGTGGCCAAGTACTTTCTTTCTATGGACGTCCTACATCTTATTACACTTCATTTGCAGCTCAGCGTATTGAAGGTAAAATGAAGAAAGGTATTTACCGATTGACTTTTTGGGCCAAATCTGATGATGGTGCCAAAATTAAAATTTTCTTTAATACTACTGATGCTGGTAATGCGGATCTGGGCCGATATATGGTAGCTAAAGAAGCACCGGCAGAAGAAACAACCAAAGCTTATTATGGTTTTTATGATCAGGCTTTGACACCAGAATGGAAACAGTATTCAGTGGAGTTCAATTTTACTCAAGTTGCCAAATCACTTTATAGCATTCCTTGGACAGATACAGAAGAATCGACTGCTGATGATTTGGTCAATGTTGTATTGAAATTGCAGGGAGGAACCTCTTTGAAGACTTATTTGCTAGATGACCTTACGTTGGAACTTATCAAAGATCTGTCTGATCCGGACGAGCCGGAACCATCCGATGAGAATCTGATTAAGATGTCGGGTTTCGATGATGCAGATTTTTCTCTTTCTCTTGAGACTGAACCTTATGTCCTCAATAAATGGGTAACGGGTAAAGATGAAGTGAAAGATGCAACGGTTTCTTTTGCTGTTGCAGAGGACGCCGATCGTGGAAAAGTGGCATCATATACAGGAAAGCCATATACATGGTATAGTACTTTCTTTGCTCAACGAATAGAAACACAAGCAAAGAAAGGTATCTATCGATTGAGCTTTTGGGGAAAATCTGCTGATGGAGGTCAGGTTAAAACTTTCTTTCGGTTGACTGATAATAGTAATAAAGGAGTAAATAGATTCTTTGTAAAAGAAACTGGTAAGCCATCAAGTCCGGATAGTAAATTTTATGGTAGCTATCAGACTCAGTCTTTGACTACTGAATGGAAACAATATTTTGTGGATTTTGATTTTACCAAAGTGACCACAAGTATGTATCAGTTTACTATGAACGATACAGAAGAAGTTACGGCTACTGATTTGACGAACTTTATACTCATGTTCCAAGGAAATAAAGTAGAAACGACTATTTTGATTGATGACGTGGAACTGACATTAATTAAAGATTTGTCTGATCCGGACGAACCAGACGAACCGGTAGGTGAAAATCTGGTGACAGATCCGGGCTTTGATGTGACTACTACCGAAGATGTTACTCCTACCGATAAGGTTTGGAAGACGGAGACCGGTATATGGTCGGCTTGCCGCGACGAATATGAAACGAATCAGAATATCAAAATTTCAATCAAGGATGACGCTACCCAAGGTAAAGTGCTTTCTTATGAAGGTAATGCGGCTTCATGGTATACTACTGTAGTGGCGCAGCGTATTGGTGGTACTTTGGATAAAGCTATTTATCGATTGTCTTTTAAGGCAAAAAGTGCAAATGCAGGTGTGGTAAGACTTTATACCCGTTGTACGGATGAAGCGAATGAAGAATTTATCAATCATTATTTTGTGAAGGCCAATGGGGCACCATCAGATCCGGATAAGGCATGGCGCGGTGTATATGAAAGATTTTCGGTGACTGAGACTTGGGCTACATATCAAGTAGAATATGATATGACACAGGTTTCTGATACACAGTATGATATGACCTTTAATAAGAATGTGTTTGCTGCTACTGAATCTGAACGTACCAATATGGCTATTTGTTTTTAC
The DNA here is from genome assembly GCF_019734355.1 of Bacteroides sp. K03. Classification (NCBI taxonomy): domain Bacteria; kingdom Pseudomonadati; phylum Bacteroidota; class Bacteroidia; order Bacteroidales; family Bacteroidaceae; genus Bacteroides; species Bacteroides sp. K03. The sequence continues at coordinate 300,021 of NZ_JAASHC010000001.1, forward strand.
AATGACAAAGCTGATTCTGAGATATTGATTGACGATGTACAGTTGATAAAGGTTAGTGATGTTGAAGATATTCCGGTTATTGTAAAATATGATTTTGAGGAGCAATCTGTTCCTACAGGATGGGAAGCTAAAGGTAGTGAATTAGCTCTTTCTACTGATCATTATACAAGTGGTGTACAATGTTTGGAATGGACTGTTAATGAAAACAATGCTACGATAGAATTCCCGCTCGGAAGTGATGGCATGAAATTGACTTCACGTAATGCGGCTTTCTTTAATATTTATGCTCCGGCAGTTACTGGTAATGTGATATATGTAGATTTTCTGAATGCCAAGGGTGAAAGTGTGAAAAAAGCCACTTTGTTACAGAATTTTAAGGGATGGCGTGAATTCAGTCGTGGATACAATGAGTATGAAAATACCGGTGATGAGACGGCAGTTCGTGTTCGTTTTACTTATAGTATAAAGGAAGGTAATGCTGCTGGTGCAAAGGTATATCTGGATAATATGAACTTGAACAGTACGGTAGATGGTAACAGGCAATATCCGGAAATGCTTGCCAAAGATATACAATTCTTAAATAAGGCCAACGCTTCTCTTTTGGGCAAATATGCTTACTGTGAAGAAGTAGAGACTGTTGAACCTACTTCGGAAGAATTGGAAGGGGTTGAAAAACTCCGTAATGCGACCAAACGTACTCCTACTGCAAATGCCGGATTAGTTCGTCAAATCAAGAAAGAAATTGATGATCTGCAAATGACTCGTAATGCTGATGGTACAGTAAAAGGTAAACAAATTGTAGCTCCCAAGGATGTGGATGCGACTTTCTTGACTGACTTGTCAAAGAAAGTAGAAGCATTGGCTGCTGCTTATATTGCCGGTAGTCCTGCATGGGTGATTGATGCTTTCCCGATGTGGATTGATTTGATCATTGATCAGGGTATTTTCTGTCATTTTCAGGGATTTACTTGGAGCAGATACGGAGATGTTCGCGATGTACCGGCCGGTTTCTTGGATGCCATGAATGCTTATACCGAGGATCAAAAGACAGAAATATGCAAGGCTATTCTTTGGATACTGGAAGCTAATCAGGCTTATGCACCATATGAGACGGTGGTTCCGGGACAGAGTTCAGACTATGTATACAATTGTATTAATAATATTATCACTTCTTTTGTACAAATTCCGAATGATGCTGTGGCAGTGAAAGGTGCGAAGGCTACCAAGGCCTTACTTGAGAATTTCTGTTCTTATATACCTGGTGGGCGTGATGTATTGAAACCTGACGGAACTGGATTCCACCACAGTACACACTATAACGGTTATATGTATGCTTATACTACTTGGGTAAATGCTTTGTATACGCTGAAGGGTACTTGTTATCAAGTGGACTTGGAATCATACGAGCATTTGAAGAAGGCTGTGGTTTCCATGTACTTCATGGCAACGAAAGGTTCTGATCATTTGTGTGCCAACAGTTTGGCAGGGCGCCATCCTTTATTGGGCGGTTTAGGTGTACCGACTGCACACGGTGTGTTAGATCAACTTATTGAAATAGGCGGTGAACTAAAGGGTACCGGTATCGATACGGAGTTGGCTTCTCAATACAATTATTTCACGATGACCGATAAATATGAAGGTGTACCTGCATTTAATGGTGAAGGCTTTTATCAGTTCAACTATAGTCCGATAGGTGTTTATCGCCAAGACAATTGGGTAGCTACCATGCGCTGTCCGACCACGAAGTTCTGGGGCGGTGAAATTTATGATAAGACCAACCGTTACGGACGTTATCAGTCACATGGTACTTTGGAGGTGATGTATGATGGCGAAAGAGGGCTGTCCGGTGTACCGACTAACGGTAAGAACGGTGGATGGGACTGGAATGTAGTTCCGGGTGCGACAACTGTTCATTATACTTCTTGGAAAGAAATGATGCCTAATAAAGATCTTTCTTCCCGTTTTGACCAGTATTCTCTAACTACCAATTTCGCCGGTGCTTTGCCGTGGAAAGACTGTGGTATGTTCGGTGCAGAATTTGATCAGGGTGATTCTTGGGGAAGTCAGCGGTTTGTACCTACTAACCTGAAGTTCAAAAAGTCTGTTTATGCATTCGACGGTTTATTGATCAGTTTAGGAAGTGATATCTCTGCCAACGGAGAATATGGAAATGATATGATTACAGCTACCAACTTGTTCCAGACACTGGATAGTCCAGTGCAGAAGCAGTTATTGGTTAATGGCGCTGAAATGCCCGCGGGTAGTGAACCGAAGTCATTGGCCTCTACGGAAAGCGTACGTATCATAAATCCGGTAGGAACCGGTTATATCCTTCCGAAAGGACATGATGAACTTGTTATCAAGCACGGTGAACAGAGTTCTCCGGAAGAAACTGGTGAGAACCTCGATAATCCTGCTGTAGTAACGGCTGCCAAAGCTTATATCAATCATGGAATTAAAACTGCTGATAGATCGTATGAATTTGTAGTGGTTCCGGCTGTTGATGATGCCGGCTTGGCTGCTATCGAAAGTAAAGTAAATAGCGGTGAACTGTATGAGGTGAAAGCAAAAAATGCCGATATGCATGTGCTGAACTACAAACCGAGAAACGTGATGGCTTATACGCTGTTCAAAGCCGCTGCCGATCTGAATTACGGTTATGTGAAAGCTGCCGGTTCCGAGATGTTGCTGATGGAACAGTATAAAGCTGACGAGAAGATTCTGTATCTTTCTGTATGTAACCCGAACTTGCGTCCGAAGAGTGATCCGGTTTGGGGATGGAGCGAGACGGAAACAGCTACAAGTTTAGTGGTAACCGGTGAGTGGAAATTGGCAGACGAGATGGAAGGTGCTACTGTGACCTTGCCGGGTGACGGTACGACCCGAATCGATTTCACCCTTGCCCAAGGTATGCCCTTGTATCTGAGACTTATCGACAAGAATGCGACTGGTGTGGAAATGGAAACATTAGATAACGGTTTGAAAGTATACACAGTCGGAAAAGACGTATACGTACTGAATGTAACAGGTACAATAAATCTGTACGATTTGACTGGAAGGATTGTCAAAACTCTTGAATCTGATGGTAATATCAAGTTTACGGTAGAGGAAGCCGGATGTTATATTTTGAGAGCTGCTAAGGAGACTGTCAAATTGATGGTTAAGTAAAACTTTTTAGTTATAGTTTATTAAAAAGAGGGGGCAAGAGCCCCCCTTCGCTTTTTAGCTAAGATCGGTTATTAGTGGTATATATTTCTTTTCGATTCTGTTTTCTGGAAACAGGTTATTTACTTTTTGTAATTGGCTAATTGAGAAATTTATTAGAATAAACTCTAAATAGAATCTAAAGTGCTAACAGGTCTTATAATTAAAATCATAAAAATGGAAAACTCAAGAAGAACTTTTTTAAAAAAAGGATTGACCGGAGCATTGACATTAGGTATTGCTTCTCTCCCCAAATCCTTAGTAGCACTATCTACGCAGGTTAATACACCCCGTGCTAAGCGCGTTGTTTTAATCTCCCTTGACGGTATTTGTGTAAATGGCTATTTGAAAGCAAGAACTCCTAATTTAGACGCATTAATGGGAGAAGGTGCACTCTCGCTTGATACACGTGTGGTTATGCCTTCGGTTACTCTGCCCAATTGGACCAGTCATTTGACAGGAAGTGGACCTGAACAACATGGCGTTGTGGACAACAACTGGGAGATAACCAATTTTACGTTGCCAGCTATCGAAACTGATAATGAAGGATATTATCCTTCATTATTTAAGGTCTTGAAGGATGCTATTCCTTCGATGAAAACGGCATTCTATTATAATTGGATCAATCTGTTTTATCCATATAACAAACAGTACTTAGACGAAGTAAGCTATCTCGAACAGGATGCCTATGTGCCTAACTATAATAAAGCATTATCTTTCCTGATAGCGAACCGGACAAATCCGACTTTGGTTTTTCTCTATTCTGTACATACTGATCATGCCGGACATAAATACAGATGGATGTCTCCGGAATATATACAATCCATTGAAGAAGCGGATGTCGAAATCGGTAAGTTCATTAATAAAATGAAAGAGGAGGGAATGTATAAGGATACCTATTTCATGTTCCTCACAGACCATGGTGGTATCAATAAAGGACATGGCGGAGTCAGTACAGACGAGATGATTGTTCCATGGGGAATTACTGGTCCCGGAATAAAGAAAGGATTCAAAATTACAGACGCCAATAATACCGTAAATACAGCGGCAATTATCCTGCATCTATTTAAAGTTAAACAACCTTTATCCTGGACAGGCGAGGTAATAGAATCAATATTTGAATAATTTTATAACAAAATACGATGACAACATTCAAAAGCTTTCTACTGTTTTTGTGTATAACTTTTTTGGGGCATTTACAGGCGTATACGCAGGAGAAAGTAAATACTCGGGAAGTTCTATCACTTGATAAAGGTTGGAGTTTCTATCAAGGAGATATTCCTTATCCGGTAATTAAAGGGCATAATATGACATACCGAAATGCCAAAGCTGGATATGTAAGTGGAGCGGCATCACCGGATTACGATGATTCTTCCTGGTGTATGGTTGATTTGCCACATGATTGGGCGATTGAGGGAAGCGTAAATCCGAATGCCAATTTGTCTCAAGGGTATCGTGACCGTGGTTTTGGTTGGTATCGGCGTAAATTCAGACTTGCTCCTGAAGACAAAGGCAAGCATCTCGAAATACAATTTGATGGAATTTCGACTCATGCAACAATTTGGGTAAATGGAACTGTCCTGCATCGTAACTGGTGTGGTTACACTTCTATGTATATTGATATCACTCCATATGCCACTTATGGAGACAATGTCAATACAATTGCAGTGAGAGTGGATGCAGAGGCGCAGGAGGGCTGGTGGTATGAAGGAGCCGGTATTTACCGTCATACATGGTTGGTCAAACGTTCACCATTACATATTATTACAGACGGTGTGTTTGCAAATCCTGTGAAGAAAATGGGGAAACAATGGGAAATTCCGGTAGAGGTTTCCTTATATAACGCAGGGAAACTTTCTGCTGAAGGAGAAGTGGAAGTAACATTAATATCTCCTGATGGTGAACAAGTGGGGAGGCAGTCAAGTACGGTCTCCGTCACTGCACTAAGAGACAAGATTGTCAATTTGTCATTGACCGTATCCGACCCACAACTTTGGTCACCGGATAGTCCTGTTCTTTACAGGGTAAAAACAACTGTTAAACGGAATGGAATGGTAATTGATGAAGTTGAGACTAAATGTGGTTTTCGTACAATTCGTTTTGATAAGAATACAGGTTTTTGGTTAAATGGAGAAAATATTAAAATAAAAGGTGTTTGTAATCACCAAGATCATGCTGGGGTTGGCGTTGCTGTTCCCGATGCTCTTTGGGAATTCCGCCTTCGCAAGTTGAAAGAAATGGGAGTTAATGCCTACCGGGCTGCCCATAATCCAATGTCAAAAGAGTTTATGGCTGCTTGTGATAGTATAGGAATTATGGTTTTGGACGAAAACAGATTGTTTAACACATCACCTGAATATGTTCGTCAGTTGGAATGGTTGGTACGTCGTGATCGTAATTGTCCGAGCGTTATTCTTTGGTCGGTATTTAACGAAGAACCGATGCAAGGAACGGAAAACGGTTATGAAATGGTTCGTCGTATGTATGATGTGGTTAAGAAAATGGATTCGACACGCCCTGTGACAGCTGCTATGAATGGCGGATTCTTTTCTAAGTATAATGTTTCTCAGGCGGTAGATGTTGCCGGATTTAATTATCAGATTAAAAGTTATGACCGTTTTCATGAAGAGAACCCGGAATTACCTTTGATTAGTTCGGAAGATGGTTCGGCATTTATGACAAGGGGCGAATATGTAACAGACAGATCGAAGAATCTGATGGATTCGTATGATACGCAATGTGCAAATTGGGGAGCCATTCATCGTAATGCATGGAAAGCTGTGGCTGAGCGACCTTGGATGGCAGGTTGTTTTTATTGGACAGGGTTTGATTACCATGGAGAACCCACTCCGTTCCGTTGGCCCTCGACAAGTTCGTTTTTCGGCATCATGGATTTATGCGGATTTCCCAAGATGGCTTATTATCTGCATCAGGCGCAATGGATAAAAGATGAGCCTGTTTTACATTTGGTTCCACACTGGAACTGGCCTTCCGACTCTATTGGGAAACCGATTAAAGTAATGGCTTTGAGTAATGCCGATAAAGTAAAGTTGTTATTGAATGGTAAGGAAATATCTGAGCAAAAAGTAGATCCGTATGAAATGAATACTTGGTTTGTCCCTTATAAACCGGGTAAATTGGAAGCGATCGGTTATCAAAACGGGAAGGTTGTTTCACGAATGAAAGTGGAAACGACAGGCGAACCGGTTCGTTTACGATTGATTCCATACCGTCATATGTTGGCTGGTGATGGTAAAGATGCCATGCCTGTTACTGTTGAGGCTTTGGATTCCAAAGGACGTCATGTGCCGATAGCTGATAATATGATTGAATTTACTATATCAGGACCTGCAAAAATTATCGGTTTGGGTAATGGTGATCCAAATTGTCATGAATTGGAAAAAGGAAACAAGCGCAGCCTGTTTAATGGATTGGCACAAATTATTATACAGACTACAGAAGGTTCAGGGAAAGTAACTCTTACTGCAACTAGTGCTGGAATGAGATCGGCCGATCTTACAATTCTTGTGAATAAAGTTGATTTGGTTCCATTTGTAGCTGTAGAGAATTCTCCGATGTTATTGGATAAATGGATGGTTTCTCCGGGTTCTTTTGAAAAACCTGATGTGACTTGTCAGATAGTAGACAATGATATGAACAGTTGGCAGCCAGTGGCTATAACTACAGGTAAAAGTATAGTGTTGGAAAATGCTAATTATATCATATTTCGTACCGAATTTACTCCATATCAGAAATTACAGGAAAATGGGGGGATCATTTACTTAAAAAATGTAGTAGGGAAAGCAGAAGTTTGGCTGAATGGTCAATTAATAGGTACTAAAGCTACAGTGAATGACCAAGATTTGAAAGTAGAGTTTTTGCCAACAAAAAATAAATGTGATCTTCGAATCTTATTTAGTGGTTCAGTTAATACCCGGGTCGGACTAAAGGGAAGCGTTAGGATACAAGAAAAGTAAAACGAAGAATTTGAATAGATTTTAATTTTCAAGAATCGCAATGGGCCATAATATGTATTATATTGTAATAAATAGCTTGATTATAGGTAGAAGACTGCAATGAAGATAGACTATCTTTGTGAATATAACAATACTTAATTTAAATTTTAATAATCATGAATAACAGAATTCTTAAATTAATTATTTGCTTCACTTTATTGTTTTTATGTACTCCTTCATTTGGAGCTAAATGGAAAGCTAAACATGTTGTATTTATCGGATTAGATGGATGGGGAGCTTATAGTGTGGAAAAAGCAAATATGCCTACTGTAAAACAATTAATGAATGACGGGTCATATACATTGGAGAAACGGTCGGTATTACCTTCTTCGAGCGCTGTAAACTGGGCTTCTATGTTTATGGGTGCAGGACCGGAGTTACATGGGTACACTGAATGGGGATCAAAGACTCCGGAGCTTCCCTCGCGGGAACTCAGTCACTATGGTATTTTTCCAAGTATTTGGGGATTATTCAGAGATGCGAATCCGGCAGCGGAGGTTGGTTTTTTTTGTCAGTGGAATGGACTGGAATATCTGGCAGAGATGAAAGCTATGAGTAAAGAGATGAATGTAAAGGCTGAAGATGATCCTTCTGGGAAAGCTGACAAAGCGGTAGCAGCTCAGTCTTGCATTTATATTAAAGAAAAGAGGCCGGCATTTGTTGGCATTTTCTTTGATGAACCCGATCATGTCGGTCATCAAAGCGGACATGATACTGAAACCTATTATCAGAAGTTGGAAGAGTTAGACGGGTATATTGCAGAAATAGTAAATGCTGTAAAAGAAGCGGGAATGTGGGATGATACGATTTTTATAATAACAGCGGATCATGGTGGTATTAATAAAGGGCATGGAGGCAAAACAATGCAGGAAATGCAAACTCCTTTCATTATTTCCGGTAAAGGTATCAAGAAAGGATATAATTTTACAGAAAGTATGATGCAGTTTGATGTGGCTTCTACTATTGCCTATATTTTTAAATTAAAACAACCGCAAGTATGGATAGGGCGACCGATGAAACAAGTTTTCAAATAAGTAAATGTTTTTATTTTAATAAATTTGAATATCTTCAGGAGGTTATTTCAAAATGGAAATGAAATAGCCTCTTTGTATTAAATCTGTTTATTTCAATCCTATCGGTATATTTTTGTGAAATGAAATGTAAGCTAAAAGATATGTTAGTGTAATTTGAAAAACTTTTAATTATGATAAAAACATTAATTTGCAAGTATGGATATTTTATCTTATTCTTGTTTTTTTAAGTATTGTTTATTTCATTTTCTGTCTGAAGGACTGTTCGTGAAGGGGAGAAATAGAAAAAAGAAAGGGGTTGTCCATAGCGGACAACCTCTTATACGAAAGCGGAATTTTTATTGGATGCTTTTATTTGGTTTATCTACTACTTGTAGATTAATCTTTTTTGCCGGAAGGCCTTCAGATTCCACAGTCAGAACAGCCTCGCCGGTCTTACCGGATACAGAACGAAGAATAACCAGGCACAGCCCATTGTATGCTTTACGTTCATGAGACTGGAAAGAGACTAGACTGGTAGCATCGCCATTATCAGTAGCTACAATCTCAACCGGACCACTAACCGAGAACTTTAACAGGTTCTTTGTACGGGGAACGGTCAACCCTTCTTTATCTACAATATCAACACGCACAAAAGACAGATCTGTTCCATTGTTCAAAAGAATCTTTTTCTCCGGACTTACAGATAATCCAGCAGGTTGACCTGTTGTCTTTACCTGTTGTTCCGCCCACTGTTTTCCCTCTTTATAAGCTATCGCTTTCAGTTCTCCCGGTTCATACCGAATGTCATCCCAGGTAAGACGGTCATAAGAATGTTCCTTCTTGCGCCTCCCTTGTGACTTTCCGTTTAAAAAAAGTTCCACTTCGTCACCCGAAGTATAAATATGAACCGGTGTAACCTCTCCTACCCGCTCCGGCCAGTTCCAATGCGGAAGGATGTGAACTAACGGGAGTTCTTTACGCCAATAACTCTGATAATTATAGTAACGGTCTTTAGGGAATCCGCATAAATCAACAATTCCGAAATAAGAACTACGGGACGGAGTTTTTATTTTACCCAACTCTTCCAACTCTTTTCTGGCCGCTTCCAATTCTGCAGGATCAGAGAAATTCAATAGATTGGTCCGATCTTCGCTATAAGGGGTAGGTTCCCCCAAATAATCAAATCCTGTCCACACAAATTCTCCACTCATAAACGGATATGCCTCATTCATTTTGAACTGTTCTTCCGGTAGACATCCCCATCTGATGGTAGTCATATCATAAGAAGAAAGTTGAAAATCGGAACGACTGTCATCGATATCTTTCGTCACCGGAAAGAAATACTCTCCTCGGGAACTGGTAGCCGAAGAAGTCTCGCTGGCGTGATAGCGGCGTGTAGGATTCTGCTCTTTAAACAAAGGATATGTCTTATGAAAATAATTCAATCCGAAAACATCAACTTGGTTGACAATATCACGATAAATTGCATCTCTTTTATTACATCCCAATGAAGTAGGGCGCGTGGAATCTTCATCATGGCTGTAGGCAGTAAGATTGCGGGCTATCTCTATACCCAGATCGGTTACCTGATCATGCACCTCATTACCGATACTCCACATGATCACCGACGGATGATTCCGGTAATGACGAACCAAAGAGCGCATATCCGCTTCATTCCAGTCATCAAACAGGATACTGTAATCGTTTTTTGTTTTCCCTTTATGCCAACTATCCACAAGTTCCAATTGCATCATCAGTCCCATGCGGTCACAAAGTGCCACCAACTCAGGTGCAGGCGGATTGTGTGAAGTGCGAATTGCATTGGCTCCCATCTCTTTCATAATACGTAACTGACGTTCGGCTGCCACTTCATTGAAAGCTGCCCCCAATGCTCCGAGATCATGATGCATACAAACTCCTTTTATAGGCACTTTACGACCATTCAACATAAATCCCTGATCGTGAGTAAACTCAATTTCACGTATACCGAAAGGAGTCTGGTAACGCTCTACCTCCCGACCGTCTACTTCAATACGGGTCACTGCCACATAACAAGCGGGAGATTCAATTTCCCACAATTTAGGATTGGATACAGCAAAACCGGATTGTAACTCGGTGGTCGATTGTTGCTCCATCTTCACTTTTAAAGTAGGACAGGAAGCCACCTTGGTACCTTTGGGATTTCCTGCTCCGTCCTGTTCATAAATATCGGTCTTTACGCTTGCCAGTACACTCTTACTTGTATTATTTTCCAATCGAAGAGTCATATCCATAACCGCTTTATCGAGGGATATTTTTTTGTTACGTATAAAGGTTCCCCATTGTGCTACATGTACAGGAGACGTTTTCACCAACCATACATTCCGGTAAATTCCCGATCCCGGATACCAGCGGGAAGCATCATCCGGATTATCCAGACGGATAGCCAGCGTATTCTTCTTTCCGGCTTTCACGTAAGGAGTCAGATCAAGGCGGTAAGAAGCGTAACCATACGGCCACCCACCAACAAACTGCCCATTACACCAGACAGAAGAGAAAGACATTGCTCCATCTATATCCAGATAAATTTGTTTTCCGGCATCTTTGGAGTTTAATTCAAAGGATTTACGGTACCAACGTATTCCCCAATAAGGTAATTTTCCGGTAGCTCCTACATAGTTTATATTGAAAGGCCCTTCAATAGCCCAGTCATGCGGAAGATTCAGTTGCCTCCAACTACTATCATCAAAATCCGGTTCCACATAAGCCACTTCATTTCCCGGATTTCCTGCCGGACGGACATGTTTCTGTCCCGATTTGATAAAATCATTGGCACAAGGTAATAGATAGGGTTTCAGACGTGAATAGTGCAAGGTGCTGTCAGTTCCGTCCGGATCATTCTCCTGATATCGCCAGTCTCTATTCAAGCTTATACGTTCTTGCGAAGCAACTTCATTGCTCCACGAGAGAAAATATATACTCAACCCAATAAATATAAATGCCTTTCTCATCTTTAATGATATAAATTGTTTTATTAATGCTTGTTCTTTAGTCTTTTTAACTCTCTAATTATTTATAATAATTTTAATCTATCTGTCATATATAAACTGCTTTTTTATTTTTTCATCTAAACTTAGAAGAACGTTTTTAATTAGAGGAAATATAATGGAATAAATATCTAAACAGTTACCATATAACATACTTTTTATGCCTCTTTAAATCGCAACTATATACTTTCGAACAAGCTATACAACGCATGGTACAATAAAGTATATAGTTACGTTTGTTTTTGTTAAATCAGTTCACTTCAATTTCATCAATAAGCATATACGGTTTCCTTCCGGCTGCAACATGCCCTTTAGGAAGAACGGGAGTACGTTTGATAACTATTTTTACATATCGTGCTTTTACCGGTTCAAATTCTACTTCGTATTCCTCAATACCTTTTTTCTTTAAATTTGTTTCGGATGGATAGTTCTTATTTGCCACTTCGCGAAATGCCACCTTGTCATCAGAAACGGAAACAACCAATCCAAGACTTCCCATAATCCAAGAATCCACATCTATATAAGCGCTTGTTATAACACGACTTACATCCTCCATTTTGCCAAGATCTATTATTGCTGTTACATCTCCATCAATAAAACCGATCCATTCACCCGACGTACAACTTTCACCTCCTTTCATTCCATCCACCAAAGTTGGTGCACCTCCATAAAAGAATCTCTTCGTTGGTTTTATCATCTCTAATTCAATAGGACAGCCTGTTGATTTTCCAAGTGCTAGTTTTTGACTCATAATCCGGCTTTTACCTTCTGACCTGAAAGTAACGGCACGAATCTCCGTAGTATGGTTGACGATGATTGGCTCTATGTATTTCTGAGAGTTTATTGTCGGTTCCGTACCGTCTAAGGTATAATAAATCGGTACTTCATCAATTGTATTTAGAGTAGCCGTGATTGTCTTTTTTTCTGCATTCAACGTAAAATCTCCTTGTACGTTAAATATATGTTTGGCATAATTTAAACTGTCTCTTTTATAGAGCTGTATAAGTGGTATCAAACGTTTTGTAAAATCTTTGTAGTCTTTTTTGGTGGGATACAACCACTGTACTTCGGACAATGCTGCCATACGAGGAAGCACCATATACTCTACGTGATCTGTAGTAGCAATATACTCTGTCCACAAATTGGCTTGTACCCCCAAGACATGTTTCGCTTGTTCTTCCGTAAGTGAAGCTGTCGGTTCGAGGCTATATACTTTTTTCACAGGAACATATCCTCCAATAGCAAGTGGCTCTTCATTTATATCAACAGTCTGGTAATAATCCAGATAACAGTGCGTATTGGGTGTCATGATGACATCGTGCCCCATCTGTGCTGCCTTGATGCCACCTGATGTTCCACGCCATGACATAACCGTGGCATTGGGAGCTACATCTCCATCTAATATTTCATCCCAGCCGATAATTCGCCGTCCTCGTTCATTGATGAATTTCTCGATACGGGCCATACAATAACTTTGTAAGCGGTCTTCAGCACTATGTTCTTCGTCAGCTCTCAATCTTTCTGTCTTAATACGCGCTTGGCATTTAGAACAGTTTTTCCAATGTACACGCCGCGCCTCATCTCCGCCGATATGAATATATGAAGAAGGGAATATATCTATAATTTCTGTCATTACATCTTCAAGAAATAGCATGGCCTGTTCATTTCCTATACATAGTACATCTGGAAAGATACCCCATCGCTGACACACGTCATAAGGTCCCCCCGTACAACCAAATTCCGGATAAGATGCCAATGCGGCAAGCATATGACCGGGTAAGTCTACTTCTGGAATCACTGTAATATACCGTTCCTGTGCATATCTTACGATTTCCCGCGCCTGTTCCTGCGTATAGAAACCTCCATAAGGTGTATCATCATACTGATTTGTGTTTTTACCTATCACAGTACGCTTACGTATGGAACCTATTTCTGTTAGTTTGGGATATTTTTTGATTTCAATGCGCCAGCCCTGATCATCAGTCAGATGCCAGTGAAAAGTATTCATATTATGTAAAGCCAGTAAGTCAATATACTTCTTGACAAACTCTATAGGAAAGAAATGACGACAAACATCCAGATGCATACCTCGGTAGGAGAATCGCGGTTCGTCTTTAATACAACCTGACGGTAACAGAACCGTTGTTACTCTGGTTTTAGCAGGAATAGACTTTCTTAAAGTCTGGATGCCATAGAATACTCCTTGCTCTGTTTTTCCGTCAATTTTAACACCATCTGAGGTAATATTCAGTATATATCCTTCTTTGTTTTCAATATTAGGATTAAGCCCAAGTGCTATAGCATTATTCACTTTTGTACCAGAAGTAACAGTTTTTACTTCAAGAGTATATCCTAGGGCCTCCTGAAGGTATTCGGAAAGGAATTCGGCGTTCTTTTTCAACAGAAGATTATTTTGGGGATAGGTAATAAGAGTCCCTGTATTCAAAATGAACGGCTTTTCGTTCGATACCAAATTAACTTCTTGTGGTAAAGGAATTACTTGATAGTTGGCCACTTCTTTTCCATTGTTACACGAAGTGCAAATCAGTGCCAAAATGCTTGCAAAGAGCATACGATTAACTTTTTTCATACATAAATCATTATTAGTTTGTATTTGAAAATTATTATTTCTCAATTGGTTTGGATGGATCACCTGTCAACAAATTGATGGTTTCGGCTTGTATGGTTGTGTTCGGATTGAAAGAACTACTTAGCATATATTTTTTTAAGCTGTATAAAAGTTGACGGGCTACCGGGCGTTTATTCATATCTTTGTGAAAGTCAATACCCGAAATTAACAATTTGCCGGCTCCTACTTTCACTTCAAATAGTAATGCTAATGAACGATTAGTTGTCCAGTCGTCGATAACACGTATAATAGGAGATATTTCTTTTGACAGTTTTTCTATATGAATGGCTCCTGAATGGCTCATTGCATCCCACCATTGATAATTACTATAATAATCGGTTGGAAAATCGGCCAGGGCCGGATGGTGGGGGTTACATAAAATACCTAACGTATGAGGAGCTTGTCCTTTAGTCCAAGCTGTGTTCCAGAATATACTGGAGAACCCGACTGATACATCACCACCGAAATTTTTGTTCAATGAACCTTGTTTCAACGACAACAGTGCCTTACCTCCGGCTTTAAGGTATTCAATGGTTTTAAGATCCAATGAATCAATGAGCAGGAGTGTTTTATCCCATATTTGCTTTTGTGCCGGATATACCCAGAAATCCCAATCGTTGGTATATTCATTGATGGTTACTTCCAGATTCAGCCGGCTGGCTTCTTTAATGGAGTTTAAGTTGAATGAAATGTTACTTAATGGCAGGCAATTACCGATTTCTAATTTTTCAACGTAGAATCGTCCTTGAGCCATATTACGACCGTCACTGTCTTTAATGCTCCAGGATATGTTTGGGCGTTTCAATTTCTGGTAATAATTGGCAACTTCCACTTGTGCCGTGAATGTTTCGTCATTCTCAAAAATCAGCTTGGGAATACGTGCCAAGGGAACAAGGCTATTACAGAAACGGCTATACCCTTCAGAATCAATATATCCCTTTTCTTCCCAAAACACATCAAGTACCCCTACGAGTGCCGTTCCTTGTCCAGGAAAGTCGTTTAGACCCAATAGTTGGAAACCACCGAATTTCGGTGTACGTAGCGCAGCCTCAATATCGGCTTTATAACACAATGTTTGTAACTTACCGGAAGCTAGTAGAAAACTGTCAGCCAATTCTGATAAACTGTTTTCAGCAAGGTTTTCTTTAAATATTTCGTAATTTTTGGGTTTGTAGATACCCGTATACTTTCTCATCTCTTTAAAATTGGGATATGCGCACCATTGTCCTATTTCATGGCTGATGATGGGCTGAGTGAACTTATTGGTGTAATCTTGCCAATCGTAAGTAGTAGAGGGCTCTTGGGCATTGATAATACTACGTATACCTTCGCCCCAGCGTTGTATGCGCGGATTCGCATCACTTAGAAAGTCATTGACCGGTAAATTGGGCCATCCTGCAGCTGATGTATAAAGACGACGATTGTCACGAGTTTTCCAATAGGTGACAAATTCGGTCAGATAATCATTCATTTTTTTTCCGGCAGGTTCATTTCCATAAGCCATCATACAAAAAGATGGATGGTTACCATAATTCCTCACAATACATTCCGCCTCCTCTTTGATGAACTCATCGATAGGGTCACCATCACCTATTACCGATGATTGGTTGGCCCATGAGGAACATTCGATCATGAGGTAGAGTCCTAATTCATCAGCTGCCTGAAAAGCAGCTTCAGGGGGACACCATGAATGAAAACGGATGTGATTGATGCCATATTGTTTACATATACGTAATTCACGCATCCATTCCTCTTTATCGGTAGCGGGATAACCGGTTAGTGGAAAGGCGGCACAATGTAAGGTTCCCCGCATAAAGACTGGATGCCCGTTCAACTGTAAATCACCATTTTTTATGCTCCATGTACGGCAACCAAAAGTGATGGTTCTACTGTCCTGTTCTTCTTTTCCTATGCGCAATACACTACTTAGTTCATACAAATTCGGGGAGAACTCATCCCAACTTTTTATATTATTCGGTAACGGTAGTGACAATTCCAGATTATTTTCTCCTGGTTGTATAGGCCGTTTTTCCACCGTCTTTTTTCCTTCTAGATAAAACTCGAAATCAGCTTTTTTACATTTGCCAGTACTATTAAAGACATTTGCTTTTATAATCAGTTTGCCTTCCTCCGGATTCGGATATATCTCCAATTGTTTATAATAAGAGAGTCCTTTGGCTTTCAGATACATATTACCTACAATTCCGTTCCAATTTCCTTGTGTGTGATCGGAAATGGAATGGGAGTTTTCACCCGGGTCTATGTTTCTCACGGCATTATCTATACGGACAGAGATGGTATGTTTGCCGGGGGGTAGTAATTCTGTCAAGTCATATTCATGCGGAGTACTCAATACATTCCGCACACCTGCTTCTTTTCCATCAATCCATACACGGCTTTCCCAATGACAACGTTCGAAAAAAAGATGAATACTTCTTCTTTTCCATGTTTTAGGGATTGTGATATCTCGTTGGTACCATGCTACCCCGGTGTAATATGTGTCGGGTTGTAACCAGAAAGGAACTTTGAAATTATCAGATGTACGATAACGGGCATAGCGTTCTTTTTTAAAAAAGGAATCGTCATTAATACTACCTACCCATGGAGTTTTCAAACCGACAGGATCTCCTTTTTTGTTAGTTTGCATTGAACCGGGTAATTCCACTTGATCATTCAGTGTTTTTAAATACCATTGATCAGTCTCACCTTTTTCCTCTCGATCGACGGCAAAGCGCCATGTTCCCGACAAATCTATAATTTGCGAATATCCTGGTAAACTGAAGAGTAATAATAGGCTCAAAATAGAATAGTGTTTTTTCATAATAATTTTAAATTCATCGTTGTGTCGACTTTTTATATTCTTAGTAATCATTATTAGTGCTGGTTTCATAAATTGAAGATTGCACCACATTATTCTCTTTATTTTCATCAAATATCCACCGTTTGAAAGTAGATGAATCTTCTTGTTTTGTTTTTATATTCGTTGACAAGAAGCTATGATATCATTTAGTGATTGTGAGATGTTTTATATGTTAATTAAAACTCGTTATGATTGCAAAAATAGAAATATATAAACTATCTATGGTTCATTATTATTCAAAACAAGCGTACTTTTGTACAAAACGATTTTTTTACTATATTCATTATCAAGGTTATTCTTTCTTTGTAACAACTGTTTGTAATATTCTAATTCCCTTTATAACGAAATAATAAACACTCTTTTGGTTTATATGACCACGCTCCAATTGAAAAAGTTTTTAAGCATATATTTTTAACTGTAAAAGGCTGAACGCTTATCCTTATGAAAGTCAATACTCAAGATTGGCAGTTTTCTATCTTCTATTTTTACCTGAAATAGTAATGTCAATGAACTGTTGGTTGCTCAGTCGTTGATAACATGGATAATTAGGAGATGCTTTAGCTCTTAAAGTGTGTAAAAGATAGAATTGTACATATGTTTATGTTTATAAGTATGATTCAAGGAATAGGTGTAATTATAAAAAGTTTCCGGGATGCGCGGGGATTAATATGGCTTATGATGTCCGTGGGAATTTGATCTTTACAGATAACGGGGAATTACGGAAAAAAAGGTTGATGGAGTTTTACCGATATGATAAATATGACCGAATTGTCATGAGGGGAGTGATCTCCTCCTCGGGTTTTGTTTGGGGTTCTACCCGCTATCACGGTACCTGTGAGAGCTATACCGGTAATACCCGTTGTTATGGATATTCAAACAGCACGGGTTTGAATATAAAGCCGGAAAATATACATGAAGTTTATTATTATGATGATTACAGCTTTCTGAACCTGTTTGAAGATCGCATCGATTCCCTGTCTTATAAACCGAAAGAAGGTTATGGCGTGAAGTATGTCAATGGGGAAGCGGCGCATTTGTCTTCCAACGGTCTGCAAACAGGACACTTAAAGAAAGTTATTGATGATGATGACAAGTTGTTTATAAGCGCATTGTATTATGACAATAAGAGGCGTCTTGTTTAAAGTCGTACGAATAATTACATGGGCGGATATGATTGTTATTATTATCAGTATGATTATGTCGGTAATGTGTTACGTCAGGCGCATAATCATAGTAATCCGGCTGATGCATTGTTTTGTTATGAGGAGGTGTATACGTATGGTTATGACGCGGCCAAACGTCTGACCGATTGCAGACATAAGTTTAAATCCGGGCAGGAACGTTTATTATATCGTAATTCCTATGATGAATATGGCAGGGTGATAGAAAAATCGTATACTGAGAAATGTAAAACTACATATGCCTATAATATGCGGAATCAGCTGACGGGTATACAGACTGATGATTTATACAGCCAGACTTATACTTTTACTAACGGAGGAAACATAGAACGTACCGACTGGTATTGCGATTACGTTGATTTTCGCCATACCTATGCATATACTTATGATAAATTAGACAGGCTTGTGAGTGCGAAGCATACCGCAAATGACGATATAGCAAGTCAGATCGTTGATTATCAAGAGTATGATGGTAGGCCGATATATGACGTAAGCTATGAATATGACAAACATGGTAATATAACCCGTCTTCAGCGTTTGGGATACACCGGCGAATATTTAGTACGTTCCTTGGATGACCTGACATACCGGTATGACGGTAACCGGTTGATGTCCGTGGAAGCCGCTGATAATGATCAATATGTGAGTACATTTGAGGATGAGGTCCATGAGACGGAGGAGTGTTCTTATGATCTGAATGGGAACCTGGTTAAAGATAATAACCGTAATCTGCAGAATATAGATTATAATTATTTAAATTTGCCCCAACGGATTTGTTATGGCAGGCAGGATGCCGGAAAGGTGATTTCCTATACATATGCCACTGACGGTACGAAATTGAAATCTCTTTACGCAACGGGTACTAATGATATTTTATCACCGATCGATACATTGGATTCAAATATGGATAATGATGTTGTTTATTCGGACAGTGTTGTCTATTGTGACAACAGCCTTTATGTGAAAGGGAGGCTGGATCGGATTTTACTTCCGGACGGGTATATACAGGCCACTTACCAAACAATAAGAGGACGTTTGGTTGCTTTTTATAAGTATTATTATCTTATGAAGGACCACCAGGGAAGTGCCAGGATAAATATAAGTGAGGAGTACTTGGATGACAGGCCTTCTGAAGGAAGTCAGAAAGCTGTCAGTTATTATCCTTTTTGGAAAGCCATGACGGGTTGGACAAAATGGGTTAACCCTTTCAAAGAGCCGTATACATACACGGGGAAAAAGGAGGAAACCATGCATGGCTTGGGGTGGTATGACTATGGAAGACGGTTTTATGATCCGAATTACAGGTTAAGTTTTATCAGTGTTGATCCGCTTTGTGAGAAGTATTATTCGATTTCACCTTATGCGTATTGTGCGAATAATCCAATAAAATATATCGATCCAAATGGACTGTGGGTTCATGATTCTTCAGGATGGTATACAGAAGACATAAATGACATAGAACGATTTCTTAATATGATAAGAATAGAAAATGATATACAAGAAAGTGTTTCTAAAAGCCAGTTGTATACTTTTATTAATGAGGAGTATAAGGGAACAGGAGGCCGATTAAGTGATGGGAGTGTATTATTATCAGAAGTGAGTGTGGTCAAAAACGAACAGGAAGAATGGGACTTTCCCGAATATCAAAAGATGGCAATGCTTAATGAAATAGACAAATATGGCTCTTTTATCTTAAATGATTATGATTATTATCAACAAACAGCAGGTTTAAATGGTGATTGGAAACATATAGTGGGCCCTTCCTTGATTCTTTTGGGGCAGCCTATTCGAGCACTGAAACCTATTGGAGCATTAGGGTCAAGACCTGGTTCTTCAATAGCGTCTTATACTTTTTCAAAAGCTTTACCCCAGCGTTTTACGAATGTCTTTGGAAAGAAATTTGGAACAAAAATTGCAAAAAAAGTAGGTACTAATACTATTGGTAGAGCTATTGGTCGATTTGTTCCTTATTTGGGATGGGGGATAACTATTGCGACTACATCATTTAGTTTAGGAGAGAGATTTGGACCAAGTACTTGGTTTGGAAATAATGATTATAAATGGTTTGAATGAAAACAATGAATGAAGATGATATTTGGAGACAAATTATTCAGTTTGTCAAAGAAGAACGATGGGATGGTGAATACACTCGCGAAACAGATCTTGTAAAAGATTTAAAGCTCAAAGGAGATGATGCTTACGAATTTATCTGTTTGTATAGTAAAAAATTCAATGTAAATATTGCTAAGTTTAATTCTGAAAAATATTTCTATGCTGAAGGAGACTGGATATTGTTAGAAATATTAGATTTGATTCTAAAACGGAAGAAAAAGGTTAAGGAAAAAATAACTCTCGGTGATTTAGAAAGAGGTGTAAAAGAGGGAAAATTAGTTTAATATTATACGTAAAATGTTTGATATTTTTGTATGTGTTTGTTATGGTCGAGTACGATATACCACCTGTGGTGACACAAATGAATATTATTCGTTCTGAACTAAATGCACAAGGAGGAAATTATGGACAAAGGTTAGATTATGGAGCAACTTCCGTAGGGAGTTATAACTATATTCCATTCGATATTTCGGCGCAAAACCAATTAAGTTTTGGATTTGTACCTTTACCTATTAATAAATTTTTAAAATTCAAATAGAAACAGGTTGCCATGAAAAATATTTTGATTATAATAATATTGTTTTTTCTACAAAATAATATGTTTGTACAGAAAAATTATAGTACCGATTCTATTAAATATTTAGCGGGATATAATGCTATTATTAATGATTCTATAAATAAGGGGAAAAGCTTGATAATTTCGAATTCACTTATTGACTTAAATATTTCTGTGTTTTATGAGGAACTAAAACAAAAAGGTGAAGATAAGCGCTCTGTAATGATCCGGTTGTTATATAAAATATATCAAAATGTTGATTTCTGTTTTAAATTGACATTTTTAAACGATAAAAGTGTAAAATGTTCAAAGAATATATTGTTTTTTTCTCCGATTATAAATGATTCAATTTTATGCGCAGAACTGTTTGAATATAGAAGTAACCTAAATAAAAATAATGAAAATGAATACATGCGTATAGCAGCATTTAATACAAGTTATATATATTTATTTGTGTTTGATAAAGTCGGAAAGATAAAATCAATGTTTAGAAAAGAGATGATTTATGATTAATCAGGTAAGTTTGTGTTTTAGTTTGACTAAAACTTTTGAACAATGTGAGTTCTGTATAAAAAATTGAATGCTTATCCAATTTGTGAGATTTAAGATTATGAAATTAAAAAGAATTATTGCTTTTATTATTGATGTATTTGCATCATCTGCTATTGTTTATATTACTATCACTATTTTAAGAATATGTCATATATGGATTATTCCCTATATTATGATGGTTCTATTATATGTTCTGATGGTGTGTAAGGATTGTTATAATGGTCAAAGTATAGGCCGAAAGATTGTTGGTATTCAAGTGTTTGATAGTAAGACAATGAAAGTTGCAAGCCCTTTAAAGTGTATTCTACGTAATTGTTTCTATTTAATATATCCAATAGAAGGACTCGTTATGTTATGTAATTCCTTGGGATTGAGGATGGGAGATTATGCTACTCAGACTAAAGTAGCTGAGTGGAATGCTGATTTGAAAGAAGTCAATTATATAAAAATAGCTCAAGCAATAGCCTTGGTCTTTACGGTATTTGTACTTTTATGTGTCTTTATAGTTATGTATACGAAAGACAGTGAAAAAGGGCTTTTGGATCTTCTGTATAATTATTAATAGTTAAGTATTATATCCTTTGTATAATGAATGGGACATTTATGTACAAAGGGTGTAATAACGATTTTTAGAAAAGATATATTAAAAAATGAAATTAAAGAGAGTCATAGCTTTCGTAATTGATCTGTTCATTACGTCTGTAATTTGTTTTATCGTCATTTTATTTTTAAAAAAGTGTAATGTTCGGATTACTTCTTACATTGTATCATCTATAGTATATGTTTTAATATTATGTAAGGACTGCTATAATGGTCTTAGTATAGGTAGAAGAATTACTAATATTCAGGTATTTGATAGTAAAACAATGAAAGTAGCCAGCCCTGTTAAATGTGTTTTACGTAATTACTTTTATGCACTACATTTGTTAGAAGTCTTTTTGGTACTGTTTACTTCTTCGGGACTACGCATAGGTGATCGTATCACTGGAACAAAGGTTGCGGAGAGAAATATGAATTTAAAGGAAGTAGATCTAAGAAAAATCGTTTTAGCTGTAAGTGGAGTTATCGCGATTATACTTCTTATGGGAGTTATTATATACATTAGGGCTTCCAGCTTAGGGCGTATGGATCTTTGGTATGAATAGTATCTGTAGTTTATACATAATATTCTTAATAAATACTACTGTAAACCTTACCATTATTTGAAAACACTGTTTTTCATGTGTGCACGTTCGGGCGAAAATTATATTGAATTATTGCGTTTGAGCTACTGTTTGATTCACAAACAATAACTTTATGACAGGGAGTATATACAAAAAGACCTGAGGTGTGTTGTGATTTCGGATACGTATAAATACTAAATAAACAGATAAACAGATTGTTTGGGTATTGAAAATATATAACATTTTTGCAGATTTTTAATTTGCTGTAAATCAAGATGTTATACGAGTTGTTTTTTCCTCTACGAGAATCGCTTCGTTTCTCTACGGAGATTGGGTCGAAACTCTACGAGAAACGAGGCGTTTCTCACCGAGGAATAAACTGAATATTTATAAAATACAACAATTGGTATCAATATGATAAACGGAAACAATTATCAAATGTTATGAAAATAGAAAATGAAGTCGGAAATGGAATCTTTATTAGATATATATTCTTTATAAATAGTTGATTTTAGTAGAGGAGTATACGAAGATTCTATTTATCAAAAGAGGGTTATTTACTGAATATTCCTAATGAATGGAAGTTTATACGAGAAAGCTAAAAAGAATATTTTTGATTGTTTTTTCAGTAATTCAGTAAAAAAGCCATTCCCATATTTGAGGATGGCTTTTTCCTGGAAAATGATAAAGCTTTAGAATTACTCACAAAGTGGTACTTTATAGCCTATTATCAATAATTCATTAAAGCGGTATCTTATTTCTGAAATATTTCCGGGTACTTTCTTATAAAATAAACCGGAGTACAACTCCATGCATGGCAATAGCTATTAAGAGGGTAAAAATCGTAAGGTGAAATAAAATCATTATCCGGATCGTATGCTTCCCAAAATGTGTCTGCACCTTTGTTTATCATTCCTCCCCAGTATTTGATCAAAGCGTCTTTTGCTTCATTGTTCATGCCGCAATTGATTAGTGATTGAATGTAATAATGATACATATAAGGAGTTCCTGGATAACAAACTCCAGGTATGGTATTCAGGGCTGCAAGTGCTTTTTTACCTTCTGCTTTTGTGGCAATTCCGCTTAATATCATCCATATCTGTGAGGCATAAGAAATCTGTTTGTCTCCAAGACCCACAAACACTCCTGCCTTTTTGTCGTACAGGTTTTTACGTGCAGCTTTTGTCATTTTATCGGCTAAAGCCGGAATATCTGCTACTTCTTTTTCCTTGCCGAGTAATTGTGCCAGTTTGTAAGACTCTCTGAGTGCAAATACAGCTATGCCTTGTGTTGCCACTTCCTTGTATAAATCTTCTTTCCAGTCGAAGAATACCCACCACTCTTCATTTAGCTTTTCAAAGTCCATTAAACCATCTGATTTGACATATGTGCGGACAATATCTAATTGTCTTTTGGCCACTGGCCATAAATCCTCGGCTGTTTCTTTATCATTTGTTGCTTCCAGATAGTCTTTTAAGCTTGTATTATAGAGTAAGGCATATTCGTAAAGAAACTGTTTGTCCTGTGCCCGTGGTACAGGATTTTCGATTATTGTAGCTAATAGGTATCCATTCATATCACTTAATCCGGCTAATAGATATAGACACCGTTTGGTCAAATCATGTTGTTTGAACGAATAGTTATTTCCCAACGCCTCCAGATATAAATCGCCGATCCAAAGGCGTTGATCTCTTTTGGGACCATCTTCATAAACCGTTTGCATACATTCTTTTAGTGTATTTAAACTAACTTCATCTATTTTTCTTATCATTGGATCTACAGAGAGAGGTAGGCTTTCCGGTTTGTTCTTTGCTGAAGTCCGGGCAAGACATTTTATATCGTAAATATTGAAATCATAGTAAGGAGAACTGCCTAATAATTCTATTTTTACATACCGGAAAGAAAGCCGGCGTGAAATATTTACCGTTTCAGGAACGTACATTACCGAAACGATTTCATCCTGAAGCCATCCCCTGCTCAATATTCCGGGATAAGGATCGAAAGGGACGGATACTTCTGCCGGAACCTCTCCGAATGTTAATTTAAATTTCAGAGGCCCGTCGGCAGCCAGTCCTGTGGACCTGACGGAGAAGCTGAAGTTTCCGGTCATGTGTTCTCCGAAATCAATAATAACTTCTTTCTTTTCTCTGAAAGGTGTGTTGTATAAGGAGTCGATCGGATTAACATTCAATACTTTCCATTTCTGAAACGAATGATTGTCGGGAATGATATTAACTACTTTCAAAGGCCTTTTTTCTGTGATTATAAGTTTTGGTTTATATTGTTCTGCTTTTTGAAGCCATTGATTACGAGTGTTTTCGTAATAATTTTGTGCCAGACAAAAAGATGCGGGAAAAAACAGTAATAAACTGAATAAAACGAATTTTTTCATATTAATATTCGTATTAATTTTTTGTATGAATAATAAATTTTCCTGTTTGATTTAGAGTTTAATCTTCTTTGGTAACTCCTTCTTCAAATGTCTACTAATATTTTTAGCCCATAATTCTCCTAATATTTTAGCTCCTACAGCATTTGGATGGAGATAGAACGTACCGGAGTTGCCATTCTCGGCAACAAAATACTTCGTTGCCTTTCTTTTAAAAAGGTTGTAACCATCGCGGTCTCCTGTCAGTATATATGCTTTTTCTTTTGCCAGGGCATCGAGGACCGGAGTATAGGTTTGTAAACGGTTGAGGCCTTCTTTGAGATAAGTTGCAGCATTATGCGTATTGGGACTATACCACAATGGACGATGCAGTACGAAGTAGCTTCCCGGGTAACGATTATGTAGACTATCTATGATTACTCTCAGATTTTCCTTGTATTTTTCTGGGGAGACTGGTGCGCCATTAGTTCCTTTTATCGCACTATCATTTGTCCCGAGCATAATAGAGAATATAAGCAGATTTCTATCTTTTCTATATAATGTATCGGCTGCCTGAATCACCGTTTGATACAATGTTTTTGACTCAGGAAGAAAATCAACGGTTGTTTTTCCACTGCAGGCACAATTTGCATAGCCGACTTTGTAGCCGTCAATCTGCAATTTATTTACAGTCTTTACTGGAGGAGCTTCTGATCCGGGGTTTATCAGGTTGGCTCCGTAAGTAATACTGTTTCCTATGAAAACAATATTAATTTTTATATCAGAAGTTTGAGCCAATAAATTGACTGTAAACATTAAGAATAAAAATGCAAGGCTGTTTTGTTTCATTATTACCCTGTTATAAGATTATAGACTCTGTATGGATTTTTATTTCTTTGTTATCGCTCCGCTCCTTATTGATACGATAGAATTGTTATTTGGTTCTTCCTTATATGTTACATTTATGAATGTTGGATTGGCCACATTGTCGAACCAGAAAGCCGGACGAATCTCATTTCCCTGATACGTTAAATTTACATTCTCAAATGTGATGTTACGTACATTATTAATAAACCATCCCCAGCAAGGCAATGCCCGTGCATCAACTTCAGGCTGTTGGATTTCAATGTTTTTTAATGCCGGATTGTCGCTGCCTACATAGTCTATCGATATATCGCGAAAGGTCACATTGTCGAAGATTCCACCTCTCCAGCTTTCGATAGAAGAAGCGTATTTGTTTATTCTGGTCGCTTTTACCCGTTCAGTAATGATATTGTTTGCATCATTACCTTCGTTCAGTATAAACATAAAAGGATTGTTTACATTGTCGATCGTTATATCGTGGATATGTACATCCTCTATTTTGCCGCTTGCTTTTCCCCATCCTCCGGGTTGTAGCAGAATAGCTGAAAGCATATTTGTACGCCTTAACTCTTTTGATGTGCGGTGTGGATATTTTCCGGGTCCCTGAAATGTACAATTGGATATAGTAAGGCCTGTAGCTGGCATAATCATACGAATTCCATTGCAGGAAGTATTTAAATAACAGTCGGTAATAACCATATTCTCCCAAAATCCTCCGGCAATGGCATCATCTCCTGTCTGAAACTTACAATTACGTATAATTATATTTTTGCCACCCCGTATATGGATACCGTCCCAACCTTCATTCATCTCGAGGTTGTGGAATACTGCATTTTGTATTTCGTATGCCATAAGGGCATAGTTTGCAGCACAGTTAACGGTGATATTATTTATTGAAAAGTTCTTCGATTCGCCTATGATAATAGTATGAGGACCTCTCATTTTCTCTTCACCATTGGGATCATACACATGGCTACCATCAACTGTTCCGTTACCTTCTATCGAGAAGTTACTTATTCCTGATGCCAATATTAATACTTTATTCCAGTTAGCGTCTTTAGAGCTGTTTGCATTGTCACCACCTTCGCCGCTGTCGTACTTACTCAAGTCTTTGGACGGTATATAAGACTCGTATTCACTAACTACATCGGTTCCTTTCAATACTGCTTCATCGTCAAGGTAAAGGGTAATATTACTTTTTAAACGGATGGTTCCACTTAAAAATTTTCCTTTTGGAATTAATACAGTACCCCCTCCTTTACTGGAACAATCTTCGATAGCTGCATTTATAGCTTTTGTATTAATTGTTTTTCCGTCGCCTTTTGCCCCATATTTACGGATATCATATGTGTTTTTTTGAGATGCGGGGACACTTGCATATGAAATGCACAGAGCTGGTAGCAAGAAAAAAAGAATGGAGTATCTCCTGATTTTATTGGTTTTCATGTTATTCTTTTTATTATGGTTATTCGTTTTACTTTATTTCTTTATTTAAGTTCCTGATGATAAAAAGCAGGTCCTCTTTGGTCTTTCCATATCCGGTAGGTATTAAAAACCATTTCTGGTTATACTCTATACTTTGATTTGGAGCAAGTGAAATATATTCTCCATGATTTTCGAGTTCGATGTATTTCCCGTCCGGAGCTATAAAAAACTCTACTTCACCTTGCCCGGGTGGGGTATCCTTAACCTGAATATCGGGGAAACATTTTACAAAAAGTATATTTTTATAATAATGGGCCATCCATCCTTCTTTAGCTGTACTAAACAGCTTTTGTGCCGGCATATTTTCTTCCTTAACGAAAGGAAACCATAAAATACCATTTTCGATATAGGTTGTCGGTATTCCCGGTTTATTTATTTGGTCGTCTTTTTCTCCAATCGGAAAGAAGCTTAATCCTCCTGATACACGCGAAACATCCCAGGGAGCCAATTTTCGTATTTTATCCGATGTGTTTTTTATTTTATAGTTGATATATATGGAAGTATCGGCTACCGAGATTGAAAATTCTTTTGTAATACAAATATTTGTATTGTCAATCTGGCTTGTCATAGATAACTTTTCCTCATCGATCCGGACTTCATAGGGTAATTTGTCTATGGCCGGACAAGGAGGCCAATAATTAGCCTGGGGTGAAAGCCAGAAAGTAGCTCCATAATAAACAGGATTTACAGCATCCGTTGTCAGTAATTCGCTTTCTCCCCTTCGGAATGAGACGATACGTCCTCCGGTTTCAGCTGATACGCTGAATGACAAATCTCCTAATGATAAGGTGTATACATTTTCTGTACACCTTATGGTATGGTTATTGTGACCTTTTGCGATAGTCGGTACCAAAAATACTAAAAGGACAATATATTTTGTAGCCTTACTGTTCATCCCATCTGTTTGGTATGGTTAATATAAATTCATTGGTAGAAGGTTGTGCTCCCATCTCAAATTCGAGTTTACCTCCTTTTACTATATCTTGATGCGTGATATACAACTTGTTATATTTTTCTCCGTTTAGCTTTATTGATTGAATGTAAATATTTTCCTTCGACAGGTTATGGGCTTCTATGGTAAAGGTGTTGGCTCCGATTTTCAAATCCGCTTTATCGAGCATCGGTTTTCCGAAAACATATACTCCTCCGGCAGGATTTACCGGATAAAAGCCCATTGCACTGTATACATACCAGGCTGACATTTGTCCGCAGTCTTCATTGCCGCACAAACCGTCTGGTTGAGTAGTGTATAATGTAGTCATTATTTCGTGAACTTTTTCCTGGGTTTTATGCGGCTGTCCTGCATAATTATATAAATAGGCTACATGGTGGCTTGGCTCATTCCCATGTGCATATTGCCCTATCAACCCTGTAATATCTATCGGCACATCGTGTCCTGACATATCGGTAGGTACCGAGAATAATTTGTCCAGTGCTTCGGCAAAAGTGTTTTTATCACCATGTAGCGCGATTAATCCCTCTACATCATGTGGAACAAAAAAGGAGTATTGCCACGAATTTCCTTCCACCCAGTCGCACTCGCCATAAGATGAATAGAACGGGTCGAACGGACGGCGAAATTTCCCTTTTGACGAGAAGCCATTCATTAACTTATATTCTTTGTCAAAATAGGTTTTGTAAGTGGCAGCTCGTTTCATAAAGTATTCGTAGTCGTCATTTCTTTTCAGATCTTTTGCAATTTGAGCTATACACCAGTCATCGTAACAATACTCTAAAGAAGTAGATACGGACTTATTATATTTATCATAAGGGATATATCCGTATTGTTTTAATTCTTTGACGCCAAATTCATCCTGCATAGCCGAAGCCTTCATTGCCTCATAGGCCTTTTCTACGTTATAACCCCTGATTCCTTTAAAGTAAGCATCTACAATTACAGGAATGGAATGATAGCCTATCATACAGTTTGTTTCGCTCGACCATAACGACCACACAGGCAATAAACCATATTCGTCGTATTGCGCGAGCATGGAATTAATTATATCGTTTGTTTTATCGGGTGTTATTAGTGTAAGCAATGGATTCTGGGCCCGGAAAGTATCCCATAACGACATTACTGTATAATTTGAAAAATCTTGGGTCGTATGAACTTTTTTATCTGAACCCAGATACTCACCATTCACATCATTGTAAAGACAAGGAGCCAAAAGTGAATGATAGAATGCTGTATAAAATATGTTTTTTGTTTCCTCTGGTGCACTTACGGCTATTGTCGATAGTTTACTTCTCCATTCAGCTTGTGTTTTAGCCAATACTTCATCGAAATTCCAATCAGGAATCTCGTTAGATAGATTTTTAAGGGCATTTTCGATACTGACTGCCGATATGCCAACTTTTATAAGTACTTTTTCATTTTGTTTTGTCTCGAAATTAAGGATCGCTTTTATATTTTTACCTTCCGCTCTTTTATCTTCTATAATCATGTCGTCTGTGACAACATTCGCAGATTGAAAAGGCTTTGATACCTGCATAGCGAAAAATAATTGTTGGTTACTCCAATATTTTTCGCCTGGCTCTCCCCATCCTTTTGTTTTTCGTTGTCCGGTAATTGTGTTATTGTTTATAACTTCTAATGATGTATAAATGACAGAATCGGTAGAGAAATGATGTGATAAGTCAAGAATTATATGGGAATTTATATTTTCCGGGAATGTATATCTATGAATACCGCAACGGGGTGATACTGTCAGTTCAGCCATTATATCATAGTCTTTCAGATTGACTTTGTAATATCCGGGAGAGGCCCATTCTTCATCATGTGAGAAACGAGAACGGTAACCCCAGTCAGGATTTTCTTTTGTTCCTGCCTGTAGTTTTACATCCCCGACAAAAGGCATCAGCATAACATCCATAAGGTCTGAACGTCCCGTGCCCGATAAATGGGTATGGGAAAATCCTATTATTGAATTGTCGGAATAGTGGTATCCCGAACACCAGTCCCATCCTTCCAATCCGGTATCGGGACTTAGCTGAACCATCCCGAAGGGGGATGTTGCTCCGGGAAAAGTATGCCCATGCCCTGCTGTTCCTATAAACGGATTGACATAATTTAAAATATCGTCCTTAAATGCCTTTTTATCTTTTGATGAATTGCATCCTACAACAAGTACAGCTACAAGCAGGATTAATGTATATTTTCTCATATTTTTAGGTATATATTGTTATTGACGTTATTCAGAATTGATAGATGATTATCTTTATTCGGGGTAGTAAGTCGACACTTTGTTATCGTGTAGATCTGTACCTCCGTCAATGGTTACACTTCTTCGAAACTTATTTTCCTTTATTGGTACAAAGTTTAGCCAGCTCTGGTTGTCACTGGTTACTGCATTCGATAATTTGCTTTCTCCGTTTCCATTGAAAGCGGAAACTGCATACTCCAGAATACCTTTTCCAACATTAGTGTCTGTAAATTGGCTTTCGGAACCTTTGTATATTAGTTTGTATTCACCATTCTTACTTCTTCTATACAATCTGTATTCATTGCATCCAAGTACTTTTCCCCAATTCAGAGTATATTGCTTGTCTTCTTTTTTAAGTTTTAAGCCATCGGGGAAGTACGGTTTTTCTGAAGTAAAATATACCGGATATATTACCGATGGTTTACTTCTATTCTCTTTGTTTAAGGCATATACACGGACATAACCTTTTCTTTCGTTTGCTGTGGGTTTTATAAGGATCGAATTTTCCTTTTGTTCCTTATATAGTTTCCAGGTTTTGCCTTGGTCGGTACTGTATTCGTAGCAATAACTTTGTGCGCTTTGTACTGGATATACCGAAAACTTAACATACCCTTTCTCATTTGAGGTATATTTTACTTGTGGCTGAACCAAATCGGGTAGACCTTTTGTCAGATTCCAAATATGTTTTCCTTTTGGGAAACGAACGGTCATTTGGTTATTTTTTATAAATGCCTTTTGTTTGATACCGTCTATATAGAAAGATACTGAAACAGGTGCAGAGGTCCAGGAAAAGATAACCTCTTCATCGTCCATGGAGTAAAACTCTCCTTTAATATTATCCGGGCTTGTGAATACTGCACTAAGTCCTGCATCCGTACTTTGTGGTCTGATTTCAAATTGGCTGTTTCCGATTTTGCTTCCGTGAAAAATAGCCATTTCTTGTTGTCCCGGTATATTCCGTATAAAACCCGCAGTTCCCGAGAATATAATGTTGTTTTCATCTACGTCGATAGGTTTATCGATCCGAAATATATAATCCTCATTTCCTTCGGGAGAAGTGATAATACATCCGTAGGGTTTTGCCGTATTTTTGTATCCTTTTTTGTGGGAAACGAATGTCAGGAAATCTCCTGTTCCGTCAAACCAGATTCCTTTTGTTCTGACTGCTGTCAGTTTTATAACATCCGGATTAGTATCCCAGAAAACGTATCCGGGGCCTCCGCCTTTTATGTTTTGCAATTCAGGAAAATCATCTTCCAAATGCGTAAACCAACTAAAGCGGCTTGCTATGTTCTGATTATATACATCGTCATAAATGAGGAAGTAATCGCTGCCCAACAGCATGATACTGCGGCTTTGATACTCCGGCCACGAATACTTGCTATCCTGCGATGCGGTGATCTCGGCAAATTGTCCAACACCAAGGTTGTACATCGGACGTGTCAGTTCATTTCTGCCTATTGCCTTGAAGCGTTCATCTTTGAACACTCCAAAACCTGTCGACATATCGGTATCCTGTAAACGCCGGTCGCCAATGTCTTCCTTATCGTTGTTACTGTACGATTTACCGTTAGCGTAAAAATAGATTGTACCGCAACCGCCTTCTCCTACAATTCCCCAACGATAGTTAGGCCCATTATCCAATTGCCCTAAATGAATGGATAATTCATCATCTGTATTCACTCCGGCACGTAGCACAATCCCATATCCGGTTATTTTGGTACTTTCTAATATGGGCGGTGTACCGGTATCTTTTGTGTCAAGTGGATACATAAGCCTGAAAGAATTGGCTTCCCTGCTATAAATTTCTGTGTCCTCGTCTTCGGGACGGGAAACATACCGTATGTTTTCAGATAACAGCGGATCATAGTTTTCCAGCTCTTTTCCTAAAAGCCAATATCCGTTTGGTGGCTGCCTTCTGATAGCATGTGCACCCTGTGGGGGAAATATTCTGGATGGTGCCATTTCGGGAGTCACAACTCCCCAATATAGCATACCGTCTAATCGTCCTTGCTCGTTTTTATAGAAGTCCAGTGATTCGCCATTGAAAGGAGCCGAAAGCGAATTGAGGACAAAAGAACCTACCATGGCCATCTCTTTATTTGCCATCCGCTTTTTTCCATCCAGATAATGCTGCATGAGGTAATTAGCACGTAAAGAGGGCCTTAAATTTGCCCAAAGATAGGTACTTATATTTTCCGTCCATCTACCTCCGATAGCATTCCATTCTTTCACATCGGGACGTACGTGATGTTGGGTGTTCAGATCGATATATTTCTCGAACATATCCGCCCATTCTGAAGCCTTCGGATGTGCGGGAAACAGGTATGATGCGAATGCCGGAACGGATTTTACATCACTTAGGAAATTCGGATGTCCGCTTAGCATGTGTTTCATCGGCATATATTCTTCACCGGCTGCAATGTAGGCATGTACTAAGAACATGGCGATCATTCGTTTCCTTTGATCCTGGCTCATTTGTGGCATAAGTGCATTCATCATACACACATATTCCTCGTAAAACAGACGTGAAGATGTAGGCCCATATCCACTATTCTGACAAGGTCCACTCATTGGCAATTCGTTCGAAAAATGTCCGTAGAAAAACCGTTGCTCGAATTCTTTAGGTGTCATGTTCTTATCGTTTTCAAAAATAACTTCTTGTACAGGAAGTGAATCCGGATAAGTCAAACACCAGTTTTTTACTACGTTCAGATCTAATGTACTATATCTATTTTGTAGGAATGAGTTATACGATTGCTGTCCCATTGCCACTTTATAATGTGTTCCGTCGGGATTTGATATTGGCTGCGTAAGTTTTTCCAGGTTATTCATGTGATCGATATCCTTTTGATGCGGATAAAAACTCAAAGCAGAAGTACGTGTTCCGTTAACCAATGGATAAGACCATCTTAATAAAGAATTGTTGTAGTATAATTTTATGCTTAATTCTTGTGTATCTATCCATATCGGATATTTATAGCTGTTCCAACCTTCCAGGTCTTTTACGAACAACCCGACGGATTGGTTGTCTTTTTCGTCCCAGAATACGGATGATGTGACGTTGGTTTCGGCAGGCCAGTTTCCGAAAATCCCTACTTCAAATGGCATTTTTCCATCGTTGGATACCGACTCTGTAATTCCATGGTGTGAGTTTAACCTGGTCAGGTCGATTTTTTCCCAGTCATATCTCTCAAATCCCAGTGCATTTACTTTGGGACCACCATAAGGATGGTTAGGAGCTTGCCGATGGGTAGGTGAAAAATTACTCCACTCCATATTGAACGAGTAATGATTCGTTTCGGAGAAACCGCTCATTTCTTCTTTTAGTTCTATGAAGTCGTAGTTATGCACACATTTTACATATGCTTTGTACTTTTCGCCTGAAGAAAAAGTGTATTGAAGTTCAAACTCGGTAAACAAATCGCCGGATGAAATTATTTTTGTTTCGAGTTTTATATCCGAGTGTTGCTTGATATTGAAAAACGATTTTCCGATCCATTCTTGCTTATCTTTAGATATGCTATAAATCGGACCAGATATATTTGCTCCATTTTGTGAAGCTGGTATCATAACAGAGAACTTATTCGTGGTAACCTGATAGTAATTTCCTTTTTTCTCAATATTTATGTTGTTGGTAGTTTGAGGTATTCCTTTTTGTAGTGCGAATGCATGTTTTTTCCCTGAGAGCAAGTCGGTCATAAAATGTAACTGGGCTTTTATGCTTCCTGATTCGAGTGTTTCGATATCTGATAATTGAAAAGGAATTCGATTGTTGGTTTCCTCGTTGATTAACACCAGTTCCGTTTTGGAAATACGGCTGTCAAAAATAATTTCATAGGTCAACAAGGTCGTTGGCCACCAATACAGAGGATGAGACAGATGGTCTTCGACTATGATTGTTGCTTTACCCTCTTTAAATAAGAGGGTATTGCCACTGGAGGCATGGGCCGATATAAATATCAATATAAAAGTAACAATAGAAAAGAAGTGTTTCATCGGTATTATATTATTAAAAGATATGCTGAAAAATTGAATTTGTTACAAATTTAGGTGTTTAATTGTTTTTCGGCTTAAATAAAACAAATATAAAGTATATACAAAAAGGAGGCAAAATGTGAACAATAATTTTATGATGTTGAATAATAGTGTGTTACGTGTGGATAACAAATTAATCAGCCTTGTAAAATTATGTCGTTTGACACTTTTTGCACGAAAAAAAAACATATATTTGCGCTGATCTTTCATATAAAAGATGCTTGGCTGACTTTACTATCGTGCCTACCTTATAAGTTAGGCAGATAAAATATAAATACCATGTTTAGATGAGGATTAGACAAATCCAGTTATACTATGATAAAAAAAATCTTTTTCAGATGAAGAGAAGAATAAGCCAGTCTGTTAAGTATCAATCACAATAAATAATAAATTATGAGTAAGTTTTTGGGAGTCAAATTGAATTTGGTATTATTTTTAATACTATTAGTAAATGTTACACATGCAAAACATGCTGGTTTTGCTGCACCCGATGCCATTGTTATTTCCAATGAAGTTCGTTTTACTATACTAACATCGGGTACCATCCGAATGGAGTGGGATAGTCTGTCTCATTTTAACGATGATGCTTCTTTTATTTTTATAAACCGGAATCTGCCAGTACCGCAGTATACTAAAAAAGAGAAAGGTGGATGGCTTATCATCACGACAGACAAATTGGAGTTGAAATATAAAATCAATTCTGGAAAATTCACAGATAAAAATGTGCAGATAAAATATCTGGATAAGATTGATGCCTTCTTATGGAAACCGGGAATGAAGCAAAAAAATAATTTGAAAGGGACCTCGCGTACTTTGGATGCTCATGATGGTGAAACCCATATTCATTCGCCGGAAGGCAGTAATAAACTGCAACTGGAAGATGGTTTGCTGGCGACTGATGGCTGGACTATTATTGATGATTCGCAATCACTTTTGTTTGATGATAGCGATTGGGCATGGGTAAAAGAAAGGGAACGAAAGAACAGCCAGGACTGGTATTTCTTTGGATATGGGAAAAATTATAAATCTGTTTTGTACGATTATAGTCTTATTGCAGGTAAAGTACCACTTCCTCCCCGTTATGCTTTTGGGTATTGGTGGTCTCGTTTTTGGAGTTACTCTGATAATGAGATGAGGGAATTGGTTCATAATTTTGAGAAATATGACATCCCTTTGGATGTATTGGTAGTTGATATGAATTGGCATTATACAGATAGTCTTTATATTGCTCCTAAAGATGAGTTTGGGGAAAGAGCACATTGGACCGGATGGACATGGAACAAACGATTATTTCCCAACCCTGGTAATTTTTTATTATGGGTAAAAAGTAAGAACCTGCAAACAACTTTGAATCTTCATCCTGCATCTGGGATTGCCCCTTACGAGGCTCCATATAAAGAATTTGCAAAAAAAATGAAATTTGATATTTCGCTAAATAAAAATATTCCTTTCGAAGGTTCAAATAAGGAATTTATGAAAACCTTGTTTGATGTAGTGTTGCATCCAATGGAAAAGGAAGGCGTTGATTTCTGGTGGATAGACTGGCAGCAGTGGATATATGATAAGAAAATAAAGACATTGAATAATACGTGGTGGATTAATTATGTGTTTTTTTCGGATATGGAACGAAATTCCGAAAAACGTCCGTTGATATATCATCGCTGGGGAGGGTTGGGCAATCATCGTTATCAGATCGGATTTTCGGGAGATGCTATCATTTCTTGGAAATCGTTAGCTTATCAACCCTATTTCACAAATTCGGCATCAAATGTATTGTATGGTTATTGGAGTCATGATATAGGAGGGCATACATTCAGAACGGACAACGATCATAAAACAGCAGGAAACAACTATCTGGAGCCGGAACTTTTTACCCGTTGGATGCAATATGGTGCCCTAAGTCCTATTTTTAGAACACATTCTACGAAGAATTCTGTTCTTAATAAGGAATTATGGAATTTCAGAGGTGAATATTTCGATGCATTACTGGCCAGTATTCATTTAAGGTATCAGCTGGTACCCTATATTTATACAATGGCGAGAAAAAACTATGATGAAGGTATATCTTTGTGCCGTCCGATGTATTACGATTATCCCCGTCATGAAAATTCGTATCGGTATAAGACTCAGTATATGTTTGGTGACGATATTTTAGTAGCTCCTATAGGTGAAGCTATGATTGACGGTAAATCTAATGTAAGGGTTTGGTTACCGGAGGGTGATAACTGGTTCGAATGGCATACCGGAACAATGCTTTCGGGTGGACAAGAGGTTTCCCGTGAGTTCACAATAGAGGAATATCCTATTTATATCAAAGCCGGAGCTATTATTCCGATGTATGTTGGCGCTAAAAATTTATCGGTTGAGCCGGAAAATATGATGCTTGGAGTTTTTGCCCATTCTAACGACGAATGCTTTATTTATGAAGATGCAGGTGATAGCAAGGATTACGATAAATCATTTTCTAAAACAGAAGTAAGGTCTACGTATAATGACAGAATCCAGACCCTCACCATTTATCCGCGGCAAGGTGAATATAAAGGTATGCCTGCAAATAAGAAATATACAATCAAACTTTATGGGGTGGAGATGCCCGAAAAAATATTAATCAACGGGCATGAAATCAATTACTCATTAACTCCTCAGGAAAATACCTGGGCTTATGTCGGGAAAGACTTATCAGTAGAAATTTATCTTCCCCTAACCAATTGTAATAATGTACAATGTGTAAGTGTTTTTTATAATAAGCAAAAGGAAACAGATGTAAATAGAGGGTTTGTCAAACAATTCAGGGAATTTGGGAAGTCAGTGACAAAAATGAAATATAAAAATGCACGTTGGGAAACGACGGATATTATAGGTCTCTGTGAATCGACCAATCTGATAATACAGTATGAACCTGAGAAGTTTTATGAACATATCCAATCGTTTGAAGAAAATATTGGCGAAGCTTATAAGCAGTTAAATACGCTGTTGAATGAATAATAAATTCCGGGGCGGTTTGTAATTTAATGAAATAGATGCAGTCGCATTTATTTGGCTTGTTTGTTGTTTGGAACTCGAAAAACAATTATCTTTGAAAAAAATAAGATTTCTAATAGTATGAACGAAGTAAAGGGACAAGGGTATGTAAAGGAAATAATCGAGGAATATAATATTCGGTTAAAATCTTGGGGGCATTCTGATACATGGAATCTTAATCAATTCAAGACATTGGAGAACATGCTTCTTGAAGTTACCCGAATAAACGTAAATGCCAATACCTTAAAGCGATTTTTCCAGCAACGCACGAGCAATCCGCAGTTAGCAACCAAAGAAGCACTTTGTATTTTCCTCGGATATAAAGGATATACGGACTTTGTTATGAAAAAAACAAAGCAAGAGGCGGTTGATCTTATACCGGAAGAAAATGATGAGGAGCAGGATACTGAAAATCTTGAAAAAGAACAAACCGCATCCGGGAAAAATAGAATCGGTCAATATTCGAAAGGAATATCCAACCATATAAAGAGACGGAATAAGCGTTATTTTTATATGGTGTTGTTTTTTATGATTATTATCGCCGGATATTTCCTTTATAAATATAAATTAAAGGATATGTATATCGATTATTTGATTTCAAAGATCGAGTTCTCAGTATCACGGGTAAGAGGGACATCTCCTTTAACTGTAACGTTCTCATACGATATTCCTTCTCCGGTTTTCGATGAAATAACGATTGTATATAAAGAAGCCAACGGTGATATATTGGAAAGGAAGCTGTTAAAAGGTTCACATTCGGTGAATACAACTTATATTTATGAAGGAGAAAGTTTTTGTTATTTAAAATATAAAGATAAAGAAATAAGAAAAATTTTATTGCAAAGCCGTAAATCAGGATGGTCTGTATCCGTTAGGGAGGAACGAAAAAATATATATAAAACTTTTCCTATTAGTCAGGCACTAAACGATGATGGTTATGTTAGCCTGCCATTTGATAGCATTCCGTTAGATGCTCAATCTAACCATATATTTGTCAGCTATATATTTTATAAGGAAAATCTGGTGAATGGTGACAATTTTATTTTTGAGGCAAAAGTTCGTAATTCAGCAAAGGAATATGCAATACCTTGTGGTGACATTATGATGTACATAAGTTCGGATACTGGAGTACATGGTTTTGCTATGAACGAAAATTGTTATGCTTATATTAAGTTTGTCAGTGGAGAGAACGAAATCAAGGGAGATCAGTATAGTTTGCAGCAATTCGATTTTAATCCTTCGCAGTGGCACGTAATGAAGATAAAGGTTATTGATAAAAAAACAACATTCTACGTAGACGGAAAGGCTGTACTTAATATGGGCTATAACAACTTACTCGGATTTGCTAATGAGCTTATTCTACGATTTAAAGGTTGCGGGGCTGTAGACTGGGTGAAAATATCTAAGCCTGATGGAGAATTAGTGTATGAAGAAAATTTCAATGAAGAATTTCATTAACTGTAATTACTTAAAATAGCTGATTAATAAATATACTTATAAAAGGAGGTCATTTAATTATGACCTCCTTTTTGATTTGTAAGATATTGATTTTTAATTCAATATGTTTTTGTTCGTATTTTGTTTGTACTTTATCTTCATTTTATGGGTATTTAGAAGGTTTTGCAATGACGCAGGGCAATTACTTTTGCAAATAACCTAACAAATGCATTAGTTATCTTGAATTATTTAAATTAATATTCTACTACCATATGAAGAAAAACAAAATGTGGATTTACTTTTTTGTGCTGAGTCTTTTTTTTCCTGTAAAAGTAATCTCTCAGCAGTTTAAAGAATCTCCGGTCGTTACCGTTCGGAAAATTGGCGACAAACTTATAAGAGAAACTCCTTTCGCATACAAACTGGATTTGTTTTGTCAGTCCGATAAATTCAATTACCTCAAGTTTGTCGATTTTGGGCGAACCTTTGGACAAGGATATGGAGCTGTAGGATATGCTTATACGCAAATGTCCTTTCCAAAAGATACAACTATATGTGTGCAAATAGAACACAACGATGCTTGTAAAATATGGTGTAACGGAAATCTTGTATATGAAAAATACGGTAAACGTGATGTAGCGATAGTAAAAGAAGAGAGAAGTCTTGAAATGTCGTTTTCATTTAATTTGCCTCTAAAAAAAGGAAATAATGATATCCTGATAAAATCTGAGTCGTTCGGTGGAAAAGAATGGTGTGTATTTATACAGCCGCCGAGTGAGAAAGATGCAGTATTTACCGTAAGTCCGCAATATCCTGAAATAGGATTGAAAAATGTGAAGAATATAGATGAAAAAGTATCTGGTCTTACCAATTGGTTAGTGATCGGTCCTTTTGCTCCTGATATTAATAATGTATACGAACCAGAAGAAGAGTTTATTTTCGGACACATGTATGCCGGACTTGATGGGGCTGTTACATGGACAATACCCAAGGTGGAGTTGTTGGGAAAAATGATTGATCCCGCACCTTGGGGGACAACCTATCAATGGAATTATCATAATGGTGGTGTTGCCTGGGCTATGCAGCAGTTAACCGAGTTAACCCATGATGATAGATATAATCAATGGGCTGTTAATTTTTGTGATTATCAGATGGAGGGATTACCTTTTGTCGATTATCAGGTAAATAACTTAAAAGCATACTTCAATTCTGCCAATTCGCTGGTTATCGGTTCAACATTACTTGATTTTACATTAGCACCCTCTCTGCCTCTCATATATCGTCTTCGAAACGAACCAGATTTTAAAAACCGGGAAATCTATAAAACATTTATAGATAAAATGATCGAGTATGCACGTTTCGGTCAGATAAGAAGTAAGGGGATGACCAATTACACCCGCACAACTCCTGAAGAATTCACAGTATGGGTAGACGATATGTTTATGGGGATTCCTTTTCTGATACAGGCCGGATTATATGCTGATTCGCCCGAATTACAGAAAGTATTTTTTGACGATGCAGCAAGTCAGATCATTGATTTTACTAAGCATGTTTGGGATAAAGATGCAAAACTATATATGCATGCTAATTATACATCACGTCCTGAAATAAAACTTCCTCATTGGTCGCGGGCAAACGGCTGGGCCATATGGGCTATGTCGGATGTATTGATGTATTTGCCTAAAAAACATCCGAAGTACAAACAGATACTCAATCAATATATTACATTTGTAAAAGAGTTAATTAAGTATCAGGATAATTTGGGCTTTTGGCATAATGTTATAGACAGAAGCGATTCTCCTTCTGAAGTGTCGG
Organism: Bacteroides sp. K03; assembly: GCF_019734355.1. Lineage (NCBI taxonomy): Bacteria > Pseudomonadati > Bacteroidota > Bacteroidia > Bacteroidales > Bacteroidaceae > Bacteroides > Bacteroides sp. K03. Next base: position 340,564 of record NZ_JAASHC010000001.1, read on the forward strand.
GGACAGCTATTTTTACAATGGCTATGGCACGTGGGGTAAGATATGGATGGTTGGATAAGAAAACATATATGCCTGTTGTTCTGAAAGGTTGGGAGGCGATATCATCGGAAATAGAAGATGATGGAACTGTACATAAAATCTGTGTAGGAACGATGTGTACCGAAGATGTGGAATATTATGTAAACCGTCCGTTTTATGACGATGACACACATGGCTCTTTTGCTGTAATATTTGCTGGGATAGAGGTTCAACGAATGATAGATTCCGATAAGAAATAAGAATTAAAATACTATGAAATTGAATGCCAATATTTTACAGAAGTGGATGATTTCATTTTCAATCCTTTTCTTTTTTTACGGTGCTACATCTTTTGCTCAAATGAAAGCACCTCAAGATTGGCTTGGATATGAAGAAGTGCTGGGCGTAAAAAATAACTTACGTTATTACGATTTCGATGTCACCCTGATAGAATCAACGGCCCCGGCAAATGTGTTTTGGCCTGGGGATAACATTGATTTTAAATTTCAACTCGTAAATAATACACAGAAAGTGATAGATACAGATGCCCGTATACATATTATCCGGTATGGGACAAAAGGTATTCCTAATGATATCTGGTTACCGAAGATAGTAAAACTTGATTATGAAAAAATCATTCCGGCTCATATTTTGATTTCTCCCAATGGATATACGAATATATCAGTATCGGTAGATGATATCAAAGATTACGGAGGTTATGCTGTGGTTTTTGACTTAGGAGAAAATGGTAGGAGGCTGGGAACAAGTTTTGCTTACAGCATAAAACCATCTCCGGTAAAAATGCAATATCCGAAACAGTCATTAGATGATTTAGGTGTTGATTTTCTTAGTCGGGTGGGAGTGCAGTCCATACGCCACGCTATTCCGTTTATACCGACAACAGATCCCGAGTATCAGAAATATATGCAGGATTTCACCAGCGAAATGCGAAAGTATATGGATAATAACATTACTGTGATGTTGATGTTTGGCGAAGGGCGTACTGCGACATCTATACCATTAGGAACTACACGTCCTCATCTTGACGAGAACGGACATTTCCTGCGAACCAAACAAGATCTTGCATGGATGCCCGGTCTGGATGAAGATTTTAAAAAATATGTAAAAGAGATCTGTTTGAAATTCGGCTGGCCGAAAGGACCAGTTACTGCCGTTTGCCTGTGGAATGAACCGTGGGAAGGAGCGTCTATCTCGGGTTGGCAAGCTGATATGATACGTTATAACGAGAAATATAAGAAAATGGCAGAGGGCGTAATAGAGGCCCGGAAAGAAGGTATTGATGTGTTGGTCGGAGGTGGAGATTCTAATTCGAATGCTTTGGATAAATTCTTCGCTGATGGTACCATGGATATATTGCCTATATTCGATTTTCTCTCTATTCATTACCAGGGAATAGAGGCACCGGTACTATATCCCGAATGGAACAACAGGAAAGATTATAAAGGACGTGTGAAAATATGGGATACGGAAAGCTGGGTAGGAAATACCGATGATCGTATTGGACTAGTGGTTGCTACTAATCGCTCGAGCGGATACGATCGTTCGATGGGTATTTTCGGTGGTTATATGTATTCAGGCGAACCAAGTCGTTCGGCTCGTACCACGACTATTCGTACTGAAATGGGTACGGAAACCATTCCGAAGTTACACAATACATGGTCTACTGCCGCTGCTATGGGTGCTGTACAAAGTCTTATAGGCGAACGTGAATTTAGGGAAATACTTTTTAAGAACGGATTACCGTGGGTGATGGTGTTTGATGGTTATGATGACAATAAAGAAGATGGAACAGTTGTTATAGCCGGAGATCTGGGTGATGCGTTTGGACCCGAACATGTCCTTTTCCGTAACGTTCGGAGCCTGACAAATACTGCGAAAAGGGTGGAGTGGAAACGACGGCTTAAAACCTTGTCACGCGGTAGTGAGGAATATCGGGCTATAGAAAAGGAATTGAGTACTTATTATCCGATTACTGATGGAAAGATGATAATAAAAGCTGATCCGGCATTTTTATTGTATGATTTTTATGGAAATAAAATAGCCCCGTATAAGGGGGTATATGAAGTACCGCTTAATTATCAAGGTTACTACCTTCGGGTAAATGGGAAGAGAGGTTCTTTTGATAAATTGATTACAGCAATCAAGAAATCAAGAATTGAAGGCTACGAACCTTTGGAAATCATACCAAAAGATTTTATAAGTCCCATTACTGAAAATCCCGAAATGGAATTACAGTTAACTAATATCCTCAACCGACCTGTAAAAGGGATGTTGAAGTTAAACTTTGACGGTTTGAAAGTTTCTTATCCCGAGAATCTTTCTTTTAAGGCATATGAAACCAAAATTGTGAAAGTAAAAGTCGTTGAAGGAGAGCCCAATATAGAGAATAAGTACCCGCTGGAGGTTCATTTCGATGCCGATAAAGACGGCATTGCTGTACATTGGGAAGATATGCACGTAAATTTAATAGCGAAAAGAAGTATTGTTGTAGACGGAAAACTGAACGATTGGTCGGGAGTCATTCCTCAGACCATAGAGACTTCAAAAGCCAGTGTCTCCCTTACCGAAGCAGCATGGCATCCGTATCAGCAATTTGATTTGAATGCTGAAGGATTTGCCCAAACATATATGGCCTATGATAATAAATATTTCTACTTTGCAGCAAAGGTTGCAGATAATACTCCGCATAAAGGTACAATACGTTTTGAAACTCGTGATGACGATGAGTATTTCTACCCTGATACGGCCTATATGCAAACCATATATGCAATGAAATCGACTATGGTTACTACACAAGTATCCGAATCCAACCAAAGTGCATTACAATTGCCATCGGGAAAAGGACGTGTAATGAATTATATAGAAAATATATCTACTACCCAATCCATTGGTATGGATTTCGACTTGCCAAAAGACAAATATACCCGTACCTCTTTCTATTTCCCGAGTATTAATCAGAATGGAGTATCTGTAACTGTTTATGACAAGAATAGCGGTAAAGAACTATTGACTACAAAAATAGATAAACTTTGGAACGGTACATTTCTGACACTTGATTTGTCGGGTAATGTGCGTGTACGTTGCTCAGCTTATGGATGGTGGTATACAACCAAACTGGCGGGAGTTTTCTTCGATTCATCGGACAATAAGGTAAATACAGCCAGAACAGAAGCATCTGTAATCCTTATTGGCAAAGATTTTGATACGATTGGAAACTGGATTGGTAGGTATGGAAAAACCGGTTATTATCTGGTCGGTTCAGACTCGTCATTACCATCGGATATAGCGTGTAATATTGTTTCCCAGGATGACTTAGTACCTTTGGCATGGCCCGAAAAGGTTCGTCGGTTTACATATAGAAAAAGACCGGTGTTACCCGATGGTGTAAATGGCATTTCGACAGATAACATCCTTATTGCGTTCAATGTGATACCTGTCGGAGAAGATGGGATGGAAGCATATCCCAAGGGAACCATGCCTCGCTATATCGGCTATAAATGTACCGATTATGAATATGCCCTCAATACGGTAGCTCCCGAATATGGTGGAGGATATGAAATATGGAGAATGCTTGTTCCCGGTATGCCTCGCAAGCATTTTTATCCACGTCAACCCAAATCACCTTACGATGGAGCTGTGAAAGATGGTCAGTTGATCGTTCTTCGTGAGGGCAATACACTTTATTATGAGTGTGCGATACCCTGGTCGGAATTACCGGATGTGAAAAATGCAATTGACAAAGGAGAAAAAATAAAATTCTCGGCACGTATCAATAACGACACAGCTGGCGCGGCTTGTATGGAAATAGCCAAAGAGCGCAGTGTATCAAAAATAAACTCGAGAGCATTTCATCCTGATTGGAAAGAACATTGGGCGAATGAAGTGGAATTCGGAGTTGAAAAATAAATTATTTATCCAACAGCATTTTACAGTAAAAATGAGAAAGCAGATAATAACGATATTATTAGCCGGTATCTTTTCCTGTGCATTCTCACAAGAACAGGAATTGCCGCTTCCGCCCAACGGAAGTCCGGCTTATGATACTCATATAATAGGATTTGGACTGAACGAATTTGAGAATCCTCTGATAAACAGTATTAACAGGGAGCCTTATGGTGCCACGTCCATTTCGTTTTCTTCAGAAGAAGAAGCATTGCAGGTAAACGTAAATACATCTTCCCGTTATAAATCGCTGAACGGACAATGGAAATTTAAGTTCATAACAGACTGGGGAAATCTTCCTGCTGATTTTATGAAGGTTGGTTTTGATGAGTCTTCGTGGGACAATATCTCCGTTCCTTCCACCTGGGAAATGCTGGGGTATGGCAAACAGGTCTATTGTGGACAGGGATATGATTTCCGTCCCATAGATCCGCCTTTTGTACCTCGGAAAGATAATCACATCGGGTTGTATCGGAAAACATTTACAGTACCTTCCGACTGGAGTGATCAAGATGTATTAATCCATTTTTCTGGGGTGAGAGGAGCTTTTTATTTGTATATCAATGGAAAGAAAGTTGGATACAATGAAGATGGTGGTACTTTGCCCTCAGTTTTTAATATAAGTTCTTATCTGGAAAAAGGAGAAAACCAATTGGCTGTTCAGGTATTAAGATGGAGTGACGGTTCCTATTTGGAAGATCAGGATCAATGGCGTTTCCATGGTATTTGCCGGAATGTTTATTTGGAAACACGCCCGGATGTTTTTATTCAGGACTTTGCAGTAATAACTGACTTAGATAAAGATTATAAAGACGCTAAATTGCGGATACGCCCTTTTATTTCCGGGAAAAACATTGATATATCAGGATGGGTACTTGAAGCCAGATTGTACGCTTCGGATGGTACTCCTGATCCGAATGTACATATGTCTATACCTGTACAAACTATCAGGGATGAAAAATATCAGAAAAACTATGTATTGTCCAAATATTTGGAAGCCGATGTTAAAGCTCCGTTGCTTTGGTCATCCGAAATACCTAACTTATATACAATAGTCCTAACCTTGAAAGATAGTAAAGGTAATATCGTAGAAGCAAGAAGTTCCCGTATCGGATTTCGCAATGTGGAGGTTAAAAACGGAGAACTATACGTTAATGGTAAACGGGAATATGTATATGGAGTAAATAGGCATGAACATGATGCCTGGTATGGAAAAACAATTCCTTATGAAAGAATGGTAGAGGATGTACGGTTAATGAAGCAGTTTGGGTTCAATTCAGTACGTACTTCCCATTATCCTACCGATCCTGTATTTTACGACCTTTGCGATGAATATGGCATTTACGTAATGGATGAGGCAAATGTTGAAACATGTGGTGCAGATGCAGAACTATCGAATAATGAGTTGTGGCTTTTTGCTCAGTTGGAACGTGTGACCGGTATGGTGAAGAGAGATAAAAACCATCCTTCTATCATTTTCTGGTCATTGGGAAATGAATCAGGGGTTGGATATAACAATGCTGCACGGGCATCATGGGTGAAAGATTACGATCCCACACGCCTGATACATTTTGAGGCTTATCTGCATAACGGTGGATCACGTCAGTATGGCTATGGACTCGATTTTATGAAAACGAATCGTCCTGCGGTTAATCCACCGGAACCTCCTGCTGTTGATGTTGTAAGTACGATGTACCCTTCGGTAGAAGGTATAATCAAATTGGCTACACAAGAGGGAGAAACACGTCCGGTTATGATGTGCGAATATGCACATGCGAAAGGAAATGCTTTAGGCAATCATCAGGAATACTGGAATGCTGTAAAAAAATATCCCCGGCTGATTGGAGGCTATATCTGGGACTGGGTAGACCAAAGTCTTATCCGGAAAGATAGTCTCACCGGCAAAGAATATTTTTCTTCGATAAATGGTACGAATGGACTAATTTTTGCTGACAGGAAACCGAAACCTGCCTTATATGAATGTAAGAAGATATATCAGCAGATAAATTTCGAATTGAAGAATAACGAATTATTTGTTAAAAACGAGTATAATTACCTCCCGCTGTCGTCTTTCGATTTTTCGTGGAAGCTGATGAATAATGGCAAGGTTATAAAAGAAGGAATATTGAGAGAGCTGGATGCTCTTCCGCAATCAGTTTCTAAGGCGAAGATTAATGTTGATTATTCTGACTTAAAAGGTGAAGTTGTATTAGAGGTGAATGCTTATCTCAAAGAAAATACGGTGTGGGCTTCTAAAGGATTTGAAATTGCATTTGAACAATTCATATTGCAAGAGGCCAATATGGAACTGACCGACGGAGGTGAAGGCGAAAACAGTAAATTGAATGTTCAGAAAAAAGAAAATGAAATAAGAATTTATAACGATAATCTTGATGTGACATTTAATCGAAAGTCCGGTTTTTTACAGAACTGGTTGATTGAAGGGAAGGAATTCCTGCAAAAAGGTCCGCAACTCAACTTGTGGCGTGCCCCTACACAAAATGACGGAGGCTATAATCCGGAAGGAAATGAGATTTCCCGCCAGTGGGTAGAAGCCGGATTAGATTGTCTTCAGCATACACTGAAATCATTTAAGCAAACGCAGAGTAAGGATGGCTCGATTATTATCATGACGAACTATCGGGCTCAGAAAACAGGGAATAAAAAGTATGTGGATTATACAACCACCTATACAGTCTATCCATCTGGGAAAATTCAGGTAGATACAGAACTCCGACCTTATGGAAATATTGTAAGTTTTCCACGCGTAGGATATACAATGACAGTAAAAGAGGGTCGTGAAAACTTTTCATGGTATGGATATGGGCCTTTCGATTCTTATAATGATAGGCATTCCGGTGCTCGTTTAGGTATCTTTTCCGGATCTGTGGATGAACAATTTACGCATCATACTTATCCGCAAGAAAATGGAAATAAATATCGTTGTTTATGGGCTTCCCTATCAGATGATAACGGGATAGGACTTATTGCTGAAGGCAAACCTTATATAGAGACAAGCGTGATGCATTACTCGCTTGAAAATTTGTCGCAGGCCGAAAATGAAAATCAGCTGAAATATACAGATAATGTTACATGGAATATTGATTATAAAACTTATCCCATAGGAAATAGGAGTTGTGGTCCTCCTCCTTTGGAAAAATATATTCTTTTTGCCAAACCTGTATCGTTTAGTTTTTGCATTTATCCAATACGAAAATAATAAATAGTCTTTGGGGAAAAAGCTAAATCAGATACTTCATTGGTGAGGAATAGAAACATTTTTCAATGGATATCCCGGGAAGTTACCAGGGGGAACGATCAACTACTGTGTAGTAGTTGACTAGCCTTCCAGTTGTTTTGAAAGCAGACAGGTTTTGAATAAAAAGGAGCCTAGTCTGCTTTTTATTCGATCATTCATTTAGACTTTTCTCCATTCTTTATCTTATTTTGCGTGAATACATACTGGATATTCCTATCCGGGTCTCTTGTCTTTCTTGTTGTACTGCTCTTTATTTGTTAATTACACATTATTAGGCTTCTGTGCAAAGTTTGAACTCTTTTTGTTTCTGTTTTCTACTCGTTTTGACATCTCCTCTGATTCACGGTGTCGCTATATTTGTGAATCTATTAATCTTATTTAAACTTAAATGTACATGAAAAATAAAATTTCTACTCTTGAACAACATTTGTTGATGATTGTACTGATGATTATTCCAGGAATACCGATGTTTTCCTTAGATTTAAATGTATCTCAGTCGGGCACATTATCGTCATTACTTACCGACGAGCAAAAAGCAAATACCGAAAGATTGGTAGTTACCACATCTAATGGTGCAATCTTAAATGAGGTCGATTTTGTTACGTTGTCTGCAATGCCAAACCTGAAAGAACTTGATTTTTCAGGAGATCTTAATACGGAAATTATTACGCCCAATGCTTTTGCTGGTAATACAACTCTTGAAACGATAAAGTTTCCGGCGAATATGAAGACGATTGGGATAGGAGCCTTCAATAATAGTGCATTGAAGGGAGTTGTCTCTTTTCCGAAGACTCTGATAAGCCAAGAAGCTCTTGTTGGCAGGTTTACCAATTGTCAGGGAATTACTGCTTTTGAGTTTCCCGACAATCCGAATCTATCTTCTCATGAAGGAGTTGCTTATGCACAAGGAGGAGCACTCCTGCTTAAGTATCCTTGTGGAAAAACAGCAATATCTTATGTTGTGCCTGATGGTGTTACAACTATAGGAGAACAGGCTTTTTCTTATAACCATCAACTGGAAGAATTATTTATTCCTGAATCTTTGAATGGATTTGGCGCTACTACTGATTTGGTTTTCGAACATGTGACAGGATTAAAAAGAATTGAGGTGAAAGCGGGAAATCCAAATTTTGCCTCAATCGAAGGGATATTAATAAATGTAGTAACCAAAGAGTTTATGTATTTCCCTCCAGCCAATGATACCGAATCATTGGTCGTTGATGGGAGTCTTGTCGAAAGTGTACCGATGAGTTTTTTTTCCTATGCATCAAGCTTGAAGCGGGTTGTTTTTACAGAAGGATTTAAACATGTTGGATACAGAGCTTTCAGACAAGCTACTTTGGATATAAAAATACCAATAGAATATATCGAATTACCTTCTACCATAGAAACGATAGACGGAGAGGCCTTTAATAGCCTTGGGTCTACTATTCAGCAATTTGTTTGTAAAGCAACCACTCCTCCAAGGTTGACAGGAAATTCGACTTTTAGGGAATCGAATGGTAACAGTGTTAAGTTTGCTGTACCGGCAAGTGCACACGCAACCTATCTTACCAGCCAATTTGTGAATGAATATTACCCCGAAGGTGGGGGAGGGAGCTTTACGAGCAGTCAGATTGTTACATATGGAGAAATTTCCGTATCGGGGGGAACTGCCATTCAGAATTATTCTGCAGCTGGGTATTCAATAAAGATTGTTGCAGATGATGCTCCTGACGGTAGATCATTTTCCCATTGGGAGTCGACTACAGGTGCAGTCTTTGTAAATGAAAGTGAACCGGTGACATACTTCAAAATGCCGAATAATGACGTGGCTATCACAGCTGTTTTTGAAGAGCCGAAACCGTACACAATCACTGGCGCAACAATATCTACCAGTGGAGCTGCGGCCCTCGGTACAATAGTTCCACTTCGAACAGGAGCTACAAAAGTAGTAGACGGAACCACCGTATACTTTAAAGAGTGGAAAATAATTCAGGGTGAAGAGGTCGTTATTGGAAATCCGCAGGCTACAACAACTTATTTTACGATGGTTGATGACGAAGTCACAATAGAAGCGGTTTATGATATATTGTATATGATTGACATTACCAGGGGGGATGCTCCGCTGGAAGCCTTTGCAGGAGAAGTCGTTTCAATAACAGCAAATACAAAGTATGGAGAATTTACAAATTGGTCTTCTACAACAGAAGGTGTTATCTTTGCAGATGAAAAAAATGAGAACACTACATTTATTATGCCCGCCAGCGATGTGGTTATTGTTGCAAATTTTAAAGGAACAACAGGTATCCACGATGCAGAAGGAGTTATAATTGGTTTGTATCCTAATCCGGCTATAGACTATATACAACTGACAGGTATTACTAATGGTATTTATACTATTTTTGATATGCAGGGAAATGTGATTACAAAAGAAGAGTTTATAGGTGAAGCAATATCTGTCTCCAATCTTCTGAGTGGTGTATATATATTGAAAATAAACAATATAGCTATCCGATTTGTAAAGAAATAAAAAGGACTGATGGACGGAATATTAGCATTAAATTTAATCTTTTGTTTATTTCTCTAATACATTTATAAACACACAATAATTAATCTTTTATGAAAAGCTTAAATTTCTTATTTAAAAAGTTTTTTTCTGATTGCAATCATCTTTTGCATATCAGAAGTGATGTTTGCTTGGGTGGAAAAAGAAGTTACTCTGACATTATCGTTAACTTGTCGGGTATTCTTAATTCTCTCGATGCAGATATAAATACGATTCCGAAACTGGCGTGATAAACAATGCCGATATTATTATATTTGTGAACTCATTAATATTTCTTAAACTCAAATGTATATGAAAAACTTGAATTTTTTCCTTAAAAGGTATTTTCTGGTTGCAACCATTTTCTGTATATCAGGAACGGTGCTTGCCCAGGTGGAAAAAGAAGTTACTCTGACATCGTCTGTCAACTTGTCGAGTGCTCTTAATTCCCTCGGTACAGATATAAATACGATTACGAAACTGACCGTGATAAACAACACTGATGGTGCTGCCTTATCTTCTACTGATTTTGCAACACTGAATGCAATGAATGCTCTTACTTACCTGGATTTATCGGCGGATAAAAAGACGACGACACTGACAGACAGGGCTTTTGAAAATAATAAAACGATTGAAACAATCAAATTTCCTTCTAATCTGAATAACGTTGGTGCAGCTGTTTTTAATAGTAGTGCATTGAAGGGAGTATTGACCTTTCCACCATCGTTAACGGCTGCCGGTTCTGTGGTAGGGCGCTTCAATGACTGTCAGGGAGTTACAGCTTTTGAATTTCCTGAAAATACAGTTATAACAGCTGTAGACGGAGTTGCATTTACAGACGGCGGAACAACACTGTTAAAGTATCCTTGTGGAAAGCCTGATACCGAATATGTTGTGCCTGAAGGAGTCATAAAGATACAGGATCAGTCATTTTACTATAACCATATCTTAGAAATCCTTACACTTCCGGCAACGATGCAACAGATAGTCGGAAATTCTACCTTTAGGGAGTCAACGGCTTTCAAAGCAGTCTACGTAGCTGAAGGAAACACGTTGTATGCTTCCTCGTCGGGCATCTTGGTGGATCGTGCAGCTAAAAGCTTAATTTATTGTCCTCCGAGAATCACAGAAGTGATCGTTGACGGGACTTTAGTTGAAACGACGCCTGCTTACCGTTTCTTTGGTGGTTCGCCCGATGTACAGAAAATGGTCTTTACTGAAGGTATCCTATCTATAGCGGATAATGGCGCAAGGCTTAACAATAGTGAAAACCTGGCAGACGGTTCGGGAGCATTGACGGAAATCTATCTTCCGTCTACAATTACTACAGTCGGGGGTAATGCATTCTGCCGTCGTGGAAATGTAACTCAGATCGTTTGTCGTGCTGTTACGCCACCTGTTTGTGGAGGTAATGCATTTTATGATGTAGGAAAATCCAATACCGACCCACTTAATATCTATGTTCCTGCAGCATCTTTGTCTACTTATGCTGGTTGGGGAAATTTATCGGCATATGGTGGAGTATATAAAGCATTTTATAACATTACCCTTACAGATAATGACGGTACAGGAGGTATTCAATCATCTATTGGTACAGATATAGCCTATGCTGGTGCAACTGTAACTATTTCTGCCCCGGAAGCACCGGAAGGAAAGTCCTTCGATAAATGGGTGGTTGTTTCAGCAGGTACGGTTAGTTTTGAAAATGATGATATGGCACTTGCATCGACCACTATAACTATGCCTGCTGCGGATGTAACGCTTACACCAACCTATAAAACAGTAGTTCCTAATTCAGAGGTAGAAGTAACTTTATCAGCATCGGTTAATCTGGCAAGTGCTCTCAGTTCGCATGATGTGAACATTATTACAAAACTAACTGTAATAAACAACACGGATGGTGCTGCTTTGTCATCTTCTGATTTTGCTATGCTGAATGCTATGGAATCCCTTACAATGCTTGATCTGTCGGCAGATGAAAAAACAACCACTTTAACAAGTAACGCATTTGCGAATAATAAGACCATTGAAACAATAAAATTTCCGGCTAAGCTGAATAATATCGAAAGTGGTGTTTTCAATAGCAGTGCATTAATGGGAATACTGACGTTTCCTTCTTCACTGACAAGTGCACCTGCTTTGTTAGGGCGCTTTAATGATTGCCAGGGAGTTACCGGTTATGCATTTCCGGATAATACTGTAATAACAACAGTCGACGGGGTTATATTTGTAGATGGGGGAAGAACATTGTTAAAATATCCTTGTGGAAAACCCGGGGCGGAGTATGTCGTACCTGAGAAAGTGACCAAAATACAGGACCAGTCTTTTTATTATAACCATATACTGGAAACCCTGATATTACCATCTACATTGGAAACATTCTCGAATTTAGGTGCTACATTTAGGTATTCAACGGCTCTGAAGGAAATTTTAGTTGCAGAAGGGAATACCCATTTTGCATCATCTTCGGGACTTCTGGTCGATCTTGCAACTAACAAACTCGTTTATTGTCCTCCGGCGATTACCGAAGTAACCGTTGACGGGACATTGGTGGAATCTGTGACATTTGACAATAACTTCCGTTTCTTTGGTGAAGCTTCCGGTGTTGAGAAATTTGTATTTACTGAAGGTGTAAAAATCATAGGTGATAATGCAATCAGATTAAGTGCCAGTGAGAATGTTACGGATGGGTCAGGAGCATTGACGAAAATAGACCTTCCCTCAACGCTTACAAATATCGGATCGGCTGCATTCTGTCGCCGTGGGAATGTAACATCTATAATTTCCCGTGCCATTACACCTCCTGTTTGTGGGGCAAATGCATTTATTCAGGTGGGAACAAACACTACTGAACCGCTTAATATTTACGTGCCTGGGGTATCTCTATCTTCTTATGCCGGTTGGGGAAATCTATCAGCATATGGTGGAAAGTATATACCGTTTTACAATGTCACATTAGAAGATAGTGACGGTACAGCAACTATTAAGTCACCTCTTGGAACGGGTATAGCATACGAAGGTGCCATTGTGGAAATTTCGGTTCCGGAAGAAATAAATGGTGAGGTTTTCGATAAATGGGTTGTTACTTCCACCGGTACGGTTATCTTTGAAAATAACGATGAGACAAAAGCAACAACTTCAATTACTATGCCTGGTGCTGACGTTACTCTCACACCTACTTATCGCGAGGTAATTTCAGGAGATCTTTCTGATTATCAAACGTCATGGATCGCTAACGATGGAGGAAAACCCGCTAACCATATCCCTCACAGTATGGAATCGATTTTCGTTCGTGAAGATGGTATTGTTGCAAGCATTTGTGGTTGGGATGAAGGCGGCACAAATGTTGGATTATGGAAAGATGGAGCTGTTCATAGTGTTCCTTTTGAATCGGGAACAGGTAGTTGGGGGCGGAACTCGGGTAAAGCTGTGGTTCTTGATAACAGTTATGTTTACCAGTTGATGAGTTTTAGTGGTCATGCGGGAGATGGTGGTGTAAGTAAAAACACCAACGGACTACAAAGATTCCCGCCCAAAGAAGCTGTATGGCATTTTGTTGCTCGCTATAGAGTAAGCGATGGTATTTCATCCAGATTCTCTACGGGATATGGTCCTGCTGAAAATTTGATGCGTATCGCTACACATGCAGATCAGTATCTGGCAGGGTTGGCAATCAGAGGTAATGACCTTATTGTTGCCGTGCCTGGAGTTCCGTCGCAGAATATACCGGACTCTCTGAAAATATACGATAAAACGACCATGCGTACCAGTGCTACTGCTAACGGAGGTTTCCAGATTACAGAAGGTGGTGTGGGATATATCGTTGCAGACAATAAAGGCTATGTATGGATGCTTCAACCCGATATGAAAAGAATTGTTGCAATAAGTTTGACCAGTGGAGCCATTCGTGCCCAATCGACAATAATAATACCTGAGGGTGTTGAGGCTAAGTCATTCTCAGTAGACACTTATAAAAATCGTATTTTACTGCCTAATTCAGGAAAAGACCTGAATGTGCTGATATATACTGATATCTATTCATCACCTGTTCAGTCTTCAACATTTGGAGTAAAAGGAGGTATTTTCGTAAAATCTCCTAAACCTCTAAGTGAAGGAGGCGGAGAATATTTGCAAGGAGAGGTTGGCCATATGCGTTTCCCTGGTCCTACAGGTGTAGGTGTTGATGGAAATGGGAATATATATATATCCAATATGTTTGTCGGAACTTCAACTGCCGTACTGTATTCTTATAAAGAAGAAACACAGGAGCTGAACTGGAAACTTGAAGGTCTTTCATTTACAACTACGGCTGATTTTGATTTGAATAATCAAAACGTATTCTTTACACCGGATAAAATACATGAAGTGGACTATTCTAAGCTTGGAGGCCGTTTGGATAGGCTTGTCGCATCATCCTTCGACCCGTTTACTTTTCCCAATGATTTCCGTAATTTCCCATCACCTATTATCTGTGGGGTATTCAACCGGAAAATAGATGGGCATGATTTCATGTACGTGACCAATATGTACTCAAGCATATTAGGCGTATATCGTTTTGACAAGGAAAAGCATGGATACATTGCTATTCCATGTAATGATATCCGGAAAGAGTACTACTGGGAAGATAAGAATGGAGATGGACAGAAAACAGACGATGAAATCAATACTTTCCCCACAGTTGTAAATACATTCTCTATGTATCCTGATAAAGATGGGAATGTTTGGATGACCGATGCTGTAAGTGCTCCGACCAATATTCAGTTCAAATTGTTTAAAGTGAAGCGTGTAAATGAAAAAGGCATTTTGGAATATGAAAATCCTGTATCATACAAGCTTCCGAGTTATATAATTGAAGCTGGACGTGTAATGTACGATTCGGAACGCGATGAACTCTATGTTACTTGTTATACTCAAGCCAATCCAAATCCTAACCCGAGTGTATGGGGACGTGCAGGATCTACATTATTGACTTATAAAAATATAAAAGCAAAACTTGCAAATATCAACAATGTACCTTCCGAACAATGGCAATATGATAAGGAAATGCTGATACCGGTTGCTACGGTAAATGAAGACCTTAGTGCTAAATCTCTGGCTTTTGCCGGTGACTACTTCTTTGTATTCCTTACCCGTAATGGTGTTATAAATGTTTATAACAGGGATACCCAAGAGTTTGTAGGAGAAGTATCTCCTGGAGTGGAAGTTGGTAAAACGAGTGGTTGGACCGATATAACTTATGCTTTAAATGCGCGTAAGAATGCAGATGGTACTTATGAATTATTGGGTGAAGAAAATGGATATGCAAAAGTGATTCATTATATGATAAGAAGCCTGACTCCAACCGGCATAGAAGAGGAAGAAGGTGATAGTAATACAAAATTTACTGTTTACCCGAATCCGGCGACAACAACCATTAATATCGATACAAATATAGCCGAATATGCGGTTTCATTAATATCAGTTGATGGCAGAAAGGTTATACAGCGGAAAATGGCAAATAGTAATTCAATTGATATATCGAATGTGCCAAAGGGGATCTATATTCTTGAAGTTACAACTCCGAATGAAAGGGTGAGTAAGAAGATCATACTTAAATAAGGAGATTGCATATCTGACTGATAGTTAAATATTGGTCGCAAAAATGAAAAGCCAGGAAATCAGAAACGATTATCCTGGCTTTTTTATATTTCTGTTTTTAGGGATTCTGGATTAAACTGTAATATCATATACTTTGTTTTTTCGTGTGTTTTTTATCTATCTGATAATTTACCTGTGAATAAAGATCCCCAATAAACAAACTAAAAAAAGGTGCCGATCAGGGCACCTTTCACTATTTGATTAAAAATAACTCTTATAATTTTCTTAATCCTTTCAATTGGGATTTGTCTGTTACCGGAACGATGCTGATCGCATAGCCTCCTCCTACTACTGATACCTGTGTCAATTTGGACTTATTTGTTACAAGAACTTTTCTAATAGTATATGCCTGGGGATTGGTTTTGTAATCTGCATCTTTACCGTCCGCATAGATTGTGGCCACATATACCTTGTCGGAATCAAGAAAATCAAAGGTTATATTTGATGTAAATTTATTATTTCCAGCAGTATTACCGACAAACCAATTGTCTGTATTCTTAGCTTTACGTGCTACTGTAATATATTCGTTCGGTTCGGCTTCCAGATAGATACTTTCATCCCAATCCAACGCTACGTCTTTGATAAACTGAAAAGCATCAGGAAAGCGATCATAATTTTCTGGTAAATCGCATGCCATTTGCAGAGGACTACTCATTGTAACATAAAGAGCCAGTTGGTTTGCTAAAGTTGAATTACAATGAGAAGGGTTCTTTGGATTTAACTTAGTCATGTCCATCTCAAAAACACCGGGAGTGAAATCAATAGGCCCTCCGATAACACGAGTAAAAGGTAATATGGAAGTGTGACTGGCTTTGTTTCCTCCGTATGCCTGATATTCTGTTCCTCTTGTCGCTTCATTTCCTATAAGGTTTGGCCATGTACGGCAGATTCCGGTTGGCCTGACTGCCTCATGTGCGTTTACCATAATTTTATATTCTGCTGCTTTTTCAATTGCATACTGATAATGGTTATTCATCCATTGGCTATAATGGTATTCTCCTCTGGGAATAATATCTCCTACATATCCGCTTTTTACGGCAGGATATTCATATTTATTCATCAGCTGATAAGCTTTTTCCAGATGCCGTTCGTAGTTACGGATGGAAGAAGATGTTTCATGGTGCATAATCATTTTCACACCTTTGCTTTTTGCATACTGATAAATTTCTTCAATATCGAAATCGGGATATGGAGTTAAAAAATCGAATACATAATCTTTCGTAAAACCAAACCAGTCTTCCCATCCGATATTCCAACCTTCAACCAATACTCCGTCAAAGCCATGTTTTGCTGCAAAATCAATATGTCGTTTCACGTTCTCAGTTGTAGCACCATGCCTTCCATGGGGTTTTACTTTTGTAAAGTCATCTATTCCAAGATGTACACTTGTCAATTCGTTTGTATAAGACCAGTCTTTCATCCCCGTAATCATTTCCCACCAGACACCTACATATTTCATTGGTTTTATCCACGAAGTATCCTCTATCTTACAGGGCTCATTTAAATTTAATGTGATATTTGATGCTAAAATATCACGGGCGTCATCGCTTACAATGATTGTTCGCCAAGGTGTATTACAGGGTGCTTGCATGTTTCCTTTTGATCCATTGGCATCGGGATTTATCCATGAGCGGAAAATGAAATTTTTGTCATCCAGATCAAGATGCATACATCCATAATTTATAAGAGCAGCTTCATGCAAATTTATATAAATACCATCGGCTGTTTTTAGTTGTAACGAAGTCTGGACCCCGGTTGGAGAAAATTCAGTTTCAGAAACATTACCGGTCCTGGCACCTGGCATTAACTTTCTGACTTCCGAAAGTTTCGATACGGTATAATCGTATTCTTGAGTATCATAATCTCCCGGAATCCAATAAGCAGTATGGTCGCCAGTCATGGCAAATTCCGTTAACTCCTCTTTTATCACGAAATAAATGAGGCTTTTCTGGTTTGGAAATTCATATCTGAATCCCAGGCCATCGTCGAACAGGCGAAAGCGTATCAAGAGATTTCTATCCGTCTGGGCCTGCTTTAATAATACCGATAGTTCGTTATAGTGATTACGGATGTATTTGTTTTCTCCCCAAACAGGTTGCCATGTTTCATCAAAACTATCCTCTTTGGTTTCTAATAATGAGAAACCATCATACAAAGATGTTTTAGGGTCGGAACTTTTTATTATTTCAGTTCCAAATCCAACATCATCCCCTCCTTGCAAAACCAATCCGAGTTTACTGGGATTTATTACCTCTTTTCCTTTATAGGATAATGAATAAGCGGGAATTCCATTCTTTAAAATCTGGAATTGCATTTTCAAATTACCATCAGGTGATTGTAATTCGAGCGAATGGATAGTTCCTGCCATTAGACAACAACTCAATAGAAAAAATAACTTTTTCATGTTCTTTTAGTATCTGTTATTAAATTAAAATATGGTTGATATGAAATTTTCCTTTGGATATTTAAAATAGCACGAGGATTGTAGTGTCGGTGATTTCCTCCGGTTGCTTTCATTCACGATATAATGATGTTAAGATCACCATTGCAAAAATACAATTTTTTTCAATTATAACTTATTGCCTTTAAGTTTATTTCTGTGATATGAAAAATATGTAATTTTCTGAATGCTAGTGGTTTATCTTCTTTATGATTGCTTTATCTCTGTTTTAGTCGTGTTTTGTTTGGGATTTTTTCATAGTTTATCGTTCTACAAGAAAAAAAAACAGGATACTTTTGTTCCATAGAATTTTTTGATTCTAATATCAATCATTAAAACTAATTAGAGATATACATGGAAAACAACTTATCTAAAAAGATTCTTTTGTTTCTTTTTCTATTTCTTCCGGTTTTTTTATTTGCTCAAATAAAGACCATAAAAGGAAATGTAAAAAGTGATAGTGGAGAGCCGTTGATAGGAGTTTCTATCAAGGCAAATGATGCAAACATGAGTTCATCCGTAGGTTCAATTACTGACTTGGATGGTAATTATTCAATCCGGGTTACTTCGACGGCTGAACTAACGTTCAGTTATGTTGGCTTTAAATCACAATCTGTTGTTGTAGGCAATCAGACAGTCATTAATATTACGATGGTTGAAGAAACGCAGATGCTGGATGATTTTGTTGTGATAGGCTACGGAAAGGTGAAAAAAAGTGATATAACTGGAGCCATTTCTTCAGTTAAGGTAAAAGACATGGAAAATACGGCCAGCGCTGGTATTGAGTCAGCTCTGCAAGGAAAAGTTCCAGGTATGCTTGTTACAAAATCGAGTGGAGAACCTGGTGCAACGGCCGATATCCGACTTCGTGGTGTTGGTTCTTTTAATAGTTCGGGGCCGCTCTGGATAATTGATGGAGTGCCTCAAAATCCGGGAGCAGAATTCAATATGAATGACGCCGAATCAGTAGAAATACTTAGAGATGGTTCTGCTGCTGCTATTTATGGAGCACAGGCTGCAAATGGAGTAATTCTTGTGACAACGAAACGGGGTAAGAAAGGAGAGTCCAAAATAAGTTTTAATTCCTATGTTGGGTTTAATACTCCTACCAAAATGCCTGATGTGCTTAGTACAAGACAATTAAAGGAATTAAGACTGGAAGACTTCCGCGGACAGGGGAAAATGACAGAAGCTGAAATGCTGGCTTTTCCGAGCCAATATAGCAGTAGTGGTGGTAAGAACATCATGGCTTACGCATTGGATTATGATCTGACCAATGTCGATTATAACTGGAAAGATATTATTTTCGATACGGGATTAACTCAGAACTATGACCTTTCTTTCAGCAAAGGAACAGATGAATATAACTATTACGCTTCATTTAACTTATATGATGAAGGAGGGACATATTTGGATACACGTTTCAGACGCTATTCGTTTCGCCTTAATTCTGAAATAAAATTGAATAAATGGGCTACATTTGGCGAAAATATGCAAATCCTCCACGTCAATAAAAAACAAAATTCAAATTCAAACTACCTTGTTAGTTACATGCGTACCGTACCTTTCATGATGCCCTATGACAGTACCAATCAGCCGGGAGGGTATGGGTATTTCCCAAAGACCAATGTGGACGGGAGTCCTATCATAGATCCCATATCGGGAAAAGAGACAAGTATCGAAAATATGCTTGCCGCATACGACGGACGTAACCTGCTGGCATATGAAGAAACTGCAGATAACAGAGCAAAGGACTTCAAAGTAAACGGAAATATCTATTTAAGGTTGCAACCGATAAAAGATTTAACTATAACAGCAACTATGTTCGGTGGCTTTTTTACAGCCGATAGCCGCCAGGAAGCCGGACAATATCAATATGCCGCCGAGAGTAAATTATATTCGTCTATGTATCAGGCCGTTTCAAGGGGATATTCATTGGGGGGAAATCTCGTTGCAAATTATAATAAGACCTTCAATGACATACATTCTCTTGCTTTGATGGCTGGTATGGAATGCGAAAAATCTTATTCTACTGGAGTTAATGTTAGTGCTAAAAATATGATCGGCGATATTTACCGTGCATCTTTGGCAGATGCAGTAAACCGACAGGCAAGCGATACTTATTCGAATGGTGCTTATCTGTCGTATTTCGGACGTGTAAACTATAGCTTAATGGATAAATATATATTCATGGCGATGATCAGACGTGATGGCTATGATCGTTTTGGACCCGAAAATCGCTGGGGAAACTTCCCTTCCTTTTCGGGAGCGTGGCGGATCAGCAATGAGAATTTTATAAAAGATAACCAGTCATTTTCGTGGTTGTCTGATCTTAAGCTCAGAGCATCCTGGGGACTTTTAGGAAATATGGGTGGCATACAGCAGTTTCTCTATACAGCCAACTATATCACCCCGAATGCCAACTATGCATTGGGAAGTACAGATGCCGATGGTAATCAGACATCTGTGACCGGACTTCGTCTTGATAAGTTACCCAATCATAAAATTAAGTGGGAAGAAATCTCTACAATCAACCTTGGACTCGATGTAGGAGCGTTTAATAATTCCTTGCAGTTTACATTCGACTGGTATATCAAAAATACTTCAAATGCATTGTTCAAGAGTTCGTTGCCTGCAATGGCAGGACTGGGAACTAATCTACAAGACGTGTTCTATACTTTTAATGTTGGAAAAATAAGGAATACAGGTTTTGATGTGGAAGTTAGTTATCGCAATAGAATAGGTAAGGAACTCAGTTACTCCGTTGGTGCCAACCTGGGCTATGTACGCAATAAGGTAAAGAACACAGATGGAAGCAACGCAGTATTATATTCAGATCGGAAGGTTTTGGGTAGTCAGAATGTATCTGTCACACAAGTAGGACTTCCTATCGGTTCATTTTTTGCATACGATGCAATAGGGGTATTCCAAACGCAGGAAGAAGTAGATGAATACAACAAAAAAGCGCAGGAAAATGGGTACAGTTATTACCAACAGACGGGAACAGGTCCTGGAGACTTGATATTCAGGGATGTAAACAATGACGGGCATATAACCTCCGACGATATTGTACATGTTGGTGATCCATGGCCGGATTTTACCTATGGGTTCCATATCGATCTGAACTACAAATGGTTTGATTTCAATGTGCTGTTTCAAGGGGTTCAGGGCAATGATATTTTCAATAACTTCCGTCAGGTAACCCATTCATTGTATAATGATTATAATACGACCACTCATGCACTGGACAGATGGACAGGTCCTGGAAGTACGAATGAAAACTTCAGAAGTTCTACCAGCGACCCGAATAATAATAAAAGTTCCGTTTCGACATGGTATATCGAGGATGGATCATATCTGAGGATGAAGAACATTCACATAGGGTTTACATTTCCACAGCAATGGCTGAGTAAGTGTGCTATATCTAAACTTCGCATTTACGCTTCTGCACAGAATTTACTGACATTTACCAAATATGAAGGTTTTGATCCAGAATTTTCGGCTTCACAGAATACTGCATTTGGTATAGATACCGGTAATTATCCGCAGTATAAAACATTCTTATTCGGTCTGCAGATAGATTTTTAAATGCAGGAAATGATGAAAACTATTTTATAATCAGAAAAACAATAAACATATTATGAAATATATAAAATTGATACTGTGCATCGTCGTTTTCGGATGTTTTACATCATGTGAAGACTTTGTGGATGTCGAGAACTATGGAGGTATCCCGTCCGATGATCTTATAAACAGTGTTGAAAATGCCCAGACGGCTCTTAATGGAGCCTATAATGGATTGTACGGTGAATGGTTGTATTTTTATGGGATATATTATTATACCTGTTTTGCAACCGGCGAGCTTGAATTCAGGGCAACTCTGGAAGATGTAAAACCAATGGTAAACTTTGGATATTTCGATGGTTCCAGTGCGATTTACTGCTATTGGAAAAATCTTTATTCTATCATTTCCAGATCTAACGACGTATGTACAAAAATATATTCATTGAGGAATAGCGGTTCGTTGACTCAAACTGAAAATCAGGAATTGGACAAGATGATCGGAGAATGTAATTTCCTTCGTGGTTTTGCTTATATGTCTTTAACCCGTTCGTTCGGGGATAAATTACCATCGCATCCGCAGTATGATCCCAACGGCTTAGGAGTGCCTATAGTCGATACATTGATTGTTTCGAGAGATCAGTTAATGATACCACGTAATACTTTAGGTGAGTGCTGGAATGAAATAATTACCAATTTTGAGACGGCATATAACCGCTTACCAACTTCGTGGCAAACCACTAAATTAGGAGCGGTAACAAAAGGTGCAGCCGCAGGATATCTGGGACAAGTGTATATGTATCTCGAAGATTATGGGAAAGCGAAAGAGTGGTTTGTTAAAGCAATGGAGTGCGGAAATCAGACCGGTGGAGAATATCAATTAACTAAGGAATATGCGTGGAATTTCGATTTCAATCATGAGAATAATTCTGAATCTATTTTTGAGATACAGTTCCAGACTGTAAATGACGATACCAAGGCCGGTTCTTATTTATGGAGACGTTTAGGCCCCGATGGTGTCGGTGGTGGTTTTGGAATTGTAAATGTAGCAATGGATTGGGTGAATAAATACAATACAGGTTATGAGATTACCCAGGAAGTGTATGACAAATATGTTTCATTACCTTCCAATAGTGAAACTAATATTGTTCTACGGGAATTGATGAAAATATATGGAACCGCGATAGGAGTACAGGTTTTCTCTGAGGAAGAGTTTTTCAACCTTTATACAGGTGACTGGGATGCTTTAGGAAATGATATAAATACAGTATTAAGGGCCAATGGATATCGCTTGAATGTTAAGACAGAACCGGGTTGGGGTACAGTAAACAGTAAATACATTCAGACCTTCCTGAATGAATCACGTGCCGCAGATCCCCGTATGTACGCTTCCTTCTATGTTCCAGGAAGAGACTCTATATCGACGAATTGGGCCGGGACCAATATAAAACCTTATCCTAACAGTTATTATGGATTTAAAAAATACATTCCTTATAATGCGATAGAGAATTGGGCAACAGAAGGGTTGCCGGGCTTTGAAGGGCATAATTCAATCAATCAACGTATTTTCCGTCTTGCCGATCTGTATTTGCAATATGCTGAGGCATGTTATAAAACGGCTGATATGACTAATGCTAAGAAATATTTGAATAAAGTAAGAAGAAGAGCGTGGGGGTATCCGTTTGATGATGCATCTTTAGCTGTGACTGTATCTGTCGATTATCCTTCTTCGGAAGATAGTGGTGATTTTATGGATGCCATAATAAAGGAACGTGAGAAAGAATTATGTCTTGAGACTCATTTGTGGTTCGACTACTTGCGTTGGAACAAAGCCGAAGAATTATTTGCAAGTAGGGGATTTGAACCTAACAAACATCATCGCTTACCGATTCCACTTACCGAAAGGCAGCTTGTAGGAATGAATGTACTATTACAAAATTCGGGGTACTAACAAAATTTGAAATGAACAATCAATCCTCTCTCCGGGGGATAAACCCTCGGAGGAATTTATACTAATTAAAAATAAATTATTATGAGAAAAAAGTTTACTATTTTGGCGTTTGCTGTTTCAATGTTGACAGCTGGTAATTTGTTCGCTCAGGATTATTATGAGCACATTAAAACGATGAATATTTATTCGACGGATGAGTTTATTGAAATTGATGGAGTTGCCAATGAGAGTTGTTGGTCGGCAGCCGAAGTTACCGAAAATGCTATTGATGTCGTAACACATGATTGGGGTGTAGAGCCTGTTCCCAATATATGGGGATATGAAGCATCTTTCAAGGCTGTATATGACAAGCGTTACATTTATTTTTTCATTAAGGTAAAGGATGATACATATATACCTTATGATGAAGCACTTAAAAAATCGGATACAGGTGTGGATAATATCGAACTGTTTTTCTTTCCCGATCCGGAAGGAAGGGATGAGTATCATTCTTCAATAGACGCACGTGGACGTGGCCATTCACAGTTACGTATGTCAGTTGGCAGTGAAGATAACCGCGCAACCGGTGGAGGTTATGCCGGAGGTAGAATTGTAAATAATAAGCTTACAGGTTATGAATATAAAACTGTAAGGACTGCTGAGGGATATAATATTGAAGGAATTGTACCATGGAGTGAAGTAATTCCGGAAGGATACGAGGGAAATCTTGAAGTGGGCAAAAAAATCTTGTTTGATATCAATGCTGCTAATTGTACAGACTACGATAGCAACACTCGTGTTGTAATTCTGGGTTGGTCAGGAGAAGATCATAATGCTTGGAGATGGAATGCCGAGTTGGGAGAAATGCTTTTCATGGGACCGCTTGGAGGAGCAACATCCATTGCGCAAACTGAAATATCAAATGTAAATTATACATTCGTTAACGGAGTATTATCTCTTCAAAATGCTGATAACTTAAAGGTGGACATCTGCGATATCGCTGGGAAAACTGTAAAATCTTTGACGTATACCCAAGCAGTCGATTTGTCTGATTTACAATCAGGCGTTTACATTGTGAACGTAGCTGGTCGTACAAGCATTAAGATAATAAAATAATAGGTTGATTGTTTTTTTACAGGTAAATTGTTTCTCGGGATATTTCGCAAATAAATAAATTAGGGGATGTGTCAAAATAGGCACATCCCCTTTTGTGTGTAAGTTAATTGATTTTGATAGGAGGAATTTATTGTTTTTTTTCTGTACTTTCGAAATGGCGTTGTTGCTGTTCCACCTGCTTCATTTCATTGATACGATCTTGCTCTTCTTTAGCGAGACGTTCTATTTCGTTCATATCTATTTCTTCTACCGTTCCTGTATTAAACTGTTCAGTTTTTGCTGGTACACGTAACTCCTTATAGATAGCAGGACGATCTGTCGGAATAGTAGTGAATTCAACGGTAGCTATCGGATGAATCTGAATACCGGGGTGTAACAGGCGTGCAGTAACTTTAACTTTCCCGGCCTTATTGGTAGTACGTATCAAGGCTGGTGCTGTTCCCCAGCGGCTAACTCTTGGGTTGGCTTCAATGTCACGACCACCTACCAATTCACCTTCACCTTCTACTTCAAAAATGACTGTTTCTTGTGAAAGGCGCTTTACATAGCCATCTTTGTCAGTAATAGAAGCGATGACTGTAACGATGTCCGAACCATTAGCCTGAGGTGGGAGCCCGGAATCAATAGTCAGCACTATCTTTTCATTTCGCTTGGATGGCATATTTTTGGCTGTGGCTACCACCTTTCCTCCTATGAACCCTTCGGCTACAATACTACATTCTTCTGCTTTGTCTGCTCGGTGTAGTGCGCGTACATCTACAAAACTGTATGCATTCTTGAATGTGATGGGAGGGTGGCGAATCCCTTTCTCTTCAATTTCAGGTACTTGTGTCAGGCTTGTTTTTCCATTAATAGTGATACGTACGCTGTCACAGTTGGAATAAACTACTATGTCTTCCGGTGAAAACGGAGTCATGGCGTTGGCAATATAGACCATTGGACCACTATCTGCCTGGGTTAATTTAACAGCCGGATCACGTTGACTCATCCACATGTAATAAGAATATTTGGGTTGACGGAAGGCATCCATGATACCTCCCCAGAATGGATCGGGGTGATAACCGCGCTGGTGGTCGAAAGAATGCCATAAAGCTCCACCAATGTGTCCTTTAGGAGCTTTGTAGAATTGATCGATGGTCAATGAACCACCATATTTTTTGCGTGCATAATGTTGCGCCTGGCGTATTTGAGGCTCTTCTCCCCATTCACGGGCTACACGACTGTAAGAATTGTGTGAGTTCCAATCGTCTACACAGTCGCCGAACTCGCGTGTGAAACATGATTTGCCTAATTTCTGATAGTAATCTTCATTTTTGGGAGCAGTATAGATGACATCGTATTTATAGGCTCCTTTACTCTTATCGTCAATGCTTGCATAGCATCCTGGATACGGATACTCTTCATGTGTAGCATTATAAGCATTCAGAGCAAATGATTCAGGAAAAGCTGTTTCGTTCAGAACAGGCTCCCACATGATAACAGAAGGATGATTACGGTCACGGCGTACCATGTTGCGTATATCAGAAATAATTCTTTCTTCAAAGATAGGATCGGGGTTCCAGTATTGCCATCCTGGAGTTGCTACGATAATGAACATACCCAGTTCATCGCAAGCATCCATAAAAGCGGGATCTTGCGGATAGTGTGCCGAGCGTATGATGCGGCATCCGGCATCACGTAGCTTTTTCACATCCAGCCATTGCAGATTGTTGGGTACGGCATTGCCGATATAGGCATAATCCTGATGACGATTTACCCCCATCAGCTTATCTTCAAACGGCTTTCCATTGATATATAACCCGTCGGCACCACGAAACTCGATAGATCGGATACCAATACGCGAAATCGTTTCGTCGCATACTTTGCCGTCGCAATATACCACAGTTTTGAGTTGATATAAATGGGGGGTATCCGGATGCCAGAGGGCGGGAGTTTTAACTGATAATTGTTGTTCTATACTTCCGGAAGCTCCTGCTGCCAGTTGCAGGTTTTTCTTGCTTGAAGCGACTTTCTTTCCATTAGCGTCAATGAGAATGGTTTCGATCCCTACTTTTTTCCCTGTATTTCCTTCATTGGCAATGTGGGTTTTAACATTGATTTTTGCCTTTTGATCGGATATGTCTTCATAACTAACAAATATACCTCCGCTTGCTGTTTGCCCGGCAGCATTTGCATCGGTGATATGAATGTCATTGGTACTGATGAAGTAACAATCACGATAGATTCCTCCAAAAACAGAGAAGTCCATTGTGTATTGTTTACGTCCGGGAGGGAAAGATGGATCGTCACTATTATCTGCACATACAGCTATTACTACGTCATCACCCGCTTTTACACCCGCCTTGGTCAAATCTATTGTGACAGGAAGAAAACCACCAAAATGTTCTTTTACTTTTTGTCCGTTTACATAGAAGCTGCTTTTCCCCATGATGGCTTCGAAATAAAGAGAAAGACGTTTACCCTGATATTTTGTATCGATAGTAAAATGTTTGCGATACCACGCAGGGCCTTGATAATTACGTGAACCACTGGCTTCGGATGGCATAAGTTCTACTGTATGAGGAAGGTTAACAATTTCCCATGTTTGGTCATTGAAACTCTGTGAAAAAGCGCCAGATTGAGCCCCCCGGTGAAATCTCCAGCCTGAATTGAAGTCAAGAATATTACGTTCAGAGTTGTTTGTGGAATAGAAACCGGCAGCAGAGAATCTCTCCTGAGAGTATGCGGTGTAGCATATTATTATGAGAAAAAGAACCAATAATGCTTTTCTTTTCATACTTCTATGTTGTATTCCTAATAATTGAATACTTTTTTATTTGTTATTAACTTTATAAATCAATTAGTTATCTCTTTT